>CALRQM020000129.1:0-3159 GCA_943370335.1 Bordetella parapertussis | reverse complement strand
GCCGCCCCTGTCGGCGCCGCCCCCGGCCCCTCGGCGCCGCCGCCGCCGGCCGCCTCGGTGCGCAGCGACCTGCAGGCCGTCACCGCCCCGATGGTGGGCACCTTCTACCGCTCCTCCGCGCCGGGTGAGGCCCCCTTCGTGGAGGTGGGCAGTCGCATCAGCGCCGGCCAGCCGGTCTGCATCCTCGAGGCGATGAAGCTGATGAACGAGCTGGAGTGTGAATTCAGCGGCGAGGTGGTGGAGATCCTGGTGGACAACGGCACCCCGGTGGAATTCGGTCAGGTGCTGATGCGGATCAAGGCGGCCTAACCCAGTTCCCAGGCGGTGCGGATCGCCGCTGCCATGCTGTCGGCCCGGGCCACGCCCCGGCCGGCGATGCCGAAGGCGGTGCCGTGGTCGGGGGAGGTGCGCAGGAAGGGCAGCCCCAGGGTGGTGTTGACGGCGGCGTCGAAGGCGAGCAGCTTCACCGGGATCAGTCCCTGGTCGTGATAAAGCGCCAGGTAGCCGTCGGCCCCGTCACCCTCCCCTTTCCAGGCCGCCGCCGCCTCCAGCCAGCAGGTGTCAGGAGGCACGGGTCCCTCCAGCCGCACCTCCGGATGCAGGCCCTGCCACTGATGCAGGGTGGCGATCAGCCAGTCCTGCTCCTCCCGGCCCAGATGGCCCCCTTCGCCGGCATGGGGGTTGAGGCCCGCCACCACCAGCCGCGGCCGGCCCTCGAACCGATGGCAGAAGGCCAGCAGGGCCTCCAGCCGTCGGCTCACCAGCTCCGGAGTCAGCCGGCCGCTCACCTCGGCCAGCGGGATGTGGGTGGTGGCCAGCAGGGTGTTGAGCCGCCAGCCGCCCCCGGGGGCCAGGGCGGTGAACAGCATGCCGGCGTCGGCGCTGCCGGTGAGTTCCGCCAGCCGCTCCGTCTGGCCGGGATAGGCATGGCCGGCCGCCTGCCAGCTGGCTTTGGCGATCGGGGCCGTCACCAGGGCCCGGCCGCCGCCGGCCCCCACCAGTGCCACGGCCCGGGTCAGCCAGGTGAAACTCGCGGCTCCGGCGGCGGCACTGCTGACCCCTGGGACGACCGGCTGCTCCAGCGGCACGTCCTCCACGGCGAAGTCGTCGGGGTCGGCCAGGGGAGCGTCGCTGCAGGTCAGCAGGTGCCGGTGGCAGTCCCGCAGCCAGCGGCCGCAGCCCACCAGGACCACCTCCTGGTCGGCGGGGCGCGGCTGGGCGAGGGCCTTGAGGGTCACCTCGGCGCCGATGCCGGCGGGATCCCCCAGGGCGATGACAAGGCGATCCGCTGTAGTTTTCATTCCATCGGGCGTTGTCGGGGTCGGTCCATGGTCCGTTTGCTGCTGCTGGGTGCGCTGCTGCTGGGTGGTGGGGTCGCCTTCCGCAATGAGTGGGTCGTGGTGGACTGGCAGAAGATCGGCAAGGACACGGGCGTCTCTTCCATGATCGACACGTCGATCTTCGGCGCTCAGAAGAAGTCCCCGCTGCAGGACGACAAGCCCTCCCGGTAGGTGGGATAGAGCAGGCGGTAGCCGAGGTCCTCCCGGAGCCGCCGGCTGCTGGCCCGTCGATTCTCGCTCCAGAAGCTGCGGGCCATGGGTCCCAGGCTGGGAGCCACGTCCTCGTAGCGCTGCACCTCCGGCAGTCGGCAGCCCAGCAGGTGGGCGGCCAGACCCAGGATCTCGCTGGAGGGGCAGGGGCAGGTGTCCGCCAGGATCAGGGTGTCCGGTCGGGCCTGGGGTGGCAGGGCGATGCTGTGCAGCACGGCCCCGACGATGTCGTCGACGTGCACCCTGGAGAACACCTGGCCAGGCTTGTGGATCAGCCGCGCCGTGCCGTTGCGCAGGCTCAGCATCGGATTGCGGCCGGGGCCGTAGATGGCGGGCAGCCGCAGCAGCTGCACCGGCAGGCCGCTGCGGCGCCAGGCCTGCTCACAGGCCAGTCGGGCCTGGCTCCGCTCCAGCAGGGGTTGGGTTGGGCTCGTCTCGTCCACCCAGGCGCCGCCGGTGTCGCCGTAGACCCCGGTGGTGGAGAGGTAGCCCACCCAGGCCGGATCCAGGCGCCGTAAGGTCGCCTCCATCGACTCCAGCACCGGATCCCGGCCGCCGGCATTGGGCGGGATCGTCACCAGCACATGGCTGACTCCGGCCAGGTCCGCCGGGGTGGGCAGCGCCCCCTGGTCGGGATCGAAGTGCAGCCAGCCCGGGTCGTTGCCGCCGGGGGAGGGCTGGCGGTGGGTGAGCAGCACCGTCACGCCTGCCGCCTCCAGCGCCTGGGCCACACGCTGCCCGGTGTAGCCCCCGCCGAGCACCAGCAGCCGGCCGATGGCGGCGGCGGCAGCGGCAAGCGCCGGGTGTTCGATCCGACCGGCATCGGCCGCCAGGTTGACAGATTCCGCGGACATCAGTACACCTGTATCACTGTCTGATCCCCATCTCGTGACCGCTTCGTCATTCCAGGCCAGTCTCCCTGTCGGCCTCGCACCGGTGCCCCCCTGCAGCCGCCACCGGGGAGGGGGCGGCTGCAGCCGCCTGGCCTCGATGCCCCGGGCCCGGGCCACCACGCCCCTGCTGCTGGCCGTCGGGCTGGTGCTGGGCGCCGTGCTGCTGGCGCCGGAGCAGCCCCGCGATCAGGAGGCCATCTGCCACCGCCACAACGGCGTGGAAGCCTGCCGGGTCTGGTGAGTCACCTCGGCCTCGGCCGCCGTGGCTGTTTCCGCTTCAACGGGCGCCACCCACTGCAGCAAGCGCAGCGCCAGGCGCAGGTCGCCGTCGGTCCAGGCCCGCAGGGCCATCGCCCGGCGTGGGTCGTAGAAGGGCTGGCTTCGGTACCAGGTGAAGGCATCACTGTCGCCCTTGCGGCCGTTGCAGCCCAGGCAGGCCGGCACACAGTTTTCGGTGATGCTCTGGCCGCCGCGGCTCAGCGGATGCACGTGGTCGATGGATTCGGAGGCCTCGCCGCAATAGAGGCACCGACGACCTGTCATCCGGTGCAGCGACTGTCGCCATCGTCGCGCTCGCAGCTTGGGGCAGAGATCTTCGAGAAAGACTCCATCCCTGGCCTGCATCAGCGCGCCTCGGTTGGCGGAAGTTTGCCCTCAGCGCCCCGGGTGTCAATGTGTTCTTGATTGCTTTTTGCCGCATTGGCCACCCCCCTGGT
>CALRQM020000128.1:0-3645 GCA_943370335.1 Bordetella parapertussis | reverse complement strand
ACGATGGCCTTCAACCTGAACGGCTTCAACTTCAACCAGTCGATCCTCGACGGTCAGGGCCGGGTGATCAACACCTGGGCCGACGTGCTCAACCGTGCCGGCCTCGGCATGGAAGTGATGCACGAGCGCAATGCGCACAACTTCCCGCTCGATCTGGCCACCACCCAGTCGATTCCCGTCGCCCTGCGCGCCCCGGCTATCGGCTGATCCAGCGGTCGGCCCTGCCTCCGCGGCCAGCCGATCCACCCCTTGGCCCCCTCTGCGGAGGGGGCTTTTCTGTGGGCAGGCCCGGTCACCGGCCAGGGCGAACCGCCGCCAAACTGTTCACATCAAGCTTTCTCACTCCCCACCACTGAATGCCCCAGCTCCGCGTGGATGGCCAGGGCCCTGACGGCCCCATGAAACGTCTGACGCGGGCTCTGCTGGGCGCCGCCCTTGTCGTGCCGCTCCTGGCCGGGGGCTGTGGGAGCCGTGATCCCGGCGAGACCCAGGACGGGCGCCCCCTGGTGCTCACCACCTTCACGATCCTGGCGGACATGGCCCGGCAGGTGGCCGGCGAGCGGGTGCGGGTGGAATCGATCACCAGGCTGGGGGCCGAGATCCATGGCTACGAGCCCACCCCCAGCGACCTGAAGCGGGCCTCGGGCGCCCAGATGGTGCTGGAGAACGGCTTCGGGCTGGAACGTTGGGCCGAGCGCTTCTACGCCAGCCTCCGGGATGTCCCCCATGTGACGCTCACCGAGGGGATCACCCCCCTGCCGATCGCCAGCGACGCCTACCGGGGCCAGCCCAACCCCCACGCCTGGATGTCCCCGCAGCTGGCGAAGGTCTATGTGGAGAACATCCGCCGTGCCCTCACCCGGCTCGACCCCGCCGGCGAGGCAACGTTCCGCCGCAATGCCGAGCGCTACAACGCCCAGCTGGACGCCCTCGATAAGGAGCTGAAGACCTCCCTGGCCCGGATCCCCCCTGCCCAGCGGGTGCTGGCCACCTGTGAGGGGGCCTTCTCCTATCTGGCCCGCGACTACGGACTCACCGAGGCCTACCTCTGGCCGGTGAACGCCGAATCCCAGGTCACCCCCCAGCGCATGGCCCGGTTGATCGCCCTGGTGAAGCAGCGCCAGGTGCCGGCGGTGTTCTGCGAGAGCACGGTCAGCGCCGAGCCCCAGAAGCAGGTGGCCAGGCAGTCGGGGGCCCGCTTCGGGGGGGTGTTCCACGTGGACTCGCTCTCCCTGCCTGACGGCCCGGCCCCCAACCTGCTGGAACTGCAGCGTCATAACGTGGAGACCCTGCGAGCGGGTCTGGCGGGGAGCTGAACCCATGCCCTTCGGCCAGCCTCAACGCGACGCAAACGAGCGCATCTCGGTCCGCCATCTCTGCGTCGATTACCACGGGGTGGTAGCCGTCCACGACGCCTCCCTGCATCTCGATGCCGGCAGCATCTGCGCCCTGGTGGGGATGAACGGAGCCGGCAAATCCACCCTGTTCAAGGCCCTGATGGGCTTCGTGCGCCCATCCGCCGGCAGCATCGCCATCAATGGGCTTCCCTTGAGCCAGGCCCGCCGGGCCCGGGCGGTGGCCTACGTCCCCCAGACCGAAAGCGTCGACTGGAACTTTCCGGTCAACGTCCATGAGGTCGTGATGATGGGCCGTTACGGCGCCATGAATCTGCTGCGCCTCCCCCGGCCGGTCGATCGGGAGGCTGTGCAGGAGGCACTCGAACGGGTCGACCTGTGGCCCCTGCGCCACCGCCAGATCGGCGCCCTCTCCGGCGGTCAGCGCAAAAGGGCCTTCCTGGCGCGGGCCCTGGCCCAGGGCGCCTCGGTGATGCTGCTCGATGAGCCCTTCAACGGCGTGGACATCCGCACCGAGAAGCTGATGATCGAGCTGTTCGAGCAGTTCCGGCGTGAGGGACGCACGTTGATGATCTCCACCCACGACCTCTCCCATGTCACCGGCTTCTGCGACCAGGTGGTGCTGATCAACAAGACCGTGCTCGCCTACGGCGAGACCGCCTCGGTGTTCACCAGCGAGAACCTGGCCCTGACCTTCGGAGGCCTGAGGCTGGAGGCCGCACCAGCGGCGGCCACCGACCCCGATCCGCAAACGCCATGACCACCGTGCTCACCTGGCTGGTTGAACCGCTGCAGCAGGAGTTCATGGTGCGGGCCCTGCTGGTCAGCATGCTGGTCTCCTGCGTCTGCGGCCTGCTCTCCTGCTACATGACCCTCAAGGGCTGGGCCCTGATGGGCGATGCGGTGTCCCATGCGGTGATGCCGGGTGTGGTGATCGCCTACGCCCTGAATCTGCCCTTCGCGGTGGGGGCCTTTGTCTTCGGTGTCGGCTCGGTGGCCCTGATCGGCTACATCAAGCAGATGACCCGGATCAAGGAGGACACGGTGATCGGGCTGGTGTTCACCGGCTTCTTCGCCCTCGGCCTGACGCTGATCTCCAAGGTGCGCAGCAGCATCGACCTGTCGCACATCCTGTTCGGCAACGTGCTGGGCATCAGCTCCTCGGACATCCTCCAGACGGTGGTGATCAGCCTGCTGGTGCTGACCGTGCTGGTGGTGCTGCGCAAGGACCTGCTCCTGTTCTGCTTCGATCCCACCCACGCCCGCTCGATCGGCCTCCACACCGGCGTGCTGCACTACCTGCTGCTGTCGATGCTCTCGTTGGCGGCGGTGGCCGGCCTGCAGACCGTGGGGATCATCCTGGTGGTGGCGATGCTGGTGACGCCGGGGGCCACGGCCTACCTGCTGACCGATCGCTTCGACCGCATGGTGTGGCTCTCGATCCTGTCGGCGGTGATCTCCAGCGTGGCCGGGATCTACTGGAGCTACTGGATGGATGCTTCCACCGCCGGCTGCATCGTGCTGGTGCAGACGCTGCTGTTCCTGCTCTGCTTCCTGCTGGCCCCCCGCCATGGCCTGCTGGCCCAACGGCGCCGTTCCCCGCGGGCGTCCCGCTTCCCGTCCGCGTGAGCGCGTCAGCCACCGGCGCTGCCATGGTCTCGCCCGCCGACCAGCGCTGGCCCTGGTGGCCCCTGCTGCCCCTCTACCCCTACGGCCACCGCCGCACCCTGGTGCGGGAGCTGATTGCCGGCAGGCTGTGGAGCTTCGAGCAGGTGCAGGGGGTCTGGTATGTGGCGGTGCCGATCCGGATGCTGGTGCTGCGGGTGCGCGAAGGGCTGCTGCTCTATGCCCCGGTGGCACCCACCGCCGAAGTGAAGGCCCAGCTGCGCCTGCTGGAGGAGCGCCATGGCCCGGTATGCACGATCGTGCTGCCCACCGCGTCGGGGCTGGAGCACAAGCTGCCCGTGCCGGCCATGGCCCGGGCCTTCCCCAACGCCCAGGTGTGGGTGTCGCCGAAACAGTGGAGTTTCCCCCTGCCGCTGCCACCCGCCTGGCTGGGGTTCCCCGCCTCCCGCACCCGGGTGCTGCTCAGCGATGGGGTGCCCCACGGCGATCAGCTCGACTGGCTGCCCCTGGGCCCTTTGGACCTGGGGCTGGGCACCTTCCTGGAGATCGCCTGCTTCGATCGGGCCAGCGGCAGCCTGCTGCTCACCGATGCCCTGGTGGCGATTCCGCCGGAGCCGCCGGCGGTGTTCGATCTCGATCCCACGCCGCTGCTGTTCCATGCCCG
>CALRQM020000127.1:0-3789 GCA_943370335.1 Bordetella parapertussis | reverse complement strand
CGCCCTGGCCCGTGCCCACCGGCCTGGTGGCCCTGGTGCCGGCCCTGCTGGTTCCGGTGGGCCTGGGCCGCCGCCTGGGCGGCCACAGCGGCGACACCTACGGGGCGTGCGTGGAGTGGACCGAATCGTTGGGCCTGCTGCTCATCGCCGCGGCGCTGCGGCTGGCGGCCGCGGCAGGCTGAGCCGGAAGGCGTTGCCCTGCTCGGGCAGCGTCTCGGCCAGCGCCCGGGGCGGCACCACCAGCTCCAGCTCGCCGCCCAGGCTGCGGGCCAGATCCCGCCCCAGGGCCAGCCCCAGACCGGTGCCGGGCAGGTCCTGGCCCCGCGTTCCCCGCACGCCCCGCCCGAAGATCGCCTCACGCTCCGCCGCCGCGATGGCCGGCCCGCTGTCCCACACGGTGAGGTGGAGCACGGCGTCGTCGCTGGCGATGTGCAGGCCCACGCTGGTGCCGTGGGGGCTGTAGCGGAAAGCGTTCTCCAGCAGGTTGGCCAGGATTTCCGCCACGGCCCCGCTGTCGCCGCTCCAATCGGGCAGGGCCTCGGGCCCGTGCCAACCGCGCCCCTGCAGGGTGGCGGTGGCGGCCGCCCGCTGCAGCAGCGGTTCGAGCAGCCCGGCGAGGGGCTGGCCCTCCGGCCCGCTCAGCAGCGGCGGCAGCAGCAGCGGCTGGGGGGAGGCGGTGCCGGCGAGCCGTCCGTCGGGGTGAACCAGCTCGCTGATGGCATCGACATAACGGTTGATCTGGCGTTCCTCGGCCAGCAGGCCCTGCACCAGAGAGCGGTCGTTGTGCTCCGGGCCGAGGCGCCTGAGCAGCAGCTGGCCGAAGGTGCGCAGGGCGGTGAGGGGGTTGCGCAGCTGGTGCAGCAGCAGACCCAGCTGTTCCTCGCGTTCCGTGAGCCGCTGGCGCAGTTCTCCGCCCTCCAGATCCAGACGCAGCGCTTCGGTGAGGACCAGGGCCACGGCCTGGAGCCGCTGGGCGAGGGGCTCGGGCCAGGGGTTGCGGGAGGCCTCCACCTGCAGGGCACCGAGCAGGCGCTGGCCATCGCGCAGGGGCAGCCAGCGCCGCTGCTCGGCGGGCACCCGCAGCCGGCTGACCGTGTCCACCGGTGGCAGGGCCCGCGTGTCCGGGGGCCAGTGGCCGACCGGTAGCAGGCTGGGCTGGCCCGTTTCGCCCTGCTGGGTGACGTAGACCACCAGCGACCGGACCTCCGGGCAATCGATGAACTGACCCAGCTGGAAACCCACCAGGGTCAGAAACCGTTCTGAGACAGGCATCACGACCCGCGGACAGCGTCGTTGGGGGGAATTTTGAAAAGAGGCGTGTCGAAACGCAAAAATAGTTTTAAGCTGTCGGTAACGACCACTACCTCGCAGTCCTCGGACGGGCGGAAAGTTGCAGTCGTAACGGCCAGTGTTGCGCTTCGCTCGCATCCAAGGCTACAGCAGAGGCAGCTGCGTACCGCCTCTGTCCCGGCCACCACCCCTCCAGGGGTTCAGGCCGGCGTTACCGACGGTGATCCTCTCCGACCCGCTTCAGGTCGACAGTCGTGTGGACGTGGACCCGCCATCTCTCCAGGGTGGCGGGCCCGCCATGGCGCTCGTCGTCGGCTCCTGCCGACCCTCGCTCGTCTGCAGCCCCCCCCTTCCACCTTTCGGCCTCCCTTCACCGGGATCCATTCCATGTCCAAGAAGCGCAAGCGGATCAGTCGCCGTCGTCTCGCGGGTCAGCGGGTCCTCGCCCATGTCCCCACGTTCAACCTCGAAACCGGCGCCCACAAACCGGTCACGGCGGCACGCCGCTACATCGCCGAAACAGAGCTGATGGCTCCGGCGATCCTCAACGTGCGCCGCAACGAGCACACCACCGACCGCTTCTTCTGGGGGGAGAAAGGTCTGTTCAGCGCCCAGTACGCCGAAGAGAACCACTTCCTGTTCCCGTCCCTGCGCCTGATCGTCGACAGCATCGGCGAGGAGGTCCTGTTCGAAGGCCTGGAAGCGCTCGCCTCCGATGACTGGGAGGAAATGGAGGAGTACGAGTACGCCTTCGTCTGATCCCCAGGGCTGGCGAAGGGGTCAACCTCCCCGCCAGCCACTTCCCCGCCAGCCAGTGAAGAGGAAGTCCCGCATGGTGGCGATCAGGTCGGGATCGATGCAATGGCCGCCCGGGAAGGCGATGCGGTGCACCGATCCCCCGGCTTCCGCCAGGGAGCGCTCCAGCGCCTGACTCGCCGCGAAGGGCACCACCGGATCCTGCTCCCCGTGGGTGAGCAGGATCTTTGTGCGGGGAGCCTGGGGCAGCCAGTCGGGGTGCGGGTAGCCGCTGCAGGCGATCAGGCCCGCCAGGGCGAGGGGGGCATTGGCGTCGGCGCCACAGCCGGTGGCCACGTCGATGGCCATGGCGGCCCCCTGGGAGAAGCCCAGCAGGCTGGTGCGCTCCAGCGGCACCGTGTTGTCCAGGGCCAGCAGCCGCTGCCGCAGGTCGCGGCGGGCCTGGGGCAACTGGGGCCACTCGGGTTGCTGCAGGTCGTACCACTGGCGGCCAAAGCCGCCGGGATGGGGCAGGGGCGCCCGCAGGGCCACCACGCTCAGGTCGAGGCTGGCGGGATCGGCGCCGATCAGTTCCGCTCCCAGATCGAGCAGGTCATCGGCGTCAGCGCCCCAGCCGTGCAGCAGCACGAGACGGTGCTCGGCCTGACGGGGACCCAGCCACAGGGCGGTGCCGTCGTTTTCACTCGGCTGGGCTTCGGCGGAGGGATCCGTGGGCACGGTGGCATTCGGCTGCTGCTGCGTAGGTTGGCTCCTTCACTGCCCTTTCCGCCGTCATGGCTCCCACGGCCCTTCTGAGCGTGTCCGACAAGCGGGGCCTGGTGCCGCTGGCGGAGGGGTTGCTGGCCCAGGGCTACGCGCTGCTTTCCAGCGGCGGCACCGCTGCGGCCCTGGCGGCGGCCGGCCTGCCGGTCACGAAGGTGGCGGAGCACACCGGAGCACCGGAGATCCTGGGCGGACGGGTCAAGACCCTCCATCCCCGCATCCACGGCGGCATCCTGGCGCGCCGGGATGACCCTTCCCACCGGGCCGACCTGGAGGCCCAGGGGATCGTCCCGATCGATGTGGTGGTGGTCAATCTCTATCCCTTCCGCGCCACCGTGGCGGACCCAGACGTCAGCTGGGAGACCGCCATCGAGAACATCGACATCGGTGGACCGGCCATGGTGCGCGCCGCCGCCAAGAACCACGCCGACGTGGTGGTGCTCACCGATCCCGACCAGTACACAGGCTTCCTGGACGCCCTGGCGGCCGGCCGGGTCGATGGCCCCCTGCGGCGCCGGCTGGCCCTGGCCGCCTTTGCCCACACCGCCGCCTACGACGCCGCCATCGCGACCTGGATCGAGGGCCGGCTGCCTGATCAGCAGCCCGCCGCCGCGGCGGAGGCGCAGCCCCTGCGGCTGGAGCTGCCCCTGCGGCAGGTGCTCCGCTACGGCGAGAACCCCCACCAGAGCGCCCGCTGGTGCGGAGAGGCCGATGTGGGCTGGGGGGCGGCCCGCCAGCTGCAGGGCAAGGAGCTCAGCTACAACAACCTGATCGACCTGGAAGCGGCCCTGACCACGGTGGCGGCCTTCGGGTATGGCCCCGGGGCCGAGCCGGCGGCGGTGGTGATCAAGCACACCAACCCCTGCGGCGTCGCCCTCGGCGACGACACCGCCGACGCCCTGCTGCGGGCCCTGAATGCCGACCGGGTTTCCGCCTTCGGGGGCATCGTCGCCCTCAACGGGGCGGTGGATCGGGACGCGG
>CALRQM020000126.1:0-3822 GCA_943370335.1 Bordetella parapertussis | reverse complement strand
GGTGGGTCCCTGGCTGGCCCTGGTCCTGCTGGTGCAGGCCGGCCTGTTCACCGATCGAAGCCCCCGGCAGCGCCAGGCCCTGGAGCGCCCTGGGGCCACGGCGGCCCTGGCGGCCGGGCCGATCGCGGCCGTGGCCGGCGCCCCCCTCGGCGGCGAGGAGCATGCCCGGCTGATTCTGGTGGCCCTGGCCAGCCCCAGGCTCACTCCCCGCATCGGTCCGGCGGGCCGGGTATCCCCCGGGGAGCGGGTGTGGATCCGGCGCCGGGAGCTGCCGGTCGGATGGTCCGTGCGGCTGCAGGCCCCCGAGCTGGAGCCCTGGGTGCTGGCCGAAGCCCCAGGGGTGGCCCGATGAGACTGGTGCGCGGCCGGGACGTCTGGATCCTGCTGGGGTTGTGGCTGGCCGGGCTGCTCCTGGATGTCCTCTGGCTGCAGCGCCACGCCCAGCCACCGGCCTGGGACCAGGGGGAACACCTCAGCCGGGCCCTGGGGGTGTGGCAGGTGCTGGGTGAGGCGGCGCCCTTCGATCCGATCTGGTGGCAACGGCTCTGGGCCGAGACCCCCACCTACCGGGGGCCCTTCACCTATCTGGTGACGGCACCGCTGTTCAGCCTGCTGGGGCCCGGGTATGCGAGCGCGATCCTCTCCAACAGCCTCTTCCAGGCCCTGCTCCTGGGCAGCCTCTACGGCCTGGGGCGCCTGGCCCACGGCCGCGCCGCCGGCCTCTGGGCCGCCTTTCTGTGCGGCGTCGCGCCGGCCCTGCTCAACCAGCGCAGCGACTATCTGATCGATTTCAGCCTGACGGCCGTTCTCACGGCCACCTGGTGGCTGCTGACCGTCCGGGTGCTGGCCCGCCCACGGCACCCGTGGCTCTGGAGTCTGGGGGGCGGCCTGGGGCTCGGGGCGGTCGTTCTGACCCGTCCGACCGGCCTGGTGATGCTGTGGCTGCCCCTGCTGGCGCTGGCCTGGATGGCCCTGGCGGCCCTGGTCCAGCGGGGCCGCCCGGCCCGCCTGGGCGAGTCGCTGCTGGCGGTGGCGGCGGCGACGGCCGTGGCCTGGCCCTGGTGGAGCCAGAACTGGCTGACAATCCTCTCCACGGTCAACAAGGCCCGCCAGTGGGGCGTCCTGTACCAGGACGGGCTGGAGGCGAACACCCTGGCGGGCTGGCTGTTCTACCCCCGCCTGCTGCCCACCATGGCCGGGGCCGCCCTGGTGGCCGTGGTGGTGGTGGGAGGGTTGCTCAGCCGGTGGCGGCGACGCGGCGCCCCTGCCAGCCCCCTGCCCTGGCCGCAGCTCTCCTGGTGGCTGAGCTTTCCGCTCGGGGCCCTGCTGCTGGCCAGCTTGATGAGCACCAAGGACTTCCGCTTCGTCCTGCCCCTGGTTCCCCAGCTTTGTCTCGGTTTGGGGATCCTGCTGGCCTCGGCCACCGGCCGCTGGACGACCGGCTGGCGGCTGGCGGTGGTGGGGATCGGGGTCTGGGGGGCCCTGGCCAGCCAGTTCGCCCTGGCGGCCAATCCCACCGGGTTCCCGCCGCGCCCCCCCATCGCCGGCCCCCCCTGGCCCCTCGAGGCAATCGTGGCCACGATCGGCCAGCGCAGTCCGCACCAGCTCTCCACCCTGGCGGTGCTGCCCGACAGCCAGGGGCTGAACGCCTTCAACCTCGACGCCGAAGGACGCCGCCAGAACTTCCGCGCCGCCGCCCGCCAGACCGTGGCCCCCGTCGACCAGCTCGACGGGGACCTGGCCGGTTTCGACTGGTTCCTGCTCAAGGGGGGCGACCAGGGGGTGATGAGCGACGCCCGCCAGGCCGCCCTCGACGCCATGGTGCGCCGCTCGCCGGCGTTCCAGGCCGCCGGCCGCTGGCCCCTGCCTGACGGCAGCAGCGCCGAGCTCTTCCAGCGGCGGCAGCTGAGCCTGGCGGTGACGCCGGTGTCCTGCGGGCCGGATCCCAGCCTCCAGCTGGATCTCAGCGTCGAGCCGACCGCTCCCCTGCGGCCGGGCCGTGAGGCGGTGCTGGTGAGCCGCCTGCGGGGGCCGGCGGCCCAGCTTCGGGATGGCCTGCTGCTGCTCGACTGGCGGCCGGACTGGCGCCACGACCGCGGCATCGGTCAGGGGATGGTGCGCGCCGGTCCATCCGGTTGCCTGGAGGTCCGCGAACGGCTGGCCCTGGTGGTGCCGGCCGGACTGCCCGACGGGTCCTACCGGCTACGGGCCCGCGCCATCGACGGCCAGGGACGGCCGCTGGCCTTGCGCAGCGCCCCGCTGACGTTGACAGTGGCGGCCACCGGTGAGGTCGCCAACCGTCCTGATGGCGGGGCGCCCCCCAACCGCATCGACCAGCTGCTCGCGCTGGGGAGGCTGCTGCGCCGGGGTGAGCTGGATCTGCTGTTCCGTCAGGTGGGACAGATCAACCAGCGCGATCCCCAGCAGATCTATCTCGCCCAGGGGGAGCGGCTGCTGCGGGCCCGACTCCAGGAGCGTCCCCCCGGCGCCGGGGGCGCGGATCTGGAGGACCTCTATGGTCTGGCCCTGGCCCAGGCGCTGCAGCGGCACGCCGATGGGGCCGTTGACACCCTGCAGCGCATCGTGTCCCTCGAACCCACCAATCCCCATGCCCTGATGGCCCTCGGCTTCGTGCAGCTCTACCGCTTCCACCCCGGCCAGGCCCAGGTGGCGCTTGACGCCGCCGCCCGGCTCGACCCCGGTAACCGCACCCTGCGGACGCTGCGGGCCGTGGCCAGCGGCCTGCGGCTGGATGTGGCCGGCACCCTGGCCCTGCTGCGATGAACGGCACGCTCCAGAGCGAGGGACTGCAGCGGTTCCACCGCCGCAACCGTGCCTATTACGAGGATCTGAACCGGCTGCACCAGGTGCTGGTGGCTCCGGGCCTGCGGGTGCTCGAGATCGGCTGCGGCCTGGGGGATCTGCTGGCCGCCACCCACCCAAGCCACGGGGTGGGCATCGAGCGCGACCCCGCCATTGCCGCCGCCGCCCGGGCGGCCCATCCCAACCTGCGCATCCTCTGCGCCGAAGCGGCGGCCATCGACCCGGAGGCGATCGGGGAGAGCGAGCCTTTCGATGTGATTCTTGTCGCCAACACCCTCAACACCCTCGAGGACGTCCAGGGGGTGATCGAGCGGCTGGCGGCGTTCTGCCATGACCGCACCCGGCTGGTGGTGAGTTTCCACAACTGGCTGTGGCAGCCCCTGCTGAAGACGGCGGAAACCCTGGGTCTGCGCCAGCCCCAGCCCCCCGAGAGCTGGCTCACCCCCAGGGATGTGCAGAACCTGCTCGACCTGGCCGGCTGGGAGGTGCTCAAGCAGGGGCACCGCTGCCTGCTGCCTCGCCGCCTCCCCCTGCTCGGCCCCCTGGCCAACCGCTGGCTGAGCCAGCTGCCCGTGTTGGAACAGTTCGGGCTCACCCACTGGCTGGTGGCCCGTCTCGCCACCCCGGCCCAGCGCCGACCCAGCGTCAGCGTGGTGATCCCCGCCCGCAACGAAGCGGGCAACATCGCCGCCGCCATCGAGCGCATGCCCCTGCTGGGGTCGGCCACCGAGGTGCTGTTCGTGGAAGGCCATTCCTCCGATGACACCTGGGCCGAGATCGAGCGGGTCTGCGCGGCCTACAGCGGCCCGATGCAGCTGCGGGCCCTGCGCCAGAGCGGCCGCGGCAAGGCGGACGCCGTCTGGCTGGGCTTCGATCAGGCCGAGGGGGAGGTGCTGATGATCCTGGATGCGGATCTCACCGTGCGTCCCGAGGACCTGCCGCGGTTCTACAAAGCCCTGGCCGAGGGCCGGGGGGAGTTCGTCAACGGCTGCCGGCTGG
>CALRQM020000125.1:0-3947 GCA_943370335.1 Bordetella parapertussis | reverse complement strand
GGGCCCGGGAGCCCTTCCGGGACCTGGCCGATCTGCAGCAGCGGCTGCAGCTGCCCGCCGATCTGGCCGAACGCTGGATCGGCCGGTTCCGCTATGCCACCGCCCCGGGTCCGGTGCTGCCGCCGTCCCGGAGCCCGGCCCCATGAGCCGCCAGGGGGACCTGTTCACGGCCGCGGCCGCCGCTGAGGCAGGAGCGGCCGGCGCCTCGCCGTTTCCTGAACTCCCCCTGCTGCGGCAGCAACTGCTCACCTGGCAGGGCCGGCTGGCCGAGCACCAGGGGCCGCTCTTCGCCGCTGCCACCTCAGGCGCGGCCGCGGCCGGCGGGGCCGCCCCCCTGCTGCAGGGGCAGCTCTTCCCGATGGCGGCCGACCCTGGCGATCCCGCTGCAGTGGCGCTCCGCTTCGATCCCCTCAGCCTCAGTCCCCAGAGCCTCTCGTTCTGGCGCTGGCCCCGGCTGCCCCAGCGCGGGGCGGCCCTTTACCTGGTGATGGACCGTCCTGTGGGGCTGCCTGTGCCGTTGCTGCTCTACGTCGGCGAGACGGGGCGGGCCGACCAGCGCTGGAAGGGCGACCACGACTGCAAGGGGTACCTGGCGGCCTACGGCGAAGCGCTGGCCCGGGTGGGGTTGGAGGCGCGGCCGAGCATCCGCTTCTGGAGCGACGTTCCGGCGGCGGTGTCCCCGCGCCGGGCCCTGGAGCAGGCCCTGATCCGGCGCTGGCTGCCTCCGTTCAACAAGGAGACCCGGGAGCGCTGGGCCACGCCGTTCACGGCCGACTGCGCCTGAAGGGCAGGGCCAGGCTGGCTACGATCACGGGTCGCCTGCGCTGGGTCCATGGAGTTTCGCTGTCTTGCCGTCACCCTTGCCGTCACCCGTGCTCTCAAGGAGACCTGGACGGGTGACACCCTGGTGGTGGGCCTGTTCGCCCCCGCCGCAGGCAGCGGTCGGGCCCTGGCCGAAGAGATGGTGGGCGAGGGGTTCGAAGGCTTGCTTCAGCGCCGCCGTTTCGAGGGCAAGTCCGGCCAGACCATCACCCTCGAGCGGCCGGGTGGCTCCCCGGCCAGCCTGATCCTGGTGGGGCTGGGGGATCAGGCCGACTTCGGCCTCGAGGCCCTGCGCCAGGCCAGTGCCGAAGCGGCCCGCGCCGCCGCCACGGCCGGTGCCGTGGAGCTCGGCCTCTGGCTTCCGGTCGAGGGGCTGGAGCCGGCGGCGGCCACCGCCGCCATGGCCGAAGCGGTGCGGCTCGGGCTCTATGCCGACCAACGCTTCAAAAGCGAGGCGGAACCCCCGTCCCTTCCCTCCCGGGTGAGCCTGCTCGGGGTTGCTGCAGGGGCCGAGTCGGGCCTGGCCCATGTGGCGGCCATCTGCAGCGGCGTGGAACTGGCCCGGCGGCTGGTGGCGGCACCGCCCAACAAGGCCACCCCCCAGTCCCTGGCCGATGAGGCCGCCGCCATCGCCGACGCCTTCGGCCTCGAGCTCAAGGTGCTGGAGCGGGACGACTGCGAGGCCCTGGGCATGGGGGCCTACCTGGGGGTGGCCCAGGGCTCGGATCTGCCCCCCAAATTCATCCACCTCACCTACAGGGCCGCCGGCGAGGTGACGCGGCGGGTGGTGCTGGTGGGCAAGGGGCTCACCTTCGATTCCGGCGGCTACAACCTCAAGACGGCCGGCTCCCAGATCGAGATGATGAAGTACGACATGGGCGGCAGCGCCGCGGTGCTGGGGGCGGCCCGCGCCATCGCCGAGATCCGGCCCGCCGGCCTGGAGGTGCACGTGATCGTGGCCAGCTGCGAAAACATGATCAGCGGCGGCGCCATCCATCCGGGTGATGTGCTCACCGCCTCTAACGGCAAGACCATCGAGATCAACAACACCGACGCGGAGGGGCGTCTCACCCTGGCCGATGCCCTCGTCTACGCCTGCGGCCTGGAGCCGGATGCCATCGTCGATCTCGCCACCCTCACCGGCGCCTGCGTGATCGCCCTCGGCGAGGAGATCGCCGGGCTCTGGTCCCCCAGCGACGGCCTGGCCGAGGCCCTGCTCAGCGCCGGCAACGCCGGCGGGGAGGCGTTCTGGCGCATGCCCCTGCGCCCCTCCTACAAGAAGGGGCTCAAGAGCCACATCGCCGACCTGAAGAACACCGGGCCGCGGCCGGGGGGCTCGATCACCGCCGCCCTCTTCCTGCAGGACTTCGTCACCAGGGGACTGCCCTGGGCCCACCTCGACATCGCCGGCACCGTCTGGAGCGACAAAGCCCGCGGCGTGGATCCGGCCGGGGCCACCGGCTTCGGGGTGCGCACTCTGGTGGCCTGGCTGGTGGCGGGTGCCGCCAGCTGACCCCATCACCACCGGCCCTGCCGGATCTGGCGGCTGAAGGTTGCGGCCTAGGTTTGCTCCCAGACCAGACAACGCATCGCCCATGGCCGTTCACAAGATCCGCTGGTACGTGAAGGCCCAGCTCGGTGTGCTCCTGCTGCCCGCCGGCCTCTGCCTGTTCGGGGAGGGGGTGATCCGCAAGGGCATCCAGACCTGGTCGGCCCTGGCGGCAGCGGCCGATCAGGGGCAGTCGCTGCCGGAGGCCGGTCCCTGGGTCTGGTACGGCGCCCTGGGATTGATCCTGATCAATGCGGGCGTCGGTCTGATGGTCGAGAGCGGTCTGCTGCGCGGCTATCCCCGCACCCCACCCCGGGCCTGAGGCTCAGACCGCCACCGGCTCGGTGTCGCCCCTGCCGGGCACGGGGACGTGGAGTTCGGCCGGAGATTCGAGGCGATGGATCTGCCAGGTGGCCTTCTCACCAAAGCTGGCCTGCAGCTTGTCAAGGTCGTCGGACGCCTGCCTGGGGCTCGTGTAGGGCCCGATATGGCGCGTCTGCAGACCGTCACGGATGGTCAGCAGATACATACAGAGGCCCTCCCGTCGTGTGCCAAACGCTAGGGCATTCTTCGGGGTCGCGACAGGGTGCAAAAGCACCGTGTCTGCATCATCCGGTCGGATTCGGCTCAGCTGCCCTGCCAGCGCTGACTGCTGCGGGCCCGTCGACCCCAGACCGTGTCCAGGCGCCGGTCGCGCCCGCAGGACCAGCGGTAGTAGTTGTACCGGACGCCATTGCGCTTGGCGTAGTTCTGGTGATAGCCCTCCGCCGGCCAGAACTTGGCCAGGGGGCGGATCGCCACCTTGATCGCGGCCGCCGGCTTGCCCAGCTCCCGGGCCGCCGCCACGAGGCTGTTGCGGGCCTCCACGGCCTGGTTGGCGCTGGTGGTGAAGATCACGGGGCGGTAGGAATCGCCGCGGTCGCAGAACTGTCCGCCGCCGTCGAGGGGATCGATGTTGCGCCAGTAGGCCCGCAGCAACGTGTCGTAGCGGATCTCGGTGTTGTCGAAGCGCACCCGGACCACCTCCTGATGGCCGCTCCCCCCGGCCGAGACCTGCTTGTAGGTGGGGTTGGCGCCCTTGCCGCCGCTGTAGCCGCTCTCCACGTCCAGGACGCCGGGGAGCACCTCCAGATCGTGCTCCAGGCACCAGAAGCAGCCTCCGGCCAGCACCGCCTCTTCGGTGGCCGCCAGGGCTGGTGCCACCGGGCCCCCCAGGGCCATCAGCAGCCCCAGCAGCAGCGCGATCAGTCGCATGGCGTGTGTCCTGAGAACGGTTCGAGGATCGCCGTCGCCGCCCGGCGGGTGACGCCCGGCTCCCCCAGCTTCTGCCTTAGCCGAACGTAGCCCTCCTGCACCCGCTCCCGTGCCCCGGAGGCGGGATCGAACAGGGGCAGCAGGGCCGCCAGGATGGCGTCTGGGGTGAAATCGTCCTGGAGCAGTTCCGGCACGAGCCGTTCCCCCAGCACCAGGTTCACCGGGGAAATGTGGGCCACGTTGAAGTGGATCACATGTTTCGCCAGGAACGCCGTCGGCCGGCTCACCCGGTAGCCGGTCACCTGGGGCACCCCCCGCAGGG
>CALRQM020000124.1:0-4113 GCA_943370335.1 Bordetella parapertussis | reverse complement strand
TCTACTACGACATCGAGACCAACAGCCGCTGGACGCCCTACATCGGCGGTGGCATCGGGTACACCAACCTGAGCACCCCGAGTTTCAGCCTCAATGGCTTCCCCACCAACAGCGTCAACAAGGGGCTGTTCGGCTGGCAGGCCAAGGTGGGTGTCAGCTACGCCATGAGCTACAACTCCGATGTCTATCTTGAGGGCGTTTATCAAGGTGCTGGCGGCTATTCCTCCGAGAACCTGACCTTCGACGCTTTCAACAGTTTCGGCGGCAAGATCGGCTTCCGCTACCGCTTCGGTGCCCGCCCTGTGGCGGCCGCGCCCGCTCCCACCCCGGAGCCGGAACCGGTCATCCAGCCCGCACCGGCGCCGGTCTTCCAGCCCGAACCGGCCCCCGCGCCCATCCGCGGCCTCTGGTGATCACAGGAGGCCCCGGTGGCCCTCCGGGCCCCGTCGGAGCTCCGTGCCTAGCCTTCGGGCGAGGCCGGGCCCCGGCGGGGCTTTTCCGTGCCGCTCTCCTGCCTGGGGGTCGATCCTGCGATGTGTGTCGACTGCAATTGCGGCCAGCCGGTGGCCGCCAGCACCAAAGCACCCCGGCACCTGGAGCTGGGCCAGCGTCTGCTGGTTCACAACGATGCCCAGGCGGCGGCTAACCGGGAGCATTTCGCTGTCGCAGGCGTCCGGGTGATCAACCTGCTCTCCTCCCCCGGCTCCGGCAAGACCGCCCTGCTGGAGCGGCTGGCACTGGAGCTGGCCCCGTCTTCGGCGGCCGTGCGCCATCCGATGGCGGTGATCGTGGGGGACCTGGCCACCGACAACGATGCCCGTCGCCTGCGGGCTGCCGGGGTGCCGGCCCTGCAGATCACCACTGGCCAGGCCTGCCACCTGGAGGCGGGGATTGTGCACCGTGCCCTGCACGACCTCGACCACCTCGGCCATCCCCTGGCTGGCCTGGAGCTGCTGGTGATCGAGAACGTGGGCAATCTGGTCTGCCCGGCCGCCTTCGACCTGGGCGAAAGCCAGCGGGTGGTGCTGCTCTCGGTCACCGAAGGGGAGGACAAGCCCCTCAAGTACCCGGCCACCTTCCACTCCGCTGACGTGGTGGTGATCAGCAAGGGCGACCTGGCTGAGGCCTGTGGCTTCGATGCTCCCCAGGCCCGCCGCAACGTGGCCCGGGTGGCCCCCCAGGCCCGGATCGTGGAGGTCTCCGCCCGCACCGGTGAGGGCATCGCCGCGCTGCTGGCGGCCCTCGGCCTGGAGCGGGTGCCCGTCGCCGGGTGAGCCGGCCACCAATGGCCGGCCGGGCCCGGCTGCAGCTCGCGTGCCGTGGGGTGGTTCAGGGGGTGGGCTTCCGCCCCCTGGTGCACCGGCTGGCCTCCGAACTGGACCTCAGTGGGGAGGTGCAGAACGGCCCCGGTGTGGTGCGGTTGCAGCTGGAGGGGGAGCGCCCTGCCCTGGAGGCCTTCCTGCGGCGCCTGCCACTCCAGTTGCCCCCCGGGGCCCGGCTGGAGCAGTTGGATCCGCTCTGGCTGCCGTCCCCGGTGCGGAAGGGGGGGGAGTCCCCAGTGGGGGTTCGGATCCTGGCCGACGCTGCGGAGCCCCTCGGCATCGACCTGGTGGCGGCGGCGCTGGTGGCCGATCGGGCCCCCTGCCGCGCCTGCCTGGCCGAACTGGCCGATCCCGCCGATCGCCGCTTCGGCTACCCCTTCATCAGCTGCTGCGACTGCGGTCCCCGCTTCAGCATCGCCACCGCCGAGCCCTGGGCCCGGGCCCACACCAGCCTGGCCCCGTTCGCCCTATGCCCGGCCTGCCGCCAGGACTTCGAGGATCCCGCTGATCGTCGCTTCCACGCCGAGACCATCGCCTGCCCGGTGTGCGGGCCGCGGCTGGCCCTGTGGGATGGCGCCGGCAGGCCCGTGGTGGGTCAAGGCGGCGACGGCAGCTCGGCAGCCTTGATCAGGGCCTGCTGCGGCCGTCTCGCCGCCGGGGACATCCTGGCCCTGCAGGGGGTGGGCGGCTTCCAGCTGCTGGTGGATGCCACCAATGCCGCGGCGGTGGCGCGGCTGCGGCGGCGCAAGCGACGCCCGGCCAAGCCCTTCGCCCTGCTGGTGGCCGAGGCCGGCGCCATGGCCCCCTTCTGCCGCATCGAGGCTGAGGAGCGGCGGGCCCTGGCGGAACCCGCCGCCCCGATCGTGCTGCTGCGCCGCCGGCGGGGGGCTTGCGATGCCCTGCCGGGGGTGGCCCCGGGCAGCCCCTCCCTGGGGGCGATGCTGCCGGCGTCGCCGTTGCACCACCTGCTGGCGAGCGCCTTCGGCCGGCCCCTGGTGGCCACCAGCGGCAACCCCAGCGGCGAGCCGCTTTGCACGGATCCTGCTGAGGCCCTGGAGCGGCTGTGGGGTGGAGCCGCCGGCCCCATCGCCGATGTCTTCCTGGTGCACGACCGCGCCATCGCCCGGCCCCTGGACGATTCGGTGCTGCAGCTGATCGATGGCCGGCCGGCCCTGCTGCGCCGAGCCCGGGGCTACGCCCCGGAGCCCCTGGTGCTGGCGGCGGGTCCTGGTGGGGCCCCCGATGGCGTGGTGGCGCTGGGGGGGGATCTCAAGAGTGCACCGGCCCTGGCGCTGGACGGGCGGCTGTGGCTGGCCCCGCACCTGGGCGACCTGGCGAAGGGCCGCCTGCTTTCCCGGCTGGCCGACGGTCTGGCGGCGATCCAGCGGCGCTGGGGCGGGCGGCTGACGCGGATCGCCTGCGATGCCCACCCCGGCTACCTCAGCCATCAGCTCGCCGCCGATCAGCCGTGGCCGCGGCGAACGGTGCAGCACCACCGGGCCCACGGCCTGGCCGTGCTGGCTGAGCACGGCCTGCCGTTCCCGTTGCTGGCCGTCACCTGGGATGGGCTCGGCTACGCCCCAGCCCCTGCTGCCGATGGCGCTCCCCAGCTGTGGGGCGGCGAGCTGCTGCTGTTGGGCTGGCCCGGCGCCCCCCCCTGCCAGCGACTGGTGGCCCTGAGGCCCTTCCCGCTGCCGGGCGGTGAGCGGGCCATGGCCGAACCCCGCCGGGCGGCCGTGGGACTCCTGGCCGCCGCCGGGTCCTGGGCCCTGGCGCACCCAGGGGCCCACCACAGCCTGGCCGCCTTCGCGGCCGGCGAGCGCCGCCTGCTGCTTCAGGCCATCGCCAGCGGCTGCAACAGCCCCCTGAGCACCAGCGTGGGCCGGCTGTTCGATGCGGCCGCCTCCCTGCTGGGGCTGGTGCAGGTGCAGAGCTACGAGGGCGAGGGGGGGCTGCGGCTGGAGGGGGCCGCCGCCAGCGCTCCCCGGGAGCCTGGGCGTTGGTCCCTCCCCCTGCTGCCGCCCGAGGCCATCGCGGCGGGTGCCGCCCCCGGTGGGCCAAGCCTGGGCTGGCTCGACTGGGAACCGTTGCTGGCGGCCCTGCTGGCGGCGATCGCCGCCGGCACGCCGCCGGCCCTCTGCGCCGCCCGGTTTCACCACACCCTGGCGGAGGCCCTGGCCGAAACGGCCGCCCTCGCCGCTGCGGCGATGGCGCTCCCTGCTACGCCCGGCGGTGCTGGGGTGCCGGTGGCCCTGGCGGGGGGCTGTTTTCAGAACCGGCTGTTGCTGGAGGCCGTGATCGCGGCGCTGCGGGCCAGGGGCCTGCGGCCGTTCTGGCCGGAGGTCGTGCCCTGCAGCGACGGCGGACTGGCCCTGGGGCAGGTCTGGGCGGTGGGCGGTCCGTGGGCAGATCCGGCCGGCGCGCCTACAACCGGGTGGAGTGCCCCCGAGCCGAACCCTCCCCATGTGCCTGGCCGTGCCGGCTCGCATCCTCTCGATCCGGGTCCAGCCGCCGCCGGGAGCGCCTGAGCCCACCGGGGCCGCGTCCGCCACCGCCGCCGACGACGGGCTCTGGCGCATGGCCGAGGTGGATTTCGGCGGGGTGCGCCAGCAGGTGAGCCTGGCCTGTCTGCCCGAGGCGGCCGTCGGCGATCGGGTGCTGGTGCACGTGGGCCTGGCCCTCAGCCTCGTTGAGGACGACCCCGCATGACCATCACCGTCGACGGCAACGAGGCCGTGGCGCTCGTGGCCTACCGCCTCAACGAGGCGATCGCCATCTACCCGATCACCCC
>CALRQM020000123.1:0-4217 GCA_943370335.1 Bordetella parapertussis | reverse complement strand
CGGCGGCCTCGAGCGGCGCATGGGAATCGGGACGGGGAAGATGGCCAACCGCTGTCCCTGGGCCTTGCTCCCAGCCGGGGTTTACCAAGCCGGCACCTCTCGATGCCGCTGGTGCGCTCTTACCGCACCTTTGCACCCTTGCCTGTGCGCCGGGCGAGGCGAACCTCCCCCGGGAGCCATCGGCGGTGTGTTTCTGTGGCACTGTCCTCACGGTCACCCGCACTGGGCGTTACCCAGCAGGCCTGGCCATTGGGGAGCCCGGACTTTCCTCAACCGGCCGCGGCGATGGCCCGAAGGCCGCACCGCACCGATCGCGATCACCTCGCCTGCTTTCCGCAGTCAGTGTAAGGAGCCCCCCGCACAGCCTCAAACCGTGCGGCTCCGCCGGCGGGACTTGTTGCCGAACAACCCCTGAGCCTTCTCGAGCAGGGTGGGCCCACCCTCACGCCCTTGGGCGAAGGCGGCGAAGCCCGCCGCGAACAGCAGGGACTTCAGGCTGTTGTTGGCCGCTTCACCGATGAAGCCCTGCAAGCGCTTGGATCGGGCCTGGTTGGTCTGGTAGACGAGGGCATTGAAGCGGGAATCCGCCTGGGCAACGATGGCCTGTTTGAACGCAGGGAAGGGCTGGTCGAGTTTGGCGGGAAGGTTGATGGGCTGGGGGAGTTGCCCAAGCAGGACGCGCAGCTCCTGCTCGTTGCCGGTGGCCTCAAGTTGCTTCTTGAACTTTTTCCAACTTGCCTGTGTTCGTCCCTCCTCGCCGGTTTTCTGCTGCAGCACCCGGACGCCTGCATACAGCTGAATCGGAATCAGGGCGAGATAGAGAATCGCCACCCAGGTGCAGATGCCACGCAACAGCTTCACGTTGGTGTGGATGGGTGTGGGCGAGACGGGCAAGGCCCCGGCCGTGCAGACCAGCAGCGTACCAATCAGGAGCGAGAACCCCCCCGCCGTCAGCGCGCCGGAGAACTGCAACTGCCAGACGGGGTCCATCAGGCGCACCGGCAGGGAATTGAACACCAGCACGACGAAACCCAGGCCGATGGAGACAATGCCCACGACGGAGAAGGCCTGGGCAGCCTCCTTCCGGATGCGGATCTCATTGTTGCCTGAAGAACTGAGTTTCGTCGCATCCATTACGGGCCTTTTCAGATGGGGGGCCAAATCTACCGGCTCGCCGCCATCTGTCAGGAGGGGCACCGTTTGCAGGACAGAGATCTAGACCGGGATAAGGCAAAAAAAAGCCCCCACAGACGTGGGGGCGGAGCCAAACCGTGAGCAGAGTGCTCAGACGGTTTGCTTGATGCGGCTGCGCAGCTTGCGGGAGAAACCGAAGGCTGCGGCGGCGCCCAGAATAGGCAGCGGGCCGGGGACGGTGGCGGTCTCGTCGAACTTCTGGGTGACGGTATCGGTGATAGAGGTCACAGTGTTGGGTTGGCCAGGGACAGTGGGGACGAAGAGCCTGGAGATGAAGTCAGCCGAAACGGGCTGAACGAGAGCGCCGAAGGTCTTCGGACCGTCAGAGTTCGTGGTAGCACCGAGTTGGGTGGTGGTCACGAACAGGGATTCATCATTCGTTTGGACGTCCAGGGTCTTGGTCCACGACGGGGAGAGGCCCCTGGGGTTACTGATGGATGAGGAGGAGGCCGAGGTGTTCGCGCTCTGCAGCGCCTGCTCGGTGTTGAGGGCGTTGAAGATGGTCATCGTGTACCCGAACTCGTAAGTGCCGGGCGTGAAGTTGCCGATGGAGGAGATGGTGTGGTTGCTGCCGTCAATGGTGAACTGGAAGATCGAGGTTTGCAGCTTGTTGCCAGGATCTAAGTTCTTGATGAAGGAACTGTAGATCTTATCGCCGGACGTACAGGCGAAACCATTACCGAAAATAGAGGCACCCAATACGAATTCTCCACAAGCAGCAGGCTGGCTTGTGCCATCCACGCCACCGGGCCACTCATTGCCGGAGGGGGCCTCGGTGGCCTGGGCTTGGGCGGGGCTGACGGAAAGAAGTGAGACGGCCAGGCTTGCGCTGAGCGCAGCCCCAAGGCTTATAGGCGATCTGAGCGAAAGCATGGTGGGTAGGAGGAAAGGTAGTCGTACCTGAGAAATACTACCACCTCTCACCCTTTTCACAGAATCGGTCTCCCGGGGTTTGCAGACCCGCACAGGACGGCGTGGCGCTCGGGCCCGGCTCCCCAGTCCAGCACTGGCTTTTCAGCTGGACCATTCGGAAATCCCCTGCCCTGTCCCGTGGTGCGAAGCGTCCAGCGAAGGCTGAGGCGGGCCCCTTAAGCCTCCATAATTGGCCTGAAGGGGCTGTAGCTCAGCCGGATAGAGCGACGGTTTCCTAAACCGTAGGTCGTGGGTTCGAGTCCCGCCAGCCCCGTTGCCAGAGCCGCTGACGCTTCCGCAGCCGTTTCCCACGGCCGGACGGCTTAGAGTTCCTTGAGCAATCCTTAAGTCCATGGCTCCTCGCCCCCTGTCCAGCCGCTGGCTGGCCGTCCCTGCCGCGTTCCTTGCCGGTGTGGCGGTGTCCTCTGGGGTGGCCATCGCCCAGCAGCCCAACATGCAGAACGCCCTGGATTCGCTGCTCAGCGCCCAGTCGTCCCTGCAGATGGCCGCCCCCAACAAAGGTGGTCACCGCGATCGGGCGATCGCCCTGGTGAATCAGGCGATTGCTGAGGTGCGGGCCGGCATCGCCTTCGCCGCCAACTGAGCGGATCATTCAGCCGTAACGTGCGCTACCACTGGTGGCCTTTCCCAAAAGGGACGCTCCCGCTAGCGTGACCCCAGTCGTCAGCAGTGGATGACCCAGCTTCACGACCTGCGCCTGCGGTTGCTGGTGCAACAGGAGAGCGAGAACATCGCCCATGCCCATCCCGATGAACTGGATCTCTCGGTGGTGCAGGCCCGCTGCCTCTGCTGGCTCGCTCTCCTCGCCGACGCCCATGAGGAGCAGGCCAGCGATGCCGAACGCCGCGGCGACGTCGAACAGGCCATGGGCTGGTTCGCCGATTCCATGCGCCTGCGTGATGTGATTCAGGTGGTCAGCTCGATCGAAATTCCCCTGCCCTTGCTGAATGAAGCGGGGGATCGGCCCGATCAGGGCCCCTTGGCGGCCTGACGGTGTCATGATGGTCGTTGAATGAAAGAAGGGACGCGGTGCCAGAAGAGCCCTGCCAATGTCCTGATTGCCAGCGGTTCTATCGGGAACACGACCGGCTGATCCGCGAAAATCCCAGTCTCCGTCAGCAGCAGGAGCTCAACTGGGCCGCCCTGCAGTCGTTCCGTACCCTGGCCGGCCGGGTGCTGGAGGAACTCCAGAAGCAGCACGGCGACGGCGACGCCCCCCCCAGCCCTGCCGCCCCCGAACCCGGACTGCAGGAGGCCAGTGGCGAGGCCCCGCCCGAAAACGATGCCATCCAGCAGGCCATGGCCGACCTGGAGAACATCAATGCCCACTTGTTCTCCATCGAAGCGCTCATGGAGCGCATCTTTGATGTGAGGGTGCCCGAGCCCGTTGAACAGACGTTCCGGGAGGTGGCCGGTGAACTGGCCCCCGATCCCCTCAACGCTGACCGGCTGCGTCTCAACCGTCTGCTGCACCAGACCCCCGATCTGCCCGATCACCGGGGCGGCTGAGCCACCCCGGCCCCCTTCACTGGGCCCCCTTACTGGGCGGCTGGCAGCTTGCGCCCCTTGGCCGGGGCCTCGTCGATCTCGCAGGTGATGGTCACGGGGAATTCCTCCGTCTGCCAGATCCGATCGCTGTACTCCCGGATTGAGCGATCCGAGGAGAAAAGCCCACTGCGGGCGGTGTTCAGCAGGGACATGCGGTTCCAGCGGGGGCGGTCGGCCCAGGCCTCGCTGACCGCCTGCTGGGCCTGCAGGTAGGCCGCGAAGTCGGCCAGCACGAAGAAGGGGTCGCGACCGGTGAGATTCTCCAGCAGCGGCCGGAACAGGTCCTTGTCGCCGTTGCTGAAGTGGCCGCTCTCGATCAGGTGCAGCACCTCCGGCAGCTCCGGAGTGGAGGCGATCCGTTCCCACGGCCGGTAGCCCTCGTGTCTGAGGGCAGCGATCTCCTCGGTGGTGCGGCCGAAGAGGAAGAAGTTGTCGTTGCCCACCTGCTCGCGGATCTCGACGTTGGCGCCATCGAGGGTGCCGATGGTGAGGGCGCCGTTCATCATGAATTTCATGTTGCCGGTGCCGGAGGCCTCGAGGCC
>CALRQM020000122.1:0-4263 GCA_943370335.1 Bordetella parapertussis | reverse complement strand
CTTCCCCCCCCGGCACCCGATCGGCGTCATAGAGAAGGATGTCGGCAGCCATCAGCACCGGGTAATCCAGCAGGCCGACAGAGACGTTGTCGCCCTGCTTGAGCGCCTTCTCCTTGAACTGGATCATGCGCTCCAGCCAGTTGAGCGGCGTGACGCAGTTGAGCAGCCAGCAGAGCTCGCTGTGGGCGCTCACCTGGCTCTGCACGAACACCGTGGCCCGCTGCGGGTCGATGCCGCAGGCCAGGTAGAGGGCGGCGGTACTGAGGGTGTCCTCCGCCAGGCGCTTCGGATCGTGGGGCACCGTGATCGCGTGCAGGTCAACCACGCAGAAGAAAGTCTCGTGGCTGTCCTGCAGATCCACCCAATTGCGGATCGCCCCGAGCCAGTTGCCCAGGTGCAGGGCGCCGGTGGGCTGGACGCCGGAGAGCACACGGGGCCGCGCCGGCGCGGTGCTGGTCTGGTTCACGCGTCGGGGGTGGCGTCGACCTCGGATTCGTCGGGCTCGGTGACGGCGTCCGGAGCCACCTCGGCGGCCTCTGGCGTCGCTTCAGCCGCCAGCTCCTCGGCAGGGGCTTCGGGCTCACTCACCTCGACGGGAACCGGTGGCTTGCTGGGCCGGGCAAAGGGATCGATGCGGACGGCGCCCTGGCCGCCACGGCCCCCGGAGCGGGGTTGGCCATCGCCGCCGATGACGCGGCGGGGCTCACCATCCCCGCGGGAGACGGGGGCACGGGAGCCCGCCTGGGCCCGGTTCTCGGCCACCAGGGCCTCGAGCTGCCCCTTCTCCAGCTGGTCGGCCAGGGTGCGCAGGGCAAATCCCAGCACCGCCACGGTGGAGCGCAGGCCGAAGGCGTCCTGCAGGGCGCGGGCCGCCTGCAGCTCGTTATCGCTCAGGCGGATGCGGAAACCACCCGGTTCCCGGTTCGGGCCCGAACGGCCGCCGCGCTCGGGGGAGTCCCCACGGCCGGAGCCAACGGGATGAGGAGTGTTGGTGTCGTCGCCCATGGCCGCAGCCTGCAATCAGGGGCAAGTGTCGCGCATCGACGGCCGGCCGTCGGCCGCCTCAGGCCCCAGCCACAGCAGCCGATGCCTGCCGAGGCGCGCCGGGCCCTGCCGCCGGGCCAGCACCAGCAGGGGCACGGGCCGTGGGCTCTCCAGGGCGAAGCGCTGGCGGTACTGCTGGAGAAGGTCGAGGTAGGTCTCCAGGGTCCAGCCCTGGGTCCCCCGTTCCTGGGCGGTCCAGTACTTGCGCAGGGCTTCCCGGCAGGCCTCCGCTCCGAAGTCCTCCCAGCAGACCCGTTCGGCTTCCCACGCCGAAAGGCCCGCCGCCACCAGCTCCCGGTAACGGCACAACTCGGGGGCCTCCTGGCTGCAATCCGGGGGCAGCCGCTGGGCGAGATGCTCCACCGAGACCCGGCTCAGGCGCAGCCAGCAGCGCTCGAGCAACAGCACCGGCAGGCCGCCGTGCCAGTGGTCGCAGCCACCCAGCTCCTCGAAGGCGTGGCGCAACGCCTGCAGGTGGTCCGCCAGCAGGAAGAGGCCATCCGCTGTCGCAGCCAGGCCGGCACGGGCTTTGTAAGACGGCACGGTGCGGACCCGGACGACACCACGAATCATGCTGCGTCCCGCCGGAGTCTGCAGGGGCGACGGCCTAAGGGAGATGCTCGGGGGTGTGAGCCCCGTCACTTCTGAGCTAGAGAGGCATCGCCGCCGGCAGCCACCCGTGACGCCCCAGGACCCCCTGCGCCCAGCCGCCCTGTCCTCGCTGTCGCGCTCCGTGCTGTCCACCGGCTGGGGCAGGCAGGCCCTGCTGCTGGCCGGGGGAGTGCTGGGCGGCGAGTTGATCCTGCGGTCGCTGCCCGGGGAAGGCTGGGGCCTGATGGGGTTGGCGGGTGTTGCCGCCGGTTGGTGGTGGCTGGGCCGGCGACCCTCCCGGCTGGCGGTGCCGAAGCTGCCCAGCAGTTTCGACGCCTGGCTGCGGCGCTGCGACGCGTTGCTGCTCCAGTTCGAGCAGCTCGAAGGGGAGCCCGGAGAGGGCCACGGGCGACGCCGCCAGGCCCTCGCCACCCTGCGCGAGGAGGGGGCCCGCTCCGGACTTCATCTGGCTCTGGTGGGCTCCATGGCCCCGGATGCCGCCTGGGCGCCCCAGCTGCAGCAGGCCCTGCGCGGCCGTCTGGCCCTCAGCCTGCGCTGGGGCGAAGCCCTGCCGGCGGTGAGCCCGCAGCGCCGCTGGCCGGATGGCCTGGCCGCCGCCGACGTGGTGCTGTTCCACCTGGTGACACCCCTGCGGGCCGCCGATCTGCGCTGGCTTGAGGCGGTGCCGGCGGGTCAGCCAGTCTGGCTGCTGGTGCAACCGGAAGCCGCCTGGGATCCCCAGGCCCTGGCGGCCGAACTGGTGTCCCAGTGGCCGGCCGCCGTCCCGGAGCGGCTGCTGAGCTGGGATGGCAACCCCGAAACCCTGACCGACAGCCTGCAGCCCCTGGGCCGCTGGCTGAACAGCGAAGCAACGGCCCTGCGGCGGGGCACCCCGCTGCGGCGCTGCGAGGAGCTGCACCGCCACTGGCAGGCGGACCTGGAGCGCCTGCGGCGGCAACAGCTCGTGCAGCTGCAGCAGCGCACCCAGTGGCTGGTGGCGGCGGGGGTGTTCGCCGCCCCCCTGCCCTCGCTGGATCTGGTGGTGCTGGCGGCAGCCAACGGTCTGATGCTCCAGGAGATGGCCCGTCTCTGGGACTGCCCCTGGAGCGTGGAGCAGCTGAAGGCCGCCGCCGTCGAGCTGGCCAAGGCCTCGCTGCTGCTGGGGGTGGTGGAGTGGAGCAGCCAGGCCCTGGCGGCGGCGGTGCGCCTCCACGGCGCCACCTGGCTGGTGGGTGGGGCCCTCCAGGCCCTGAGTGCGGCCTACCTCACCCGGGTGGTGAGCCATGCCATGGCCGATGTGCTGGCGCTCTCGGTTGGGGTGGAGGCGCCTGACCTGGAGCGCATCAAGCGGGAGGCGCCCCTTCTGGTGGCACGGGCGGCCGAGGCCGAAAAGCTCGACTGGCCCGGGTTCCTGCAACAGGGACGCGACTGGCTCGGCCAGCAGCTGGCGTCACCGGGGAGCGGCTCCCTGCCAGCCACTCCATAAAAAATGTTCATGAAGTCTCTTCATGACTTTTCATTGCACTCAAGGCCGATTGGCTGAAGGATCGTTGCGGGGTGGCCGGATCCAGGACCGCGTTACGTAACGTGAATGGACCTCCCTTGTGGAGGTATTTCTGCTCGTTCCCCCGTCTTACTTCCATGACCACTGCCATCCGCAGCGGCCGCTCCGGAAGCTGGGAAAGCTTCTGTAGCTGGGTCACCTCCACCAACAACCGCATCTATGTCGGTTGGTTCGGTGTGCTGATGATCCCCTGCCTGCTGACCGCCACGATCTGCTTCATCGTCGCCTTCATCGCGGCGCCCTCCGTCGACATCGACGGCATCCGTGAGCCCGTCGCCGGCTCTCTGATCTACGGCAACAACATCATCTCCGGCGCCGTTGTTCCTTCCAGCAACGCCATCGGCCTGCACATCTACCCCATCTGGGAAGCCGCCAGCCTCGACGAGTGGCTGTACAACGGTGGTCCTTACCAGCTGGTGGTCTTCCACTTCCTGATCGGCATCTCGGCCTACATGGGCCGCCAGTGGGAACTTTCCTACCGCCTGGGCATGCGCCCCTGGATCTGCGTCGCCTACTCCGCCCCCCTTTCGGCGGCCTTCGCGGTGTTCCTGATCTACCCCTTCGGCCAGGGGTCCTTCTCCGACGGCATGCCCCTCGGCATCAGCGGTACCTTCAACTTCATGCTGGTGTTCCAGGCTGAGCACAACATCCTGATGCACCCCTTCCACATGCTGGGTGTGGCGGGCGTGTTCGGTGGCTCCCTGTTCTCCGCCATGCACGGCTCCCTGGTCACCTCCTCCCTGGTGCGTGAAACCACCGAGGCCGAGTCCCAGAACTACGGCTACAAGTTCGGCCAAGAGGAAGAGACCTACAACATCGTGGCCGCCCACGGTTACTTCGGTCGCCTGATCTTCCAGTACGCCTCCTTCAACAACAGCCGCAGCCTGCACTTCTTCCTGGCGGCCTGGCCGGTGGTCGGCATCTGGTTCACCGCCCTGGGCGTGAGCACGATGGCCTTCAACCTGAACGGCTTCAACTTCAACCAGTCGATCCTCGACGGTCAGGGCCGGGTGATCAACACCTGGGCCGACGTGCTCAACCGTGCCGGCCTCGGCATGGAAGTG
>CALRQM020000121.1:0-4558 GCA_943370335.1 Bordetella parapertussis | reverse complement strand
ACGACGGCCAGCGCGCCGTGGTGAACCTGGCCCCCGACAAGGACCTGCTCAAGCTGCTCACCGACCACAACGTCGACATCGCCGTGCAGCCCAACCGGGAGCCGGCGGCCTGGCAGCAGGCGATCGGCAGCCTGATCTTCCCGCTGCTGTTGCTCGGCGGCCTGTTTTTCCTGCTGCGCCGCGCCCAGGGCGGTGGCGGCAACCCGGCCATGAACTTCGGCAAGAGCAAGGCGCGGGTCCAGATGGAGCCCCAGACCCAGGTCACCTTCGGCGATGTGGCCGGCATCGAGGGCGCCAAGCTCGAACTCACCGAGGTGGTCGACTTCCTCAAGAACCCCGACCGCTTCACGGCGGTGGGGGCCAAGATTCCCAAGGGCGTGCTGCTGGTGGGCCCCCCCGGCACCGGCAAGACCCTGCTCGCCAAGGCGGTGGCCGGTGAGGCGGGTGTGCCGTTCTTCTCGATCTCCGGTTCGGAGTTCGTCGAGATGTTCGTGGGCGTGGGTGCCAGCCGGGTCCGCGACCTGTTCGAGCAGGCCAAGAAGAACGCCCCCTGCATCGTCTTCATCGATGAGATCGATGCCGTGGGCCGCCAGCGCGGCGCCGGCCTGGGCGGCGGCAACGACGAGCGGGAGCAGACCCTCAACCAGCTGCTCACCGAGATGGACGGCTTCGAGGGCAACACCGGCATCATCATCGTGGCGGCCACCAACCGCCCCGACGTGCTCGATTCGGCCCTGATGCGGCCGGGCCGCTTCGATCGCCAGGTGGTGGTCGACCGTCCCGACTACGCCGGTCGCCTCCAGATCCTCGGTGTCCATGCCCGCGGCAAGACCCTCGCCAAGGACGTCGACCTCGACAAGGTGGCCCGCCGCACCCCAGGCTTCACCGGTGCCGACCTGGCCAACCTGCTCAACGAAGCGGCCATCCTCGCCGCCCGGCGCCAGCTGGCCGAGGTGTCCATGGATGAGGTCAACGACGCCATTGAGCGCGTCATGGCCGGCCCCGAGAAGAAGGATCGGGTGATGAGCGAGCGCCGCAAGCGCCTGGTGGCCTACCACGAGTCCGGCCACGCCTTGGTGGGCGCCCTGATGCCCGATTACGACCCCGTCCAGAAGATCAGCATCATTCCCCGTGGCCAGGCCGGCGGCCTCACCTTCTTCACCCCCAGCGAAGAGCGGATGGAGTCGGGCCTGTACTCCCGCTCCTACCTGCAGAACCAGAGGGCCGTGGCCCTCGGCGGCCGCGTCGCCGAGGAAATCGTCTATGGCGAAGACGAAGTCACCACCGGGGCCTCCAATGACCTCCAGCAGGTGGCCCGCGTCGCCCGCCAGATGGTGACCCGGTTCGGCATGAGCGACCGCCTCGGCCCGGTGGCCCTCGGCCGTGCCCAGGGCGGCATGTTCCTCGGCCGCGACATCGCCGCCGAGCGCGACTTCTCCGAGGACACCGCTGCCGCCATCGACGAGGAAGTGTCCCAGCTGGTGGCGGATGCCTACCGCCGCGCCACCGACGTGCTGCTGGCCAACCGGGCCGTGCTCGATGAGCTGGCCGAGATCCTGGTGGAGAAGGAGACGGTGGATGCCGAGGAGCTCCAGGAGCTGCTCATCTCCCGCAACGTCACGGTGGCGGCCTACGTCTAGGTCTGTCGGCCCGTCCCTGATCCAGTCGCTGCACCACCCGCCCCTGCTGGTGGTGCTTCGCCATCGGCAGCCCTCCCTGCTGGTTCCCCAGCTCGAGCAGCTGCGTGATCTGGGGGTGCGGCACACGGAGATCGCCTGGGGCCCCGGCGCCGACTGGATCGCCCAGTGCCGGCAGCTGATCGCCAGCTTCCCGGAACTGTGTCTGGGGGCCTCCTCGATCTGCAGCGAAGCTGCCCTGGAGGCGGTGCTGGAGGCAGGGTTTTCCTATGGCGTCTCCCCCATCCTCGACGGGGCCCTGCTGGCAAGGTCGGCCGCGGCCGGCTTCACCCTGGCGCCTGGCGTGATGACACCCACGGAGGTGAACCGGGCCCGCTCCCTGGGCTGCACCATCGTCAAGCTGTTCCCGGCCGCCACGGTGGGGATCGGCTACTGGCGGCGCCTGCGGGATCCCCTTGGGGCTCCACTGCCCTTCTGCATTGCCGCCGGCGGCCTCCACCCCAGCGACGTCCTCCCCTGGCTGGCGGCCGGGGTGGATGCTGTCGCCCTTGGGGCGTCGCTGGCGGGTGGCGCCCAGGGGGCCGCGGAGCTGCTGCGGCAGCTGCTGGCCGCGCTGCCAGAGCGGCCCTGATCAGCCGATCACCAGAGGCTGCACTGGCCCTGCTGGCGCAACAGGTGATCGGCCAGCACCAGGGCCACCATCGCTTCCACCATCGGCACGGCCCGGGGCAGCACGCAGGGATCGTGGCGACCCTTCGCCGCCAGGGTGGTGGCGGCGCCGGTGGCGTCGATGGTCTGCTGCTCCTTGCGGATCGTGGCGGTGGGTTTGAAGGCCACCCGCAGCCGGATCTCCTCGCCGTTGCTGATGCCCCCCTGGATGCCGCCCGAGTTGTTGGTGGCGGTGCGCAGGCGGCCGTCCTCGCTGGGCAGGAAGGCATCGTTGTGTTCGCTGCCCCGCAGCAGGGTGCCGCCGAAGCCGGAGCCGACCTCGAAGCCCTTGGTGGCCGGCAGGGACATCAGCGCCTTGGCCAGATCCGCCTCCAGCTTGTCGAACACCGGCATGCCCAGACCCATCGGCGGCCGCCGCACCAGGCACTCGATCACCCCTCCGCAGGAATCCCCCTCCCGCCCGATCGCCTCGATGCGCTCGATCATCCGCGCGGCGACGGCCGGATCAGGACAGCGCACGATGGTGCTTTCCACCGCCTCCAGGGTCACCGTGGCCGGATCCACGGCGGCCTCGATGTCGTGGATCCGGCGCACCCAGGCGATCACCTCGGTGCCGGCGGCGCGGGCCAGCACCTGCTTGGCGATGGCGCCGGCGGCCACCCGGCCGATGGTCTCCCGGGCTGAGGCGCGCCCACCGCCGCTGCGGGCCTGGATGCCGTACTTGGCCTGATAGGTGGCGTCGGCGTGGGAGGGGCGGAAGGCCACCTCCATCTCCCTGTAGTCCTGGGGGCGCTGGTCCTTGTTGCGCACCACCATGGCGATCGGCGTGCCGAGGGTGACGCCATCGAGGAGGCCGCTGAGCACCTCGACCCGGTCGTCTTCCTTGCGGGGGGTGGTGATCTTGCTCTGGCCGGGTTTGCGGCGGTCGAGCTCCGCCTGGATGGCCTCCAGATCGAGCGACAGCCGCGGCGGGCAGCCATCGACGATCACACCCACGCCACCGCCGTGGGATTCACCGAAGGTGCTGATGCGGAAGAGGTGGCCGAAGCTGCTGCCCATGGCGTCCTTTGACTGGCGCGAGACTACGAAGCGGTGGCGGTGAACCGATCAGGACCGACGGGCCCTAATCTCCAGGATGGTGGGCCCCACCCAGAAACTGCCGGGATCGGCCCGGCTCGCCGCCATCTCCGCCCTGGCCTCCTCGGCATCATCCGGGCTCCAGAGCCCCAGGGCTTCGAGCCTGGAGCCGTACAGGGTCACGAACATCTCCAGCCAGCGGGCCGGCCATTCGCCCGCCCGGCCCAGCACCGGCAGCGGCCGAAGATCCTCGATCAAGAACCCCCTGGCGGCGAGCAGGGAGGGCAGCCGGCGGCTGATGTCGGGGTCACCGGAGGCCTGCCGGAAGCTGCCTTGCACGGCCCGGCTGAAGCGGGCGATGGCCTTGCCGTGGGGATGGAGGCCAAAGGTGTCCCAGTGGACGTATTCGTGGAACAGAACCCGGCCGCCCCTGGCAAGGCAGCGCGGCAACGGATCGAGCAGGGGTTCGACCTCCGGCAGGAACATCGCCAGCCAGCGGCACCAGACCAGGTCGAAGGCGCCGGCTGGCAGGGGATCGCGGAGCAGGTCATGGCAACGCAAGTCCAGCTGGCCCAGGCCAGCCTCCAGGGCCAGCCGCTGGCCATGCTCCACAAAGGCCGGGTTCTGCTCCAGCCCCAGCACCAGCCCGTCGGGGCCCACGATCCTGGCGAGATCCTGGGCCGCGAAGCCCGGGCCCGCGCCCAGGTCGATCACCCGCTCCCCCGGGCTGAGAGCGGCCCGCCCCAGGGCCGCCAGCAGGATGGGGCGCCAGAGGTGGTGCTGCAGCCGGAGCCGGTCCAGTTCCACGGCATCGTTTCCCAGCACGTAGGTGTCGTTGCTGGCGGCTGGGGCCTGGGGATCCGGCGCTGTCAGGCGGGCTGGCGTTCGCTGCCGTCGAGCTTGCCAGACATCTGGGCCGGCCCCTGAAGCCAGCAAAAAACCCCCTGCACAGGCAGGGGGTTCAAAGCGATCAAGGACGAACCAGGATCAGACGATCAGGGGGATTCCAGGGAAACGGGGTGAACCGAATCAGCCGATGGCCGGGGCGGTCAGGGCCACAGGAGTGGCGCTGGCGGCCGCCAGGTCAAGCGGGAAGTTGTGCGCATTGCGCTCGTGCATCACTTCCATGCCGAGGCCGGCACGGTTGAGCACGTCGGCCCAGGTGTTGATCACCC
>CALRQM020000120.1:0-4783 GCA_943370335.1 Bordetella parapertussis | reverse complement strand
GGTCGAAGTCGATGTCGCAGTAGGGGCAGGCCCGGGTGCAGCCCGGCCCCATGATCAGGAAGGTGGCGGTGCCGCCGGCGAAGCACTCGCCGATGTTCGGGCAGCTGGCCTCCTGGCAGACCGTGTTGAGCTTGAGGTCGACCAGCAGGTCCGCGACCGCCCCGATCCGTTCCCGCTGCGGCGCCTTGACCCGCAACCAGGGCGGCTTGGCAGGGGCGGGCCGGGGGTCGCTGATGGGCACGTGCATCGCTGGGCTGGGCGGACTGTAGGCAGGGCGCCTGCCGCGCACGTGGCGCCCGTTCCGCTGCGGTCCATCCCCTAAAGTCTGGCCATCGGGATGTGGCGCAGCTTGGTAGCGCACTTCGTTCGGGACGAAGGGGCCGCAGGTTCGAATCCTGTCATCCCGATTTCTTTTCTTCCGGCCCTCAGGCCAGAGCAGCTCCCGGGTAGCCCCGGGGTGTCACCATGCGGCCGTCCTGCACACGGGTCGAGCTGTTGCCGACCAGGACCAGGGTGAGCATGTCCACCTGGTCCTGGGGCAGGGAGCCCAGGGTGTGCAGGCTGAGGGTCTCTTCGGCCCGCCCCAGCTGACGCGCCAGCAGCACCGGCGTGCTGGCCGGCCGGCCCTCCCCCAGCAGTTCGATGGCCCGGCCCAGCTGCCAGGGCCTGCCGAGGGAGCGGGGGTTGTAGAGGGCCACGACGAAATCGCCGCTGGCGGCACCCCTCAGCCGCCGTTCGATCACCTCCCAGGGGGTGAGCCGGTCGCTGAGGCTGATCGTGCAGAAATCGTGCATCAACGGCGCGCCGGCCCGGGCGGCGGCCAGCTGCAGGGCCGACAGTCCCGGGTGCACCGTGAAGGCGGGACGGTCGAGGGCCGGCAGCTGCAGCCAGAGCTCCAGGGCCAGCCCCGCCATGCCGTAGATGCCGCTGTCTCCTGAGGAGATCAGGGCCACGTCGAGGCCCTGGCGGGCCAGGTCGAGGGCCTCGGCGCACCGGGCCGTTTCCTCAGTCAGGCGGCCCTCGCGGCGCAGCTGGTCGGGCCGCCTGAGCGGTTCGACCAGGTCGAGATAGAGCCCGTAGCCCACCCAGACCGTCGTGGCGGCCAAGGCCTGGCGAGCCTCGCCACTGAGCAGCGCGATCGCACCCGGACCGCTGCCCACCAACTGCAGACTGCCCCGCTGCGGAGCCCACTGGCGTCCGGCGAGGGCCACCGCCAGGGTGGCGGCACCCCGCTCCCCGGCCCCGGCGCGCTCGATCCGCTTCTCCAGCAGCAGGCGGGCCGGCCCCCCCGCCTGGGACGCCGCCTGGAGAGCGGCGGCCTCGGCCACGCTCGGCGTGCCCATCTCCCTGGCCACCGCCTCGGAGGGATGGGGGACGGTCACCCCCGCCAGGGTGGGGGCGTCGTAGAGCCGCAGGGCCCATCCCCTTTGCTCCGCCAGGGCCAGCAGGGCTGGCTCATCCCCCTTGCGATCGATGCTGGCCAGGCCGGCCACGGCCTCGGGGGCCAGCCCCTGCTGGGCCAGCCCCTGCGCGACGAGGCGCTCCAGCACCGCCAAGCTCGTGTCCCGCTCGCAGCCGATGCCCAGCCACAGGGTGGGGGGATGCCAGCGGCAGCCGCCGCCGCCGTGGGGGCTGATCACCAGGGCCGCCGGGCCGGCCGTCTCTTCGCTGCCGTCGGCCTGGCTGCTGTCGGCCTCGCCGCTGACGGAGGCCTCCAGCCCCTGCCACAGCGTCGTGCCCTCCTCCTGCCGCAGGCTGATCCGGTTGCTGCGGGCCGCCTCCACCATCAGGCCCCGCCAGTCGCCCCCGCCCCGGCGCCAGCCCCAGGCCTGGCCGAAGGCATCCAGGGGCAGACGGCCTGAGGCGGCGCCGGCGCCGGTGAGCACGGCCTGGCCGCCGATCAGGGCGGCGAGCTCCTGGCTGAGCCGATCGCCACCGGCGGCATGGCCCCCCAGCAGCGGTACCACGAAACGGCCCTGCGGATCGACCACCAGCACGGCCGGATCACTGTCCTTGTCACCGATCAGGGGAGCGATCAGCCGGGTCACCAGGCCGCAGGCCCCGACGGCCACCACCGCTTCGGCGGTCGCCCAGTGCTCGGCCAGCCAGACGGCCGCCGCCCCATTCTCCGGGCCGCGCACGGTCCGCAGCAGGCCGGCCTGGGCGAGCCGCTCAAGCATCGGTGTGGCCGTCGGCCCGAAGCCGAGGCCGATGATGGCGCGTTGCCTGAGGCTCACGGCGCCACGCTCCCATCCAGGGGGGACTCGGCCACCTCAGCAGCGGTTGGGAGCTCCGGTGGATGGGCAAGGACCACGGGCGAAGGGTCGGTCTCGGCCGGATTCTCGACCTCCGCCAGGACCTCGGTTCCCAGCTCGGTGACTGGGCCTGGCCCAGCTCCCGTCAGGGCCTCGGTCCCCACTGCGGGGGCAGGATCCGTCGCCGTCTCTGGCTCTGGCTCGGGCATGGGCTCGGTCTGCGGCGGCGGCTCCGGCGCGGCAGGTGGCGGTGCCTCGCCCAGCAGGATGGCCAGCTCGGCGGGCTGCAGGCGGCCCCCCTGCCAGCGGGGGGCTTCGGCTCCGGGCTCCAGGGTCACTTCCGTCACCAGGCTGTTGAACGGTGGATTGAGGGGCTCGCCGAGGCCATCAAGCAGGTCGAGCTGGATCGCATTGCTGCCGCTGCGCCAGCCCTCCAGCCACAGGGGCGTCTGTTGATCGATCAGGAAGCTGTCGCCGTTGAGACTGACCCGCAGCCGCCAGCTGGCATCACCGCTGCGCAGGTTCTGCAGGGGAGCGTCCAGCAACAGCCAGTCGAGCAGCAGGGGCGTGCCGGCCGCCGTCCCCCGTGGGCCGATTGCGATCAGCTGGGGGCTGCCAGGAGCGGGTTGGCTCAAGGGGTTGGCCGCGACCCTGTGCAGCCGGATCTGGCGCTGGGCCCCGGGGCCCTTCACCGCCTCGCCCCAGGGTCTGGCGGCATAGACGGTGAGCCGATGGCTGCCCGGCTCCAGGGGCCGCATGGTGGTGTTGGTGTCTGTGAGCGGCAGGGGGGGATCCCCATCCAGCTGCACCACCACGTGGGGGCCGAGGCCGAGGGGGCCGGCGTCCACCAGGGGCCAGTCCTCCACCTTCAACCGCAGGGTCCAGGGACCGGCCGGCAGCAGGGCACCGTCGGCGGGGGAGAGGATCTCCAGCTGGGGCCGCCGCCCGTCCAGGGCCTCCTGCAGCTGCTGCACCGCCAGGGGGGGCGCCACCTCCTGCTGGCTGGAACGCCCCACCGCCAGGGGTGTGGCGTCCGCAGCGGGTGTGCGGCGGCCCGGAAGATTGAAGGCCAGGGCGGCCGGCGGCGCCACGCTGAGCACCAGTAGCAGAACCATCGTCAGCAGGCCGGCCCAGAGGCAGGCCCTCCCGGCCCCTCGCCCTGCGGCTCCTTGCCTCTGACCCCTGTCGCTCACGTGGGCTGCCTCAACCGTGGCGCCATTCTGCTTCGGGGCCCGAACGGGGCGGATCAGCTGTCGAAATGGCCAAACAATGCAGAAAGCGGTTATAGAAACCCAAGGATTTTCTGATTGTTACGTTGTTGACAACATGCGGCCAGACCGCTGTCGCAGCCTTGGAACCGCTGGGATTAAACCTTTGTAACTGGCGGCCGATTCGCCTTGTTTTCGACCCCTATACTTCCGCCAGCGGTCCCCTTTCGGGGCCCAAAGCCCCAGTCGTGGCAAGGGATTTCCCCCACCTCGCGACTGGTGCCCATGGTCGGGTCTTCCCGGCCATGGGGCCCACCGATGGGGCCGGAACGGTCGCATGACCTGTCTCCGGCGTCCGTCGAAGGGGTGGACCTCCACCTCGACCCCGTCCCTCGAGGAACGTCTCGATGACCATCAGCCCACCAGAGCGTGGGAAAAAGGCGAAGGACATGGTTGACCGGAACCCCGTTCCCGTCGACTTCGATGTTCTCGGCAAGCCCGGGCACTTCGATCGCTCCCTCGCCAAAGGTCCCAAAACCACCACCTGGGTTTGGAACCTCCACGCCAACGCTCACGATTTCGACAGCCACACGAGCGATCTTGAAGAGGTCTCCCGGAAGATCTTCAGCGCTCACTTCGGCCATCTGGCCGTCATCTTCATCTGGTTGAGCGGCGCCTTCTATCACGGAGCCCGCTTCTCCAACTACACCGGCTGGCTGGCCGACCCCCTGCACGTCAAACCCAGTGCCCAGGTGGTCTGGCCGATCTTCGGCCAGGAAATTCTCAATGGCGATGTGGGTGCCGGCTTCCACGGCATCCAGATCACCTCCGGCCTCTTCCACGTGTGGAGAGCCTGGGGTTTCACCAACGAGTTCCAACTCCTCTGCACCGCCATCGGTGCCCTGGTGATGGCCGGCCTGATGCTCAACGCCGGTGTCTTCCATTACCACAAGGCAGCGCCGAAGCTGGAGTGGTTCCAGAACGTTGAGTCCATGCTCAACCACCACCTGGCCGGCCTGCTCGGGCTCGGGTCCCTGTCCTGGACAGGCCACCTGCTGCACGTGTCGCTGCCCACCACCCAGTTGATGGACGCCATCGACGCCGGCAGCCCGCTGGTGTTGAACGGCAAGACCATCGCTTCGGTGGCCGACATCCCGCTCCCCCACGAGTTTCTCAACCAGGATCTGCTGACCCAGTTGTTCCCCGGCTTCGGCGCGGGGATCTCCGCCTTCTTCACCGGCAACTGGGCCGCCTACAGCGATTTCCTCACCTTCAAGGGTGGTCTGAATCCTGTGACCGGCAGCCTCTGGATGACCGACA
>CALRQM020000119.1:0-4788 GCA_943370335.1 Bordetella parapertussis | reverse complement strand
GTGGCCTTGTTGACGCGGATCATGCGGCCCATCCATTCGACGTCCTGGAGGTCGTCGATGGCCTTCTGCTCGGAGGCATCGTCGGCCAGTTCGATGAAGGCGAAGCCACGCTTGCGACCCGTTTCCCGGTCGAGGGGAAGGCTGCACTGACGGACCTCGCCGTACTGGCCGAAAAGATCGAGAAGGTCCTCGCGTTCAGCCTGGAACGAGAGGTTGCCGACGTAGATGGTCATTCAATGAAAAAGCTGGAACGGATTCCTCCGGTGTCGGGAATCCCAGGGGAAGCAGGCGGTCGGCATGGAGCTCAGATCGGGTCCAGAAGGGATCCGGTTTTGTTGGGCCTGTGCCGTCGGTGCGTGCCGAAGGGAGCCAGAACGGCATGGAATTGGTTGAAGCCTACAACCGAGCCCCTTGGCTCTATGGAGAAGTTTGAAGCGGAAGCGAAGCAATTCCAAAATTTTGCCCGGCCCTGGCTAGGACGCTCCATTGTCAGCAAACCCTGATCAAGCTGATCCCATGAAAACCGCCCCCGTCCCCTGGAGCCTCACCTGGCGTGAGGATGGCGAGCTCGGAACCCAGGATCTTTTCGACCTGCTCCAGGTCCTTGTGGCCAATGAAAGTCACGAGGTCCAGATGTCCCTGATCGCCGCCGTGGAGCAGCTCACGGTGAGCGACCTCCAGGTCATGGCCTGTGAGGACGTGACCCTGATGTGTGCCTGAGGGCCCCGATCAGATCGGGTAGCGCTTCGAGGTGGCGTCCTTGCAGCTGCTGCGGGCCGAGGCGATGCTGCTGCCGCTCGTGATGCGATCGGCCACACAGCTGCAGGCGTAGTTGGCCATGCCGTCAGGAGCCTTCTTGCCGGCCTGGGCCAGCTCCGTTTCCAAGGCGGAGAGACAGATCGAGCGCACCACCTCGAGGATGGGTCCGGAGGCCGCCTGCGCTGGACCTCCCGTCGGCCCGAAGGCCGCCAAGGCCACCAGGCTGAGGCTCAGCCAGCCGAGACCTGGCAGGACGGGGGGGAAACGAAGACGGGGCCGCTGCTGGAAAGGCATGGGAGGTCGGCGTGGTGTAAACCGGCGAAGAGAATCAAGAGCCCAGTCGGGAGATCTGAAGTTCCTTGTTCATCACCCGCAGGCGACGAAGGTCCGCGAAGACCTCGTCAGGCATGCCCTTGGGCAGGTCGACGGTGCTGTGGGCATCGAAGATGCGGATCTTTCCGATCGAGCGGCCAGCGAGGCCGGATTCGTTGGCGATGGCGCCCACAATGTTCCCGGGCTTGACCCGATCGCGCCAGCCCACCTCGATCCGGAACCGTTCCATGTTGTCCTCGGGGCCGTCCTCGCCCCGCTCCTGGTTGCGGTCGTTGAAGGGCCGGCGATCACCACCCCGCTCCCTGTCGCCACGGTCGCGGTCCCGGTCCCTTGCGGGGGCACCGGGACGGGACTGACCCCAGCGCTCCTCACCCTGCAGCAGCAGGGGTTTGCCGCCAAGCCCCAGCTCCAGGGCGGCGAGGGCCAGCTGGTCGGGGCTGCAGGATTGCTCCTGGGCCACCCGTTGCAGGATTTCGGCCAGCAGAGCCCTTTCCTCAGGGTTGCAGACCGGCTGCTGCAGGGCCGTGGTCAGTTTCTGACGCAGGCGATCGAGGCGGTGCTGGTTGATGCTGGCGTTACCCGGCACCTCCATGGCTTCGATCGGCTGGTTAACGGCGCGCTCCAGACCCCCCAGGAAGCGACGCTCCCGCGGGGTCAGGAACAGGATCGCCTCGCCGCTGCGTCCCGCCCGACCGGTCCGGCCGATGCGGTGCACGTAAGCCTCGCCGTCAAAGGGGATGTCGTAGTTGATGACCAGGCCGATGCGGTCGACGTCAAGGCCCCTGGCCGCCACGTCGGTGGCCACCAGCACGTTGACGCGGCCATCGCGCAGGCGCTCGATCGTGCGCTCCCGCTGGGTCTGGGGAACGTCGCCGTTGAGCACCGCCACGTCATAGCCGTGCTGCTCGAGGGACTCGGCCACCGTCAGGGTGATGGCCTTGGTGCGGGCAAAGATGATCACCCCTTCGCTGCCTTCGGCCTCGAGCACCCGCTCCAGTGCCTCCAGCTTCTGGGGCCCGTTCACGACCAGGTGGCGTTGGCGGATGCGGCGGCCGTCGGCGGCCTTCTGGCGAATGGTGACCTCGGCCGGGTCCTTGAGATAGTTCTGGGAGATGCGGCGGATCTCCGTGGGCATGGTGGCGGAGAACAGCACCACCTGACGCTCGGCAGGGAGCTGCTCAAGCACCCACTTGACGTCGTCGATGAAGCCCATGCGGAGCATTTCATCGGCTTCGTCCAGCACCAGGCTGCGCAGACCGGAGAGGTCGAGGGTGCCCTGGCGCATGTGATCCATCACCCGGCCGGGGGTACCCACGACGATCTGGACGCCCCGACGCAGATGCTGGATCTGGTCGCGGAAATCGGCGCCGCCGTAGATCGGCAGCACCTTGACGCCCTTCATGCAGGCCGCGTAGCTGTTGAAGGCCTCGGCCACCTGCATCGCCAGTTCGCGGGTGGGGGTCAGCACCAGCACCTGAGGGGTGCGTTGGCCGGCATCGAGGCGCTCCAGCAGGGGCAGGCCGAAGGCCGCTGTCTTGCCGGTGCCGGTCTGGGCCTGGCCCACCAGGTCGCGGCCGAGCATCAACTCGGGAATGGCGGCTTTCTGGATCGGGGAGGGTTCCTCGAAGCCGATGGCCGCCAGGCCGTCGAGGAGTTCACGGCGCAGGCCGAAGGCGGCGAAGGCGCTGACGGGGACGGAGGTTTCCGCCTCGGGAATGGCGAGGGTGAGGTCGTCCTCCTGGGGAGCCACGACGGACGAGAAGACAGTGTCCTCGCAGGGCTGCTCAATGGCCGCCTGGGTATCAGCCGCACCGATGAGGGTGCTGCCGTCAATGATCTGGGTCACGGAATGCTGGAGCCTGGTGAATCCTTCAACGCAGGCCGGCAGCGGACCGTGGGAATGGGTGCCCTGCACCCGGGCTGCCTTGCCCTTGCTCAAAGGTTGAAATGAGACTTTACCACCCGGCCGTAATCATCGCTGAAACGCTCGATGTCGTCCTCCCGCAGCTCTGTGCCCAGCTGCACCTCGATGATTTCCAGGTCGGAGCCTGCCGCCGCCGTCGCCCGATGGACGCCACCGCAGGGGACGAACAGGGTCGCGCCGGGGACCGCGGCAAGGCCATCGCCATCGCACTCCATCACACCGGAGCCTGCCACCACCACCCAGTGCTCGCTGCGGTGGTGGTGGCGCTGAAGGCTGATGCGTTGATCGGCCGTGATCAGGATCCGCTTGACGAGATAGCCGGGGCCCGTCGCCAGGGTTTCGAACCATCCCCAGGGACGGTGGACGCGCGCCGTGCTGAAGGCTGTCAACGGCCGCTGCTGGGTGGGGATGTCAGGTAGAGAAAAGACTGACCGGAACCACCTGGGGCCAGGGAATCCATGGGGGTTGTCCCTGTCGACCTCGGGGCACCTGAGGGGCCGTCTCCGGCGGGGCCGGGCCGATCCCTTTTGACGATGCAGGAGGCCATTCCTCGAGGGGGTCTGGAGGAATGAAGGGGCTCCCTGAAGGGGAGAAATCCCAGCGGGGGAGACTATTGGAGCAGGGGTTCCGGAGAGTTCGACCCGGGGTACCGCGCCGATGGACAAAGTATGGATCCGCGGCCGATGCCCGCCTCAGACGGTTCACTTTTCGTAGACACCCGAGGCCGCATCGGTGAGCAGCAGGGCGCCCTGCCTGGCCCGGGTCAGGGCGGTGTAGAGCAGGCGGCCATCCTGGGGTCCGCCGCTGGGCAGCAGCACGATCACCTCCTCGGCTTCGCTGCCCTGGGCCTTGTGAACCGTCAGGGCCAGGGCGGGCTCGGCCGCCCCAGCCAGCTGGCCTGGATGGATCCAGGTCGCCTCCCCGCTCCCGTCGCCGAACAGCAGCCGCGCCGATGGGCCAGGCCCGCCCACGAGCAGCCCCACATCCCCGTTGGCCAGGTCCAGTTCCGGCAGGTTGCGCCGGCAGAGCACGGGGGTGCCTGCCGGCAGATCCTGCAGGCCGCCCTCCAGTCGTCCCCCCAACAGGGTCCGATGGATGGCCTCCAGCCCCCAGCGGCCCTGGCGCTGGGGGGCCATCACCAGGAGCCGGTCGCGCGCAGCGAGCAGCGCTCGGCAGCCTTGATCGGTTCCTGGCCGGCAGCGTGCCGCCAGCCCCGCCAGGGAGGCCTGGTGGCGGCGCAGCCGCTCCAGCAGCTCCGGCGGCAAGGTCCGGGGGGAGCAGGCACGCCAGTGAAGGTTGTCGGTGGGCTCCAGCGCCTGGAGCAGGGGCAGGATGGTGGCGAGAGGGTCGGTCGCGATGGCGCCGGTGGTGGTGGTCAGCGCCTGGCCCTGGCGCAGGGCGCTGGCCACCGCCGCAATGGCCCCGGCGTTGCGGTAGGTGGTGGTCAGGGTGATGGCGGCGGACCCGAGCTGGCGGCGGCGGTCGGGCTGTTGCAGCTCCTGCAGCACGGCCCCAGGCGCGATTGGCGGCAGCTGGCCCGGGTCGCCCACCAGCACCAGCCGGCAGCTGGTGGGCAAGGCCTCCAGCAGGGCGGCCATCAGGCCCAGGTCCAGCATCGACACCTCATCCACCACCAGCAGGTCGAGGTCGAGGGGGCGGCCGCGGTGGCGGCCGAACCGGTCACCGCGGCTCTCCAGAAGCCGGTGCAGGGTCGTGCAGGGGATGGTGCCCCCGGCGGCGGCCCGGGAACTGCGGGTGCTGGAACCCGCCCT
>CALRQM020000118.1:0-4840 GCA_943370335.1 Bordetella parapertussis | reverse complement strand
AGGTTCTACCGCTCCACCCCTTCCGGGGCTCTCGCGGCGCGTCGCCTCCCGGCGACTCAGAAAACTTACAACACCGTCGGCTCGCGCCTCTTGATCTCGTAAGCCTGCTCCCCGCTCGAGCTCTCGCTCTCTGGGGCGCAGTCCAAAATCATATCACCCGATTGGCGGAACTTTCGTCTCAAGGGCGTCTGCCCAGGGCATGAAGCGCTCCAGGGTCTCCTGACGGTTGGCCACCAGCACAGGGAAATCCGTCTGGGCCTGGTCTGTTCCGGCCTGCAGCCCTTGCGGGCTTGGTCCGAGCCAGCGCAGGGGACAGCCCAGTTCCTCCAGCACCAGCCAGGCCGCCGCCAGGTCCCAGATCTTCGGTGTGGCCTCCAGGGCCGCCATCGTCTGGCCCATGGCCACCGAGACCAGGTTCAGGCTGGCCACGCCCAACAGGCGGATCTTGCCGGGGAACGGACGGTGCGGCAGCTTCTGAAGCACCCGGATCGATCGGCTGCAGAGGGAGGCACAGCCGGCGTTGTGCATCTGCTCGGCAGGGGGCGGAATGGCTTTGCCGTTGCGCCAGGCGCCCTTTCCCCGGATGGCCACGATTCGCTGCCGCAGCGGTGGCACTTCGAGGACCGCCAGCACCGGCACTCCGGCCTCGAAGCGGGCCATCGAGATCGCCCAGTAGGGGATTCCGGCGGCGAAGTTGGTGGTGCCATCCAGGGGATCCACCACCCAGTACGCCGGTGTGGCGGGCACCTGCTGCCGGCCTTCCTCGCTGAGCACCCCCTCCCCTGGGAACAGCTGGGCCAGCCCCTCCACCAGGGTGGCGTCACTCCAGCGATCACAGGCGGTGATGAAAGAGCCATCAGCCTTCAGATCGGGCTGGCTGTGGCCAAAATCGGCGCGTTGTCGCTCAGCGACCCGATCGATCAGGGCCTCCAGGCGGGGATCGAGCAGGTGCGGAGGAAGGGATGTCATCCGAGCTCCAGCTCCAGGACCTGGCTGAGGCTGCGGGAGGTGTCCTCCCGGAACTGGCGCACATTGACACGGGCCAGCAGCACCAGGGCCGCCAGGGCCACCAGCAACTCCACGCCCAGCACGAGGGCGAAGGGTCCATAGGGACCATTCCCCAGCGGCAGGGAGCGGCCGATGTCGTAGAGGCCGCCGCCGAGCAACTTGCCGATCGCCCGGGACAGGGCCTGGGCCAGGCCCCAGACCCCGACGAAGGTGCCGGCGGCCTGGGGCAGGGTGAGGTCGAGCATCAGGCACAGGGCGCTGTTGGTGCCGATGCCGGCCGCCAGCCCGAACAGCACCATCACGGCCTGCAGAAAGGGGATCCTGGCCGTCAGCCCCGCCACGAGCAGCAGCAGCAGGGACAGGGCGATCAGCTGGCAGCCGAGCCGGGCGGTGGCCATCTTGCCGAGCCGCGGCACCACCCACAGCCCAGCCAGCAGCAGGCCCACCAGGGTGCCCACACCCCAGAAGGCGTTGAGCTGGGCCGTGGCGGCGATCGGCATGGCGAAGACCTGGGCGCCGTAGCTCTCCAGCACCGGATCCTGCAGGAACAGCGCCAGGGTGAACAGGATCAGGAAGGAAAAGAAGATCAGCACCTGGCGGCTGGAGGTGATCAGGGTCCAGGACTGACGCAGGCCGATGGCGTCCTCCCGCATGGGGGCTATCCCGTCGGTGCGCTCACGCAGTGGGGACTCCATCCCCCAGGTGGCCACCACGGTGAGCAGCATCACGGCGGCGGCAACGATGGTCATGAAGCGGGAGAGGGTCGCCTGGAGCACCTCAGGATCGCTGACCCCATCCAGGGAGCGCAGGCTCACACCAATGGACACGGCGCCGATGACGATGCCCACCGTGAGCATGCACCAGATGATGCTCACCGCCCGGGGCCGTTCCTGTTCGCTGGTGCGGTCGATCACCAGGGCCAGATAGGGGGTGGTGGCCAGGGAAATCGCCAGGCCGTAGAGGGCGAACAGGCCGCAGAGGGCCGCGATGCCCAGGGCGAGGCCGGGCTGGCTGCCGTCCTGCAGCAGGCGTCCCACCTGGAAGATCAGGGGCACCGACAGCACCGCCAGCAGGCAGAACGCCGCCGTGCCGATCAGCACATAGGGAACCCGGTGACGGGAGGCCAGGGGATGGGCATCGGAGATCTGGCCGAACAGCACCCGTGAGGGGGCCACGAACTGCTCGAAGGCCAGGGCGCCACCCACCAGCAGCCCCGGAAAGCCCAGCTCACTGAGCATGATCCGGTTGAGCAGACCGGAAAAGATCACCGCCAGACAGCCCAGGCATCCCTGGAAGAGGCCCAGTCGCACGGTGGCGGGGAGGGTCAGACCGGAGTGGAGATGGGTCGACAACGGGCCTCAGGACCCCGGCGGCATGGCCTCGGACCCGATCGGGCTACCAGCACGGCAGGCCGGAATCAGGGGCTGGGGCTCCACCGGTATCTCAGAGGTGCCTGCCGGCTTGGGACTGGTGGCGGGAAGGGACTGACGCTGGCAGAGACCGACCTGGTCGAGGCCGGTGAAACGCCGCAACCGGGCCAGGGCCTTGTTGTAATCGGAGATGGCCGTCGACCAGCGCACTTCTGCCTGGGTGAGGTCGCGCTGGGTGTCCACCACCTCCCGCTGGGTGGTGACACCGGCCTGGAAGCGCAGGCGGGCCAGACGCAGGGATTCCCTGGTGGAGATCACCTCGCGGGAGGTGGTGGTGATGTTGCGGTTGTTCTTCTCCAGCTCGTAGAAGTTGGTTTCCACCTGCTGGCGGATGGCGTCGCGCTGCTGGGCGAACTCGAAGGTGCTCTGCTGGGCCACCTGCTTCTGGCGGCGGTAGTTGGCCCGGGCGGCACCACCATCGAACAGGGTCCAGCTGAGGTTCAGCCCCACCGTGTTCTCGACCGACCAACCCTCGTTGCCGAAGTTGACGCCGGGGGTGCTGCGGTTGGCGAACTGAACGCCCCGGGTGCGGCCACCGGTGAGTCCGTAGGCGATGTTCAGGAAGGGCTGGACCTGGCCCAGGGCGGTGTTGGCTTCGCTGTTGGCGATGGAGATGTTGAGCAGGACATTGTCGAGCTCCTCGCGGAAGGCGTAGGCCGCGATGATGCTCTCCTGCAGCGAGGGCAGCCAGGAGCCCACCACCCGCGAGGGTTCCTTTGAGGTGGGCGTCACGTCCTGGGGCAGATCGAGCAGGGCGGCCAGGGCGCGGCGGGCGATGGCCTGGTCGGACAGACCCTGGGTCAGCACCTGCTGATCACGGGCCAGCTGGGTTTCCGCTTCCAGCACCTCCAGTTTGGTGGCCACCCCGGCCTGGAACCGGGCCTTGGCATCCCGGAGGCTCACCAGGGACGAGCGCACCGATTCCTGGCCGATGCGGACGGTTTCGTCGGAGACCTGGAGGTTGAAAAAGGCCTCCGCCGCCTCGAGGCGACGGGCTCGCAACCCAATCAGGTACTGGTTCTTGGCCTGCTCAAACCTGTCACGGGCTGTCGCGATCTGCGGCGTGCGCGTGGGGTTGATCAGACCCCAGCTGGCCTGGAGCACCGCCGTCATCCGCCAGATGCTGGTGATCGTGTTGCCGGGCTGCTGGCCGGTACCCGTGAAGGCACTGCTGAACTGCTGACCGCCGGTGTAGGTGGGCAGGCTGTTGGCATTCAGCTGGATCGTGGGATACCAGAGGGCGATCTGGGCGCGCAGGGCCGACTGGGCCTGCTCCACCTGGGTGGCGATCGCCTTGAGCTCGGGATTGTTGACTTCGACCAGGGTTTCCACATCGGCCAGGCCGAGGGGCCGCAGTTCCCGGATGCGCACCTGGGAGGGCTTGACCGGCAAGGCCAGGGGATTGGGGGCCTTCAGATCCAGCAGGGCAGGCGGCAACTCCTTGGCGGCGGGAGCCAGCACGCTGGGGTTCGATTTCGGCCGGGATCCCTTGACCTCCGGGGCCAGGGGCAAGGCTTCGGGAGCGGGAAGGACCGGGCTGGCGGGGGCCGGAGCCGACTGGGCCAGCAGCGGCAGTGCCTGGAAGCCAACCGACGGGAGCACCACCAGTGCCGCGAGCAGGAGTGGTTGGCGCCTCACGTTGGACCGTTCGCTTCCGCCCGAGCTTAAGCACCTCCCCGTGGGGTGCCGAGGCAGGCGGCCACCAGATCGTCCGCACCCCCCAGCAACCGGACCGGCACGGGCAGGCGGAGGCGCAGGTCGGCGAGGCTGGTGTCGTCCAGAAACACCTCCTCCCCCTCCCGCAGCATCACCCTGGGCAGCAGCAGTTCCTCGCCCAGGTCAAGGTTGCTGAGCCCCTCGATCAGGTCGGAGCCCGTGAGCAATCCGGTGACCACCTGCTCCTGGCCCCAGTAGGGACTGGGCAGGCCGTGCAGCAGCAGCTCCAGCCCCTCGACCCGGTTGAGGCGCTCCACCACCGGCTGCAGCGCCTCGGCCACCAGCCGGCCCACCACCCAGCTGCAACGACGGCCGGTGGCGATCCGGCTGGGCAGGTCCTGGGTGGCCGCATCCAGCTCCTCGAGGAAGGCGCGGATGCTGCCGACGCCGTTCTCCTGCTGGGGCAGATCCTCGTAGCTCGCCCGGGGCGGCAAAGGCTGGCCGGCGATCAGGAACCATTCATCGGAGAGCCAGGCGAAGCGGCTGCCGCCGCTGGCCTGGAACGTCCGCTGCAGCCGCTCCACCCGCGCGATCACCTCCAGGGCCCCGGCGGGATCGACCGGGCGCAGCGCGTCCCCGTCCGGCCGGAACCGGGTCAGGCCCACGGGAACCACGGCCGTGGAGAGCACCGCTGGCCAGGGCCCGGTGGCGAAGCGCGCCAGGTCGGTGAGGGTCCGCTCCAGGGC
>CALRQM020000117.1:0-4862 GCA_943370335.1 Bordetella parapertussis | reverse complement strand
CGAGGACGAGCTCTACTTCGGTGTGCACCAGCGCATGGTCACCGCCCGCCTGCGCCAACCGATCGAGGGGGCCCAGTGGACGGGCATCGTCAGCCGCATCGGCGTGCGGGCCCTGGAGACGGGCCTGGTGGATGCGGTGCTGTGCGTGCAGCAGAGCCCGGACGACCGCTTCACGCCGGTGCCGGTGCTGGCCCGCACCCCGGAGGAGGTGCTGGCGGCGCGGGTGAACAAGCCCACCCTTTCCCCCAACCTGGAGGTGCTCGAGCAGCTGCCGGGCAGCGGCATTGAACGGCTGCTGGCCATCGGGGTGGGCTGCCAGATCCAGGCCCTGCGGGCCGTGCAGGCCACCCTGCCCCTGCAGAAGCTCTACGTGCTCGGTCTGCCCTGCGTCGACAACGTCAGCCGCCAGGGGCTGCAGACCTTCCTGGAGAGCGCCAGCCGCTCCCCCGACACGGTGGTGCACTACGAGTTCATGCAGGACTTCCGCATCCACTTCCGCCACAGCGACGGCCACGAGGAGACGGTGCCCTTCTTCGGCCTCGACACGCCCGCCCTCAAGGACGTGTTCGCCCCCAGCTGCCTGAGCTGCTTCGACTACACCAACGCCGGCGCCGATCTGGTGGTGGGCTACATGGGCGCCAGCTTCGGCCGCCAGTGGGTCACCGTGCGCAACCCCCTCGGCCAGGAGCTGCTGGATCTGGTGGAACCGGAACTGGATCTGGCGCCGGTGACCAGCGCCGGCGACCGCCGCCAGGCGGTGCAGCAGGGCATCGACGCCTACGAGAAGGCCCTGAAGCTGCCGATGTGGCTGGCCGAGCTGGTGGGGGTGTTCGTGCAACGCTTCGGACCGAAAGGGCTCGAGTACGGCCGCTTCTCGATCGATTCCCACTTCACGCGCAACGCCCTCTGGTTGCAGCGCCACCACCCGGAGAAGGTGGAGGCCCACATCCCCGCCTTCGCCCGCCGGATCGTGGCCCGCTACCGCCTGCCCCAGCCGTGAGCGGCGATCCTCGGGCCTGCGGGGTGCTGCTCCACCCCACCGCCCTGCCGGGCACCCCCGCCTGCGGCAGTTTCGGAGCGGCGGCGCGGGACTGGATCGACCTGCTCGCCAGCGAGGGGGTGGGGGTGTGGCAACTGCTGCCCCTCTCCCCCACCGATGGCACCGGCTCCCCCTACAGCTCCCCCAGCGGTTCGGCCCTCAACCCCTGGCTGATCGATGCCGACGACCTGGTGGTCGAGGGCCTGATCACCCCCGCCGACCGGGATGCCCTGCCCGCCGGGCCCCACGATCGCCTCGATCCCGCCGCCGCCGCCGCGCGGGCGGCGGCCATCGCCGTGGCCCTGGGGCGGCGCTGGGCCGACCAGAGCCAGCCGCGCCAGGACGCCTTTGACCACTGGGAGCAGCGCCAGCGCTACTGGCTCGTCGACCACTGCCGCTTCATGGTGATTCGCCGCCTGCAGGGGGGGCGGCCCTGGTGGGAATGGCCCGAACCCCTGGCCCGGCGCCAGCCCCCGGCGCTCCGCGCGCTGGTCGATGCCCAGAGCCGGGCCCTGCAGGAGGAGGCCCTGCTGCAATGGCAGCTCCAGTGCCAGTGGCTCCGCCTGCAGGAGCGGGCCCACGCCCAGGGGGTGCGGCTGGTGGGGGATCTGCCCTTCTACGTGGCCCACGACAGCGCCGATGTCTGGAGCCACCGGCATCTGTTCTCCCTGCGCGCCGATGGGAGCCTGGTGGAGCAGAGCGGCGTGCCGCCCGATTACTTCGCCGCCACCGGCCAGCTGTGGGGCACCCCCGTGTACCGCTGGTGGGCCCACCGACTGGGTGGCTTCAGCTGGTGGCTGCAACGGCTGCAGCGCCAGCTGGAGCTGATGGACCTGCTGCGGCTCGATCACTTCCGGGCCCTGGAGGCCTACTGGAGCGTGCCTGGGGCGGATGTCACCGCCGAGCACGGCACCTGGCGACCCTCCCCCGGCCGCGCCCTGCTGCGCCGTCTGCTGAGGCGCTGCCGCCGCCAGGGCCGGCTGCTCGCCGGCGGGCGGCTGCCGCTGATCGCCGAAGACCTGGGCGTCATCACGCCGGCGGTGGAGGCCCTGCGCGATCGCTTCGAGCTGCCCGGAATGAAGATCCTCCAGTTCGCCTTCGACGGCAACGACGACAACGCCTACCTGCCGGCGAACTACAAGGGCAGCCGCTGGGTGGTGTACACCGGCACCCACGACAACGCCACCAGCCTCGGTTGGTGGCGGGATCTCAACGACGACGCCAGGGGACGGGTCGCGGCGGTGGTGGGGGGTGAGGTGCGGGCGCCGAGCTGGCAGCTGCTTGAGATCGCCCTGGCCTCGCCGGCCGAGCTGGCCGTGGTTCCCCTGCAGGACCTGCTGGAGCTCGGCGACGAGGCCCGCTTCAACACCCCCGGCACGATCGAAGGCAACTGGAGCTGGCGGCTGGCCCAGCCCGTGGCCGCGCTGGCGGGACCCCTGCAGGGCTTCGGGGCCATGGCGGCCCGCTACGGGCGGGGACGGGAAGTGGCGGAGGCGGCCGGGGCCGAGGCAGAGGCCGGGAGTGGCGGGTAGAGGAACTGGGCCTGGCCCTGGCCGCCTGTCGGGTCGGGGCTCTGGCCGGCGGCGCTGGCGGGCGCCAGGGGCTGGCCGTTCCAGCGCACCGCACCGGCCGCCGGGGCCGGCTCCAGCCGCAGGCTGAAGGGGGGCAGCACCGGCAGGCTGAGACTGCCCTGCACCGCCGGCAGCTGGGTTTCCACGCCCCGGTCGCTGCGCAGGGACACCCGGGTGGGCTTGGCCAGCTCCAGGCGCAGCAGGCCGAGGGCCAGATCGGGGCGGTTCTGGCTGGTTTCACGCCGCAGCCGCTGCAGACCCTGGCCGGCGGCGGCCTTGCCCAGGGGTCGCAGGTCGGGGTAGGCCCCCAGGATTGCCCGGTCGGCATCCTCCAGATTCGCCTGGTCGGTCTGGGCGGCGCTCAGGGGCGGGATGGGCCGCAGGGCGTTGAGGCCCTGGGCGGCCAGCTGGCGCTGCTGCAGGTTGAGGCCATAGAGGAGCCCGGCGCACAGCACCGCGTAGAGCACCGTGCCCTGCCAGGTGGTGAAAACATCGATCGAGCCGGGGGTGAAGCGCAGCAGCACCGTGTCCCGCCGTCGACCATGGCGCCGGTCCTGCTCCGGTGGCAGCACCCCGTCCAGAGCGCCCCCGGGCAGCTCCAGATGGTGCTCCAGCAGGGGAAGCATGGTGCGCAGGTAGGCCGCTTCCGGCAGCCGGTCCCGCCAACCCCGCTCCAGGGCCTCCAGCACGGCGGTGCTGATGCGCGTGTCGAGTGCCAGCTGGCGCAGGCCGATGCCACGGCTCTCCCGCGCCTCACGCAGCTGCTGGCCAGCGAGCAGCAGGGGATCCTGGCGTCGCTCCTCGACCACCGTCCGCGCGTTCCGACGCTGGCCCGGCAGGCGCGCACGCAGACGCTGAAACAGGGACGGGACCGGCTTGGGCAAGGGATGGGGGCTCAGGGAGCGACGGCCAGGGGGCCCCATTCTCCCGGTTCGACCTCACGCCAGGATCCTTCCGGCAGATCTCCCAGCTGCACAGGGCCGACGGCGGTCCGCCTCAGATCCAGCACCGGGTGGCCGAGGATCTCCGCCGTGCGCCGGATCTGGCGGTTGCGCCCTTCCCGGAGCACCAGCTCCAGCAGGGTGGCGCCGCGGTGGTGGCGCAGCCGGTGCAGTTCCACCGGCTGGCTGGGCAGGCCATCGAGGGGCACGCCGGCCCGCCAGCGCTCCAGGGTGGCCGGCCGCGGCCATCCCTCGACCCACACCTGGTACGTCTTGCGATGGCCGTAGCGGGGATGGGTGAGGCGCAGGGTGAGGTCGCCGTCGTTGCTGAGCAGCAGGGCGCCCCGGCTGTCGGCATCGAGCCGGCCCACCGGATGCAGGCCGCGGCGGCGCTCCGGAGGCAGCAGGTCGAGCACGGTGGGGCGGCCATGGGTGTCGTGGCAGGTGCTGAGCACCCCGGGGGGCTTGTTGAGCAGCAGCGTCAGGGTGGCGCGGGGCAGCTCCAGGGGCTGACCGTCGACGCTGATGCGGTCGCAGGCGGGGTCGGCGCGGTCGCCCAGCTGGGCCCGGTCTCCGTTGACCCGCACCCGACCCTCGCGCAGCCACATCTCCGCCTCCCGGCGGGAGCAGAGCCCTGCGGCAGCCACGAGTTTCTGCAGACGGTCGGCAGCCATGGCCCCATTCTGCGGACCGACCCAGGTCGGAGCGAGTCCGCAAAGTGATGGTAGATTTACGAAACCAAATGGTTTCGTAACAAGGGACGATGCCTTCGATCACCGTCACGGCTGCCTCCGCGTCCCTGCTGGTCCCCACCGGCGATTCGCTGCGCTCCTATCTGCGCGATATCGGCCGGGTGCCGCTGCTCAGCCATGAGCAGGAGATCACCCTGGGCCGCCAGGTACAGGAGCTGATGGCCCTCGAGGAGATGCGTGAGGAGCTCACCCTGCGATCCGGTGGCGAGGAGCCCAGCCCCGAGCTGCTCGCCGCCGAGGCGGGCCTCACCCCGGCGATGCTGCGCAAGCGCCTGCACGCCGGCCGCCGCGCCAAGGAGCGGATGGTGGCCGCCAACCTGCGCCTGGTGGTGAGCGTGGCCAAGAAGTACACCAAGCGGAACATGGAGCTGCTCGACCTGATCCAGGAGGGCACGATCGGCCTGGTGCGTGGCGTCGAGAAGTTCGACCCCACCCGCGGCTACAAGTTCTCCACCTATGCCTACTGGTGGATCCGCCAGGGCATCACCCGGGCGATCGCCGAGAAGAGCCGCACGATCCGCCTGCCGATCCACATCACCGAAACCCTCAACAAGCTCAA
>CALRQM020000116.1:0-4866 GCA_943370335.1 Bordetella parapertussis | reverse complement strand
CGGGGCGAGATCCTCAAGGAGGTGTGGGGCTACACCCCCGAGCGTCACGTGGACACCCGCGTGGTGGATGTCCACATCTCGCGGCTGCGCTCCAAACTGGAGGATGATCCAGCCAACCCCGAGCTGATCCTCACGGCCCGGGGCACCGGCTATCTGTTCCAGCGCATCGTTGAACCCGTTGCCACCGAAGGATCCTGAAGGCGCAGGGCGCGACGGCCGCCGCTTCGCCTCCAACCGCCCCAAACCCAACCGCACGATCCGCCGACTTGTGATCTGGTACCGGCGCAACGCCGCCGTCACCAGCCTGGTGGGCACCGCCACGGCCACGGCCTCGGGGGCAGCCTCGGGGGCGGTCTCGGTGGCAGGCAGCATGGCCGGCGCCGCCACCAACGTGGCGGGCTCCGTGCTGCAGCCCCTGGTCTTCGATCCGCTGCGGCGTCTCCAGCAGGGAAGCCATAGCGGGGGCGGCATCGATGACCGGCAGCGCCTCTGGGTCGCCGTCGACGGCATGGGCGGGGACCACGCCCCGGGGCCGATCCTGGAGGGTTGCCTGCGGGCCGTGGGGCTGCTGCCCCTGCGCATCCGCTTCGTGGCCGAGCCGGAGCCGCTGCGTCAGGCGGTAACGGCGATGGGCCTGGGCCACGACCTTGAGGAGGCGGTGCAGCGCGGCCTGATCGAGCTGGTGCCCAGCGGCCCCTCGGTGGGCATGCACGAGGAGGCCACGGTGGTGCGCCGTAAGCGCGACGCCAGCATCAACGTGGCCATGGACCTGGTCAAGAAAGGGGAGGCCACCGCCGTCTATTCCGCCGGCAACTCCGGCGCCGTGATGGCCGCCGCGATCTTCCGCCTCGGCCGGCTGGCCGGTATCGATCGGCCGGCCATCGGCGCCCTGTTCCCCACCAAGGACCCCAGCCAGCAGGTGCTGGTGCTCGACGTGGGGGCCAACATGGACTGCAAGCCCGAATGGCTGCACCAGTTCGCCCTGCTCGGAAACATCTACAGCCGCGACGTGCTGCAGGTGAAGCGGCCCCGCATCGGCCTGGTGAACATCGGCGAAGAGGAGTGCAAGGGCAACGACCTCTGCCTGCGCACCCATCCATTGCTGGCGGGCGACGAGCGCTTCGTGTTCGCCGGCAACTGCGAGGGGCGCGACATCCTCTCCGGGGATTTCGACGTGGTGGTCTGCGATGGCTTCACCGGCAACGTGCTGCTGAAGTTCCTCGAATCGGTGGGCAGCGTCCTGCTGGACGTGCTGCGGGCCGAGCTGCCCCGGGGTCGCCGGGGCAAGGTGGGGTCGGCTTTCCTGCGCAGCAACCTGGTGCGGATCAAGAAGCGCCTCGACCACGCCGAGCACGGCGGCGCCCTGCTGCTCGGGGTCGACGGCATCTGCGTGATCGGCCACGGCAGCAGCCGGGCGCTTTCGGTGGTGAGTGCCCTGCGGCTGGCCCACTCCGCCGCCAGCCACGGCGTCATGGACGACCTGCACGCCCTCGGCGAGGGGAGCGCCGGAGTGGCAACCACCTGTGGTTGACTGTGGCCACCTGTGAACCGAATGGGTGCCGCTCGGCTCAGACAAGACGGTGACCATGGCCGCCTTGCGGGGGATGGCCCTGGTGGGCTGCGGACGCGCGCTCCCCGCCGCCAGCATCAGTAACGACCAGCTGGGCGAGCGGGTCGAGACCAACGACGACTGGATCCGCAGCCGCACCGGCATCGGTGCCCGGCGTGTGGCCGGCCCCGGCGAAACCGTCACCAGTCTGGCCGCCGAGGCCGGCCTGGCGGCTCTGGCCCATGCGGGCTGGGCCCCCGAGCAGGTGGATCTGATCCTGCTGGCCACCTCCAGCCCGGACGACCTGTTCGGCACCGCCCCGCGGGTGCAGGCGGCCCTGGGGGCCCATCGGGCGGTGGCCTTCGATCTCACGGCGGCCTGCAGCGGCTTCCTCTTCGCCCTGATCACGGCGGCCCAGTACATCCGTGGCGGCACGATGCAGCGGGTGCTGGTGATCGGTGCCGACCAGCTGAGCCGCTGGCTCGACTGGGACGATCGCCGCACCTGTGTGCTCTTCGGCGATGGCGCCGGTGCCCTGGCCGTGCAGGCCTGCGACCCCACAGGCGACGGCCTGGTGGGCTTCCGCATGCGCTCGGATGGCAGCCGCAACGCCTGTCTCACCCTGGCCCAGGTGACCGAGCACCGGCCCCTGGTGGGGGATCTCTCTGCCCAGGTGGGTGGCTTCGCGCCGATCCACATGAACGGCCAGGAGGTCTACAAATTCGCCGTGCGGGAAGTGCCCGCCGTGCTGGCCGAGCTGCTCGAGGCCACCGGCACCGCCGCCTCTGACGTGGACTGGCTGCTGCTGCACCAGGCCAACCAGCGCATCCTCGATGCGGTGGCCGACCGTTTCGCCATGCCCGCCGAGCGGGTGCTCAGCAATCTCTCGGCCTACGGCAACACCTCCGCCGCCACGATCCCCCTGATGCTCGACGAAGCGGTGCGTGATGGGCGGGTCGGCCCCGGCGACCTGATCGCCAGCAGCGGCTTCGGCGCCGGCCTCAGCTGGGGCGCCGCCCTGTTCCGCTGGAGCGGTCCGGGGGGGGCCCCAGCCGAGCCCTAATCTCCTGCCGTTGCACGGGAGGCTTGCATGGCCATCGCCTGGGTGTTTCCGGGACAGGGATCGCAGAAGCCGGGCATGGCCGAGGGCGTGATCGACCTGCCCGGCGCCCGGGAGCGCTTTGATCAGGCCTCGGCCCTGCTCGGCCGTGACCTGCTGGCCATCTGCGCCGGGACTGAGGCCTGCGGCAGCGGGGACCCCGGCGAACCCAGCGATCTCAACGACACCCGCAACACCCAGCCGGCCCTGTTCGTGGTCGAGAGCCTGCTGGTGGATGCGCTGCACCGGCAGGGCCGCACGGCCCAACTGGTGGCGGGCCACAGCCTGGGCGAGCTGGTGGCCCTCTACGCCGCCGGCGTCTTCGATGCCGAGACTGGTCTGGCCCTGATGCGACGCCGCAGCGAATTGATGGCCTCCGCCGGCGGCGGCGCCATGACCGCCGTGATGGGCTTCGACCGCGACGAACTGGAGCGGGTGGTGGCAGCCACCGAGGGTGTGGTCATCGCCAACGACAACAGCGCCGCCCAGGTGGTGCTCTCCGGCACCCCGGAGGCGGTGGCGAGCGTCAGTGCCACGGTGCGCTGCAAGCGGGCCATCCCCCTGGCCGTCTCCGGCGCCTTCCATTCCCCCTTCATGGCCGCCGCCTCCGCGGCCTTCGCCGCCGAACTGGAGGCGGTGCCCTTCGCCGACGCCCGGGTCCCTGTGCTCAGCAACGCCGATCCCCGACCCGAAACCTCCGCCAGCGTGCTCAAGGAACGCCTGCGCCAGCAGATGACCATGGGGGTGCGCTGGCGCGAAACGATGGAAGGCCTGCAGAGCGCGGGCATCACCACGGCGGTGGAGATCGGCCCCGGCAACGTGCTCAGTGGCCTGATCAAGCGCAGCTGCCCCGGGCTCGGCACCGCCCAGATCGCCGGCACGGGCGACCTGGGCCAGTGAGGCGCCGCCGCCGGCCCCCGGCCGATCCCCCCGCCCTGCTGAGCACCCCAAAGCCGAGCCTGACCTATCGGCTGATCAGCTACCTGCTCGTCTTTCCCGTGTTCCGGGTGCTGTTCCGGGGCCAGACCACCGGCAACGACAACGTGCCCCTGGAGGGGGCTGTGGTGGTGGTGGCCAACCATGGGTCCCACCTGGATCCACCGCTGCTGGGCCATGCCCTGGGCAGGCCCGTGGCCTTCATGGCCAAGGCGGAACTGTTCCGGGTGCCGCTGCTGGGGCCGATCATCCGGGCCTGCGGCGCCTACCCGGTGGAGCGGGGCGCCGGCGACCGGGAAGCGATCCGCACCGCCACCGATCGGCTGCTGCAGGGCTGGGCCACCGGTGTCTTCCTCGACGGCACCCGCCAGCCGGATGGCCGCGTCAACCAGCCCCAGCCCGGGGCGGCCCTGCTGGCGGCCCGGGCGGGGGTGCCGCTGCTGCCGGTGGCGATCATCAACAGCCACCGGGCCCTTGGTCCAGGCGGCCACGGGCCCCGGCTGGTGCCGATCCACATCCGCATCGGTACGCCGATCCCGCCGCCGGCCTCGCGGCGACGCCCCGACCTGGACGCCGCGACCCGTGCCGCCCAGGAGCAGATCAACCGGATGCTCGACCTTGGCCCGATCAGCGGAAGCCTGCTTTCTCCAGCCAGGGAGCCACCCGCTCTTCCACCCAGGGCCTGATGTCCTGGCCGCTGATCACCCACAGGGCCGCCCTGGCGCCATCGCCCCATAGGCGCCGCCGGCCTTCGACGACACACAGATCACCACAGGGCACGGGGACCGGGGTGAGGTGGATGCCGCGGCTGCCAGCCACGATCCGTCCCACCAGCAGGGCCCGCTGCATGTGATCGGTGGAGGTGACGAGCAGGGCGTGGCGGATGCGGGACTTGCGCAGGTCGTCGACCAGGGAGGTGAAGTTGGACACCGTGTCCCGGGCCCGGTAATCGAGCTGGACCTGGCGGGAGGGCAGGCCTTCCTTCTGCTGGAACAGCCAGTGGGCGTACTCGGGGTTGGTGCCTCCGGTGACCACCACCGGCAGCCCATCGGTGCGGGCCAGACGGGCCGCCGCCGCCTCCCGATCCGCATCGCCCCCCAGCACCAGGATCATCTGGGGCGGCGGCGGCGTGGGCCACCACACACCCCGGGACAGCCACAGCAAGGCCAGTCCCGCCAGGCCCACCAGCACCCGCCTGCCCCGGCTCGGTCGGCGCGGTGCGGGGGGGGCGCGGCGGACCCGCGGGGACGGGCCTGCCGGCGCCGGGCCGGGGCGTTCCGGG
>CALRQM020000115.1:0-5031 GCA_943370335.1 Bordetella parapertussis | reverse complement strand
CCGTCGTCCCGCAGCACCAGGCGGCCGTCGCTGCCCAGCTCCCGCGCCTGGGGGTGGGTGGGCTGGCCGCGCAACAGCAGATCCACGGTGCCGGCCACATCACGGTGAACGAGCCAGCGGTGGCGGCTGTGCATCTCCACGGCCAGGGGGAAGGTGGGCTCGGCGGCCCGCTCCAGCACCGTCTTCTGGGTGCGGCGGCGGCGGGCCTCCTCGTCCCCCAGGGTCACCGACTGGATCCCGCCCACCAGATCACTCAGGGTGGGGTTGCGGATCAGGTTGGCCAGTTCGTTGCCGTGGGCCGTGGCCACCAGCATCACGCCCCGTTCGGCGATGGTGCGGGCCGCCTGGGCTTCCAGTTCGGTGCCGATCTCATCGATCACGATGACCTCGGGCATGTGGTTCTCCACGGCCTCGATCATCACCTGGTGCTGCAGTTCCGGGCGCGCCACCTGCATGCGCCGGGCCCGCCCGATGGCGGGGTGGGGGATGTCGCCGTCACCGGCGATCTCGTTGCTGGTGTCGATCACCACCACCCGGCGCTGCAGGTCGTCGGCGAGCACTCGGGCGATCTCCCGCAGGGCCGTGGTCTTGCCCACCCCGGGGCGGCCCATCAGCAGCAACGACTGCCCGGTGTCCAGAAGGTCGCGCACCATCGCCACGGTGCCGAACACGGCCCGGCCCACCCGGCAGGTGAGCCCCACCACGTCGCCGGTGCGGTTGCGGATGGCGCTGATGCGGTGCAGGGTGCGCTCGATGCCGGCCCGGTTGTCGCCACCGAAGGGGCCGAGGCGCTGCAGCACCGCCGCCAGATCGGAGCGTTCGATGGCGTCGCCCCCCAGGGCCAGCACGCGGCCGGGGTAGCGGGCCTCCGGCACCCGGCCCAGGTCGAGCACCACCTCCAGCAGCCCCTCCCGTTGCTCCGGCCCCGCCAGGGCCCGCTGGACCACCGGCGGCAACACGGCCAGCAGCCGGTCCAGGTCGTCGGTGACCCGCTGGGGGGAGAGGGACGGGTGGGGCGAAGGCTCCAGGGGGGCGCCGGGGGGAGCTGCCCATCGTTCTAGCCAGGTCTCAGGGGCCGGCGACATCGCGGGCCAGCCAGGGGCCCACCAGCGCCTCGGCGATCTCCAGGGCCCGGGGCCAGAGGCGAGGCAGGTCGAGCAGCCGCCGTCCCTCCGCCTGGGCTTCCTGCAGCAGGGGCTGCAGCTGCCGGCGGGCCACCCCGCCGAAGGCCACCCCGGCCGCTCGCGGCCCGGCGCCGGAGCGCCCCAGCACCGCCAGGGTGTGGGCGTTGGTGCCCCCGGCCAGCTGCAGCGGGCCCGGCGGCGCCAGCGGCGCCAGCCGCGCCAGCAGCCCCACCGCCGCATGGGCCGTGCCCGCCCCCACATCCCCGCTCATCGGCCGCCCATCCAGCTGCCAGAGGGGACGGAAACCGGCCCCGCGCAGCAGGCGAAACCGCTGCCACAGCTCCGCCGCCAGCCCTTCGGCCGTGGCGCCCCCCTCCAGGCCGGCACTCACCGCCACCCGGCGCAGCGCCACGCCGCTGGCGGCCAGCTGCACCACCCGTTCGGCGAAGGCGTCCAGGCGCCCGGGCCTGGTGTGCAGCTCCACCGCGTCCGGGGCCAGCTGCGCCAGCAGGGCCCCCACCGCGGCCGGCTCCAGCACCTGGCTGCGCTCCTCGATCAGCCCCAGGGGGCAGGCGGGCAGGCAGCGGCCGCAGCCGTAGCAGCGCTCCGCCACCACCCCCCGCCCGTCGATGGCCAGCGCAGGGCAGACCCGCTCGCAGGGCCTCGGGCAGGACGGCGGACAGCGCTGCGGATCGAACCAGGCTTTGCGGAAGTGGGGGTCGAGGCCATCGCTGAGGCTGACCATCAGCCAGGGGCGCGCCGCTCCGTGGGACTCCGCCCAGGCCAGGCCGCGCCGGGTGGCGGCCACCACGGCCGGATCGGCGGCCACATCGATGCAGTGCACCCCGGCCAGGGCATGGATGCCGGCCAGATCCTCGATGGCGGCCAGATCCTGGTTGCTGGCCCCGCCGATCAGCTTCACCCAGCAACCGCGGGCCAGGGCCTGCTCCGGGTCCCGGGCCATGGCCGCCATGGGGTGTGCAACGGGGCGGCCCGATCCTGCCACCAGCCCTGGGCTCAGCCGGCCTGGGGCAGCTCCAGCGCCGCCTCGGGCTGGGCGAGCCCCAGGCGGTTCACCAGCCAGGGGGCCGTGAAGCCCTGCAGACCCACGGTCATCAGGATCGTCAGGAACACCAGCCCCTTGAGGGCGCCGCCGCCGGGCACCTCGGCCCGGTCGAGTTCGAGGGCGAAGAGGCTCACCACCGCCGCGGTGACGATGCCGCGCGGAGCGATCCAGCTGAGCAGCGCCTTCTCCTTCCAGTCGAGGCTGGGCAGTCCCAGGCCCGTGAGCTGGATCAGGGGCCAGCGCACCAGCATCAGGGCCACGACGCAACCAACCCCACCCAGGCCGAGCGGGCTCAGTTCCGCCCAGGAGACATCGGCCGCCAGCAGGGGAAACAGCACGGTGATGGCCAGCATGGCCAGCTGGCGGATCAGCGCATCGAGCTGGGTGGCGGCCGCATCGAGGCGCAGCCCCACCACCACCCCGGCGCTCACGGCCGCCGGCAGGCCGGATTCCGGCAGCAGGGCCTCACAGCCGCTGAACAGCAGAAACAGCACCCCCAGGGTGAGCTGCAGCTCCAGACCACTGGGCTCAGCCGCCCCCTCCCCGCCCCTGGCCGCCGCCAGGGCACCCAGGCGCCTGAGGGCCTCCGAGAGCAGCAGGCCGGCCAGGGCGCCGAGGGCCACCCCGCCCCCCAGGCGCAGCAACAGCCGGGAGGCCACCTCCTGCCAACCGCCCAGGTCGCCCAGGGTCACCTGGAGCAGCACCAGGCCCAGCACGGCACTGACAGGTTCGAGGATCAGACCTTCGGCCTCCAGCAGCTGGCCCAGCTTCGGGGCCAGCCGCAGCTGGCGCACCATCGGGCTCACCACCGTGGGACCGGTGGCCAGGGCGATGGCGCCGTAGACCAGCGCCAGCGACCAGGGCAGACCCGCCAGCGCGTGGGCCAGCAGGGCCGCCACGGGCAGCCCCAGCACCAGGCGCACCAGCACCAGCTGCAGCACCGAGCGCTGCAGGTCGCGGCCGGCCAGGCGCAGGTTCAGACCGCCATCGAAGAGCACCAGGCTCACCAGCAGGCCCACCAACGGCTCGAGGCCGGCGCCGAGGTTCTCGGGGTGGACGATGTCGAAGCCGGCATGGCCCGCCAGCAGGCCCATGCCCAGCAGCAGCACCACCGCGGGCTGGCCGGTGACCCAGGCCGTCGCCTGGGCGAGGGAGCCGGCGAAGAAGGCCGAACCCCAGATCAGTGCCAGCCGCTCACTCAACGCGCTTGGTGTCTGCGGGACGGGCCCAGACTATGGGCTGGATCCGGCTCAGGCAGGAACGAGCTGCTCCAGGGGCTGCCAGCGCAGGGCGCGGGCGCCGCCCATCTCCACCACCAGCTTCAGCCGCGGTTCGCGGCGGCAGAGGTCGCAGAGGGCAGCGAGCTCGGAGCTGCTGAGCACCTGGCCCTCCAGCAGCCACAGCAGCACCGGCCCGTCGCCGGCCAGCTGGGGACCCAGCAGGGGCATCACCCGTTGCACCTCGCCCACGGCCGCCGCCCGGCCGACGCTGTGGTGGCCCAGGTGGGGCGGACGGATGCCATGCAATTGCAGGAGATAGGCCTCCGGATCCCCAAGCCCGCGGGCTGAGGTGAGGTGCGCCCGGTAGCCGGCCGCCCGCAGCCGCCGCAGCAGGCGCGTTTCGGCGCCCCCCTCGAGGGGAACGAACAGGGCGAGGGCACCGCAGCGCTCCAGCTCGGTGCGGAAACCACGGCCGGTCATCAGCAGAGGCATCGGGAGCGGCAGGCGAATCGCCGGGTGAGTCTGGCAGCCGATGAGGGGCCCGGGGGTGGTGGTGCACACCATGGGGTACTGTTGACTCTTGTGCTGATGATCTGTGCCCGTCCGCTAGCCGGGCCTCCAGAGAACAGCACGGGGTCCGTCAGTGGTGACGAACCCTTCCTGGCCCGTACGACTCCTGCAACGCTTCGTCGTTGTCGTGACCGTCGGGATACTGCCCGAGGCCTCATCGCTTCCGGCAAGTCCCAGCCCGCTGATTCGCCTCGCTAGCCCCTGACCCTCGGGTCAATCTGCGATTCCACGAATTCAGCCCCCCGCCGCCCAGCGGGTCCTCCACGGATTTCGGGCCTTGGCCCTTGATCCATGGCGGCATGCCGCGGCCGTCCAGCTGGTGTTGTTCTCCCTCCCATGTCCATCGGCATTCTTGGGAAGAAGCTGGGTATGTCCCAGTTCTTCGACGAAGAAGGCAAATCCATTCCGGTCACCTTGATCGAAGCGGGTCCCTGCCGCATCACCCAAATCAAGAGCGAAGCCACCGACGGTTACACCGCGGTGCAGCTCGGCTTCGGCGAAACCCGCGAGAAGCTCGTCAACAAGCCCGCCAAGGGCCACCTGGCCAAATCCGGCGAGGCGCCCCTGCGGCACCTCAAGGAGTACCGGCTGGAGGCCATCGACGGTCTCGAGCTGGGGGCGCCCGTCACCGTCGGTGACTTCAGCCCCGGCCAGAAGGTTGACGTCAGCGGCGACACGATCGGTCGTGGTTTCTCGGGCCTCCAGAAGCGCCACGGCTTCAGCCGCGGCCCCATGAGCCACGGCTCCAAGAACCACCGCGAGCCAGGCTCCATCGGCGCCGGCACCACCCCAGGCCGGGTCTACCCCGGCAAACGGATGGCCGGTCGCTATGGCGGCAAGCAGATCACCACCCGCGGCCTCACCATCCTCAAGGTGGATGCGGAACGCAATCTGCTCGTCGTGAAGGGCTCGGTACCCGGCAAGCCCGGCGCCCTGCTCGACATCCGCCCGGCCCGGCGGGTGGGCGTCCCCGCAGCGAACTGAGGAGAACACCCATGACTGACTGTGTGATTCGCGACTGGCAAGGCAAGGAGAGCGGCAAGGCTCCCCT
>CALRQM020000114.1:0-5180 GCA_943370335.1 Bordetella parapertussis | reverse complement strand
CGCAGCCTCCGGGAGGAGTTGCAGGCCGAAGGGGTGGCGTTCCGCTCCGACACCGACACCGAGGTGATCCCCCACCTGCTGTCCCGCCAGCTGCGGCAGCGGCAGGCCGAAGGGGCCAGTGCCTCTCCGGCGCTGCTGCTGGAGGCCCTGCAGCAGGTGCTGCCCCTGTTGCAGGGGGCCTATGCCCTGGCGGTGGTGTGGGCGGCGGTGCCCGGGGCCGTGGTGGTGGCCCGGCGGCAGGCGCCGCTGCTGATCGGCCTGGGGGAGGGGGAGTTCCTCTGCGCCAGCGACACCCCGGCCCTGGCGGGCTTCACCCGCACGATCCTGCCCCTGGAGGACGGGGAGGTGGCCCTGCTGACCCCCCTGGGCATCGAGCTCTACGACCGGGCCGGGGCGCGGGTGCAGCGCAACCCGACGTTGCTGGTGGGCACCGAGCACGTGGCGGACAAGCGCAGCTTCCGCCACTTCATGCACAAGGAGATCCACGAGCAGCCCGAAACGATGGCCCTGTGGGTGGCCCGCCACCTGCCGGAGGGGGCCCTGGTGGCGCTTCCCCTGGATGAGTCCGTCTACGAGGGGGTGGAGCGGATCCAGATCCTGGCCTGCGGCACCAGCCGCCATGCGGCCCAGGTGGGCGCCTATCTCCTGGAGCAGCTGGCAGGGCTGCCGACGTCGGTGTTCTTTGCCAGCGAGTTCCGCTACGCCCCGCCGCCGCTGGAGCCCCACACGCTGACCATCGGCGTCACCCAGTCAGGGGAGACGGCCGACACCCTCGCGGCCCTGGCGATGGAGCAGGACCGGCGTTTCCTGGTGGCCGATCCGACCTATGCCCCCCGGCTGCTGGGGATCACCAACCGCCCCGAGAGTTCCCTGGGCCGCCTGGTGCCGCACCTGCTCGACATCGGCGCCGGCATCGAGGTGGGGGTGGCGGCCACCAAGACCTTCCTCGGCCAGCTGCTGGCCTTCTACGGCCTGGCCCTGGCCTTCGCCGAGCGCCGGGGTGGCACGGCCCATCCCCTCGGCGGCGGCCGCACCCCCGCCCAGCTGCGGGAGCTGGTGGAGCAGCTGCGGACGCTTCCGGCGGTGCTGCAGCGCCTGGTCGACGACCATGACCGCTGCTGCGCCGAGCTGGCCCATCTGTTCGCCGACACCCAGGACGTGATCTTCCTGGGGCGGGGCATCAACTACCCGATCGCCATGGAGGGGGCCCTCAAGCTCAAGGAGATCAGCTACATCCACGCCGAGGGCTACCCGGCGGGGGAGATGAAGCACGGTCCGATCGCCCTGCTCGATGCCCGCGTGCCGGTGGTGTCGATCGCCGTGCCTGGCAGCGTGTTCGAGAAGGTGCTCTCCAATGCCCAGGAGGCCAAGGCCCGCGACGCCCAGCTGATCGGCGTGGCGCCCGCCTGCCCGGACACCGAGCTGTTCGATGTGCTGCTGCCGCTGCCGGAGGTGGATGAGCTGCTCAGCCCCCTGCTCACGGTCATCCCGATGCAGCTGCTCAGCTATCACATCGCCGCCCACCGCGGCCTTGACGTTGATCAGCCGCGGAACCTGGCCAAGAGCGTCACTGTCGAATGAGGGTGTCGGACCTGTGACCCCCTGCGGAGGGCGAGCCCGCGCAGCGGGCAACGCCCACCTTCGGGGGGCACAGGTCCGACACCCTCACCGTGGGGAAAGGGGCTCGAGAGCTTTCCATCGCCTACTCCCCTGCCCGGCCCCTCCCAGCCCCTGGCCGCCTTGAGGGGGCCGGCCGAAGGCGGCGTTGCCCGCGCAGCGGGCTCGCCCGCCGCAGGCCGGCGCCATCAAGGCTGGCTCAGGGGCTCGGTCAGGGCTGGGGCATCGCTGCGGCCGTAGCGGTCGTCGAAGCGCACGATGTCGTCCTCGCCCAGGTAGGGGCCGCTCTGGACCTCGATCAGCTCCATCGGGATCTTGCCGGGGTTGGTGAGGCGGTGGCGGGCGCCGAGGGGGATGTAGGTGCTCTGGTTCTCGCCCACCAGCTCCTCCACGCCGTCCTTTTCCACCACGGCCGTACCCCGCACCACCACCCAGTGCTCGGCCCGGTGGTGGTGCATCTGCAGGGAGAGGCTGGCGCCGGGCTTCACCGAGATCTTCTTGACCTGCCAGCGCTCCCCTTCCACCACGCCGTCGTAGTGGCCCCAGGGGCGGTAGATGCGGCGGTGGGCGCGGCTTTCGGGGGCGCCGTCCCGTTCCAGCCGGCCGACGATGCCCTTCACCTCCTGGGCCCGGTCGCGGTGGGCGACGAGCACCACGTCGTCGGTTTCGACCACCACCAGGTCCTCCACGCCCAGCCCCACCACCAGGCGGTGTTCGCTGCGCAGGTAGCAGTTGCGGCTGCCCTCGCTGATCACCCGGCCCCGCAACACATTGCCTTCCGGGTCCTGCTGGGAGGTTTCCCAGAGGGCCGCCCAGCTGCCCACGTCGCTCCAGTCGGCATCCAGGGGCAGCACCACGCCCCGGTCGGTCATCTCCATCACCGCCACGTCGATGGCGATGCTGGGGCCGTTGGCGAAGGCCTCCCGCTCCAGCCGCAGGAACTCCAGGTCGGCGCTGTCCTGCTCCAGGGCGATGCGGCAGGCGCCCACCACTTCGGGGGCGAAGCGCTCCAGCTCCGCCAGGATCGTGCTGGCGCGGAACAGGAACATGCCGCTGTTCCAGGTGAAGCGGCCAGTGGCCAGGAACGCCTCGGCGGTGGCTTTGTCCGGCTTCTCCACGAAGCGGGCGATCGGCACGGGCGTGGCGGCGGCCATGGGTCCGGCGGCCTCGATGTAGCCGTAGCCCGTTTCGGCGCTGGTGGGCACGATGCCGAAGCTGACCAGCTGGCCGTCGGCCGCCGCCGCCATGCCGGCGGCCACGGTGGCGCGGAAGTCGGCGGCGCGGCGGATCACGTGATCGGCCGCCAGGATCAACAGCAGGGGGTCGTCACCGCGGGCGGTGGCCTGCAGGGCCGCCACCGCCACCGCCGGGGCGGTGTTGCGCCCCACCGGCTCCAGCAGGATCGCCGCCGGCTCCACGCCGATCTGGCGCATCTGTTCGGCCACGATGAAGCGATGGTCTTCGTTGCAGATCAGCAACGGCGGCGCCAGGTCGGGCAGGCCCTGCAGCCGCTGGTGGGTCTGCTGCAGGAGGGTTTCCTCGGTGGTGCCGGCCAGGGGCCAGTACTGCTTGGGGTAGCTGGCCCGGGACAGGGGCCAGAGGCGGGTGCCGGTGCCGCCGCAGAGGATCACCGGAACCAGGGATGGGGAAGCCATGGATGCTGCCGCTGTCCCGCAGGACCATCAGTCGGGCCCATTCAACCCGAGGTGGTCCCGGCCGTCAGCGTTCCTGTGCACCCGTGGCCGATTCAGAGGTCGAGCAGGCCGGGGGGCGGCGTGAGGCCGATCCAGCCCTCCGCCAGGTTCACCTCCGGCACGATCGCCTCGACGAAGGGGATCAGCAACCGCCGGCCCCCCGCCGTGAGCTCCACCTCCAGCAGATCGTTGCCGGCATGGATCAGGTCGGTCACGGTGCCGAGGGACGCTTGCGGCTCCTCCAGCAGCCGCACCTGGAGCCCCACCAGATCGAGCAGGTGGAATTCCCCCGGCTCCAGGCTGGGGCGGTCGTTGGCGGGCACCAGCAGGTGCTGGTCCACCAGGGCTTCGGCGGCGGTGCGGTCGCTGACGCCTTCGAGGCGCAGCACGAACAGGTTCTTGCCCGGCAGGGGCCGGCCGGCCAGCAGCCGCACCGGCCGCGGTTCGCCCTTGGGGGCCTGCAGCCAGCGCAACCCTGGCCTAGTGAAGCGTTCGGGGAAGTCGCTCAGGGGCAGCAGGCGCACCTCACCGCCCATGCCCTGGGCCGCCACGAACCGGCCCACGGCCATCAACTCGCCCGGATCGGCCCCGGGGACCTCGTTGCTGGTGTCGGCCACGGCCTGAGCGCTTGCTTCGCGGCGCATCATCGCGTCATGAGCCTTCGCGGTGCCCGCCGCCACCGCAACAGGGCCTCCTGGCACCGATAATGGCTCCACTTGATGGCTCCTTCCGGGGGCCTCCGCCATGGCCAGCAGCCCGATCCTGCCCGGTTCCACCGTGGCGGTGCGTGATCCCCGCTCCATCTACAACGGCTACCGGGGCTTCGTGCAGCGCATCAGCGGGGCGAGGGCGGCGGTGCTGTTCGAGGGCGGCAACTGGGACAAGCTGGTGACCGTGCCCCTCAGCACCCTGGAGCAGGCCTGAGTTCGAGCGCCTCCAGGGCTGCCCTGGCGGCCTGCTGCTCCGCCTCCCGGCGGGAGCCCCCCCGCCCTTCACCCCTCAGGCCGGCCACCTCCACGCGGCATTCGAAGCGCTCCGGATCCCCGTGCACCCGGCTGCGCTCCTGGCAGCTGTAGGCGGGCAGGCCCTTCCCCTGGCCCTGGCTCCATTCCTGCAGCACCGACTTCCAGTTGTGCCGCATGGGATCGGCCAGCAGCTCGGCGGCGCTGGCCTGCCAGTGGGGGGCCAGCCAGTGCTGCACGGCCACCAGCCCGCCCTGGGGACCGCCGCCCACGCTGTAGATGGCGCCCACCAGCGCTTCGCAGCATTCGGCCAGCACGGTGGCGCGGCCGGCCCGGTCGCCTGTGGCCATCGCCCCCAGCAGCAGCACCGGCTCCAGGGCGATGGCGCGGGCCAGATCGCTCAGCCAGCGGTCGGACACCAGCTGGGCCCGCAGGGAGGAGCTGTCACCCACGCTCAGGGACGGGTAGGCCGAGCGCAGGAACTCGGCGGCCGCCAGGCGCAGTACCGCATCGCCGAGGAACTCCAGGCGGTCGTGATGGCGGGGCTGGCCGGTGGAGCTGTGGGTGAGGGCCTCATCCACAGTGTCCAGGGCGGCGTCGTCGCCGGCCGGATCAAGGGGCAGCAGGCCGTTGCCGCTGCCGAAGCCGAGACTCTCCAGAAAGGCCAGGAGCTGCTGGCGGCGCTGGGGAGTCATCGCGGGGCAAGGGGGGAAAGCAGGACGTAAGCCGGGTTCTGTTCTCCCCTGGCGCCAGAGACGCCAGGGGGGGTGATCATCTGTCTGGGACCGCCGTCACCGGCGGCCTCGAGCGGCGCATGGGAATCGGGACGGGGAAGATGGCCAACCGCTGTCCCTGGGCCTTGCTCCCAGCCGGGGTTTACCAAGCCGGCACCTCTCGATGCCGCTGG
>CALRQM020000113.1:0-5211 GCA_943370335.1 Bordetella parapertussis | reverse complement strand
CGGTGCTGCTGGTGCTGCAGCCCTGGCTGGGGGTGAGCCCGGTGATGGCCTGCCTGATCGAGGTGGCCTACGAGGGCGGCCACGGCTCGGCCGCCGCCATGGGGCCCACCTACGAGCGGCTGGGGCTGGAGGGGGCCCAGGCCCTGGGGCTGGCGATGGCCACCGTGGGGCTGCTGGTGTCGACGGTGGTGGGCGGGCTGCTGGTGGTGCTGGGACGGGCCAGGCGCTGGCTGAAGTTCCCCGAGGCCCTGCTGATCGAGGAGGCGGTGGCGCTCCTGGAGGAGGAGACGCCGCCGCTGCAGGAGGTGCCGATGGGTCTGCCCCTGGAGGCGGGCACCGTGGAGGTGCCGGCCCTGTGGCGGCAGCTGGCCGACTGGGCCGTGAACCTCGGTCTGGCGGGGGTGGCGGTGCTGTTCGGCTGCGGGGCACTGGCCGTACTGCGCCTGGTCGCCGACGCCAGCGGCGGGGTGTTTGCCCTGGTGATCGACGCCCTGCCCGTGTTCCCCCTGGCCCTGGTGGGGTCGCTGCTGGTGCGCCTGATCCTGGAGAAGAGTGGCCAGACCCAGTGGGTCTCGACGGCCATCCAGGGCCAGACCGGCACCCTCTCGGCCGATCTGCTGATCACCGCCGCCACCGCCTGCCTGGACCTGAGCCTGCTGGCCCACGACTGGATCCCCCTGACGGTGCTGGCGGTGGCCGGCCTGCTGTGGAACCTGGGGGTGATCCTGCTGCTGGCGCCGCGGATCCTGCCCCCCGACTGGTTCGAGCGGGCGATCATCGAGTTCGGCCAGGCCACGGGGGTGGCCGCCAGCGGCCTGCTGCTGCTGCGCATGGCCGACCCGGGCGACCGCAGCCAGGCGGTCACGGCGTTCTCGATCAAGCAGCTGCTGCTCCAGCCCCTGCTGGCCGGGGGCGTGATCACCGTGGTCGCCCCCCTGGTGGTGGACGGCTGGGGGCTGCCGGCCTGGACCGGCCTCTGCCTGGGCCTGGTGGTGCTCTGGAGCGGCCTGGGCCTGTGGCTGGCGGCGCGGGCGCAGGCGCAGGCGGCCTAAATCCTGGTGATACGCCGCAGGGAGGTGGCGCCTTCGGGCCCCCTCTGCAGGCGGCGGGGGGTGGCCTCCACCCTGCAGCAGCGCCTGCGGCCATGCCTGGCCGATGGGGTACCGGTGCTCATCGCTGCCACCCATGCCAGACGGGCCTGGGTCTCCACGCGCTGGTGAGACCACTTGATGGGGAACAGGTTCCTGTGCTGCCGGGTCGCGGTAGCCGGGGCCTGCCCCAACGATCCATGTGCTCCCCCTCCCCTCCATCGGTGCAGCCCCAGGCGTGCTCAACCCGCCCAGATTTCACCCAATTCCAGCACCACGCCCGGAAACTCCGCGCCGCCACTGAGCCGTTGGGCCTGCTCCAGCCGCAGGGGCAAGGGTTGGGCCACCCCATCCGCCGCCGGCCACAGCTCCACCGTGCGTTCCGCCGGCAGAAGCAGCCAGCCAAGACGGGCGCCATTGGCGCGATAAGCCTCCATCTTGGGGCGCAGGGAGACGGGAGCCTCGCTGGGGCTCGCCAGCTCCACCACCAGATCAGGGCAGAGGGGCGGAAAACCACACCGTTCGGCCTCACTCAGGGCAGCCCAGCGTTCCAGCCGCACCAGGCTGGCGTCGGGGCTGCGCACGGAGCCATCCGGCAGCAGGAACCCCGTAGTGCTGTCGAACACCTTCAGGGGAAGGCCGCTCTGGCGCACCGCCAGCCAGAGCAGGGCTCCAAGGGTCTGGTTGCGGGCTCCGGTGACTCCTCCCGTTGGGGTCATCTCGATCAGCTGGCCATCGGCGTCAAGCTCCAGCACCGCCTCCGGGTTGGCGGCGCACACCGCGGCGAACTGGGCCGGCGTGAACCGGAGCGTGCGGGGCAGGGTGAGCATCGGGCCCAGCGGCAAGGGCTGAACCAAGGGCAAGAAAACCGGGCAGGATCAGCCCACACTGATAGTCAAAGTCTGATCAAGATCGGATTTCTTGCCTTTCAGGTGATCGGCCATGCGTCAGGCGAGTCTGTACGCGGCGGCCAAAGCCCAGCTCTCTGAACTGGTGCAATCGGCCCACGATGGCGACTGGGAGGGGATCGTCCGGGCTGGCAAGCCGCTCGTTCAGAGCGTGGGCGGGACCCCGAGCTCTTCCCTCTGCGGCCGTGGTTCGCTGAGGCTGGATCCCGCCAGCATCGACTCCCCCCTGCACCGCCGAGGTGGAAGGGCAGGTGGTCAAGATGTTTCACGGCGACTATCAGGGGTGACGACAGTTCGGGCCTTCCTGCTCGACACCCCCGTGCTGCTGTGGTGGCGGAGCCGTTGAGCCTGCGGCTGAGGCTCCTGGTGGAGGACCACTACACGCCGGCCCATCTGGGCAGTTCCGCTGGCAGGTGCTCGGTCGCATCCGTGGGCAAGGGAGGGAGGGGATCCATCCCTTATCAGGTAGTCGCCCGTCTGGTGCGGCTGGGGGCCCAGCGGCCCGGGTGCGACGGCCCGAGATGGGGCTGGTACTGGCGGACTTCGCCGTGAAGGCCCCCTGTAGCCGGAACCTCCACGGCCCGCCCCCGCGTGATCAGCTCCTGGAGGCGCTGCCGAGCCTGGGGCAGGAGCTGGAAGCGACCTGCAGCGCCTGAGAAGAGGCTCAGCCGACCGGAGAGCCCCGGGCCGCGAGCTCAGCGCGACTCATCACAATGCTGGACCCAGGAGACTCAGGAAGAAACTTGACAGACCGCCCCAACCCCTTGAAGGTTAGCGGGACTGTTTTGAGATGTGATGGGTTCCCCTTCCATTCCTGCCATCACGGCCTCCACACCGGTGGCGGCGAAGCGTTCCCCGGCCATGGCGGCCCTGGCCGGAACCACGATCGCCGGCCTCTGCAGCCTCGGGGCCGCCCTGCCGGCCAAGGCGGCGGTGGTAGCGAATTATCAGTTCCAGAACACGCTCTCCAGCACGATCCCCACAGCCCCCGATCTGGTTCCCTTCGTTCCGGGCACCTACGCCCCCGCCATCATCGGAGGCACCCCCACCACCGTCTACAACTTCGGTAGAAATGAGGGCCTTTCGCTGGACACCACAGGCCTGATCAGCGACAACTACACGATCGCGGCTCTGTTCAGCTTCGATGACATCTCAGGCTATAGAAAGATCTTCGACTTCGAGAACCTCACTAGCGACGCAGGGCTTTATACACTTGGTGGCCAGCTCATTTTTTATCCAACACCCGGTGGTGGCCCCGCGGTGGGTCCCGGTACCTTCCTTGAAGCCGTGCTCACCCGAGACAGCTCCACCAATCTGGTCACCGGCTATTTCGACGGAACCCCGGTGTTCTCGTTCACCGATTCCTCTTCTTTGGCCGTCATATCGGCGGCCAACCTGCTGAACATCTTCCAGGACGATAACACCACTGGTGGAGTTGAAAGCTCCTCAGGATCTGTGGCGGGCCTCCGGATCTTCGACAACGTGCTCACGGACGCCGAGGTCGCTGACCTCAACCTGCTCACCCCCCCGACGCCCCTACCATCGCAGGTTCCCGGCCCCCTGCCGCTGCTGGGGGTCGGTGCCGCCTTCGGCTGGAGCCGGCGCCTGCGGAGCCGCCTGCGGCGCTCCACGCCCACCGTCTGATCGCGGTTCCCGGGCGCATGGAGCCCTCCGGCAGCTGGAAGCCTGCAGGGCTGTCGAACACCTTCAGGGGCAGGCCGCTCTGGCGCACCCCCAGCCAGAGCCGGTCTGCAAGCGTCTGGTTGCGGGCTCCGGTGCCTCCTGCGGTTGGGGTCGTCTCGATCAGCTGGCCATCCGCGTCAATCTCCAGCACCGCCCCATCGAGGGGTTGGCTCAGCACGCGCAGAGGCCAGATCCTCAGGGAGAGGACCCATGACCTGGAGTGTCCCCGTCGATCACAACGGCCATGGTCGGAAGACCCGTTACCTCACCATCGCCGCCACGTTGCCGCCATCCACAGTGAGCACGGCGCCGGTGGTGCGCTCCATCCCGGCCAGGGCCACGAAGGCGTCGGCCACGTCGCTGGCGCGCACCTCGGCGCCCAGCAGGTTGCCGGCCATGTAGAGCTCCTCGCTCACGCCGCGGGCGGCGGAGCGCTGCTTGATCATGGTGTCGTCGAGCAGGCCGGAGCGGATGCGGTCGGCGTTGATGGCATTGACCCGCACCCCCGCTTCCCCCTCCTCGAGGGCGTACTGGCGCACCAGGGCCAGCAGGGCCGCCTTGCTGATGCCGTAGGCACCGAAGTTGGGACCCGGATTGAGGGCCTGCTTGCTGACGTTGAACAGCAGCTGGCCGCCCAGGCCCTGGGCGCGGAACACCGCCAGGGCCGCCTGGGCCACGTTCTGGTGGGCGAAGAAGTTGAGCTCGAAGCTGGCCCGCAGGTCGGCGTCGGGCAGGGTGGCCATCGGGCCGGTCCAGGCGGCGCCGGCATTGCTCACCACGATGTCGAGGCCGCCGAAGTGGGCCGCCACCGCCGCGACGGCGGCCTGCACCGCCGCCGGGTCGGTGACATCGCAGGCCGCGGCAAGGGCCCGCTTGCCGCAGGAGGCCGCCACCGCTTCAGCGGCGTCCTGGTGGAGATCAAGCACGGCCACATCGGCCCCGGCGGCGGCGAAGGCCCGGGCGGTGGCGGCGCCGATGGCGCCGGCGCCGCCGGTGACCAGCACCACCTGGCGGGCCAGGGGCTTCTCGGCCGCCTTGCCGAGCTTGGCCTGCTCCAGGCTCCAGTACTCCATGGCGAAGGTGTCGGCCTCGCCCACGGGCGCGAAGCGGCCGATGGCTTCCGCCGCCAGCAAGGTCTGGGCCCAGGCCTCGGCGATGTCGGCCACGGTGGCCGCCTCGGCGGCCGACTTGCCGATCCCCACCAGCCCCAGGCCGGGGATCGCCGCCACCCGCGGCAGGGGATCGAGCGCCGTCTTGACGCCCCCGGCGGCGGCGTTCTGGCGCTGGAAGTAGGCGCGGTAGTCGGCCGCGTAGGCCTCCAGGGCCTGCTCCAGGGAGCGGCCCCAGGCGGCCAGGGCCGGGCCGTCGCCGCCGGACGGCAGCGGCGGCAGCACCAGGGGCCGGGCCTTGGTGCGGATGACGTGGTCGGGGGTGGCGACGCCCCGGCCGGCCCAGTCCGGCAGCCGGGCGTCGTCACTGATGGCGCGGGCCAGGGGGGTGTCGCGCAGCGCCAGGATCCAGTGGGGACGGAC
>CALRQM020000112.1:0-5361 GCA_943370335.1 Bordetella parapertussis | reverse complement strand
ACCTCAGCCTCAACGGCGGTCCCTACGGCTCCAAGACCTTCTACAACTACCCCTTCAGTGCCTCCGCGGGCTTCTCCATTTCGGGCTCCGGTCTCAGCAGTCAGAGGGTGTTCGAGGCCAGCTACTTCCAGGCGATCGGCCAGATCGATACCACCTGGAACCTGATCGATCCCACCCGCTCGGCCACGATCTGGCAGAACAAGTACCTGGTGCGCCAGGCGGCGGACACCTATGTGATCACCCGCCGCGATCAGCGCCTCAAGACCCAGTCGGCCTTCATCGACCTGCAGCGGGCCGTCGCCGCCGTGAAGACCGGCCGGCAGATCGTCGAGAACGATGAGCTGCTCTACCGCCTCGCCCAGACCCGGGTGCAGATGGGGGTGGCCTCCAAGCTGGAGGTCTTCAAGCAGCAGACCGTCCTGCTGGCCGATCGCCAGTCGCTCCTGGCCGCCGAGCAGCAGGTGGAAACGGCCAGGGCCAACCTGGCCCAGCTGCTGGCCACCCCCAGCCCCGATGCCCTCTCACCGGCCACGCCCTTCGCGCCCCTCGGCGCCTGGGGCCACGCCCTCGACGACACGATCCAGGCGAGCCTCCTCTACCGCAAGGTGCTGGAGCAGCAGCTCCTCGCCATCCAGACCAACGAGGCCCAGGCCCGGATCTACCTGGCCACCTACCGCCCCACCCTGCAACTGATCACATCCCTGTACTGGACCAAGGGGGTGGGCTATCTCAACCAGGGGCCGCCGTTCGTGCCCGATGCCCGCTCCGATGCCTGGAACGGATCGGCCCTTCTGCAGCTCACCTTCACCGGCTTCGACGGCGGCCAGGCCCGCATGAACGCCGCCGCGGCCCGCCGTCAGGCGGCGGCCGCCGCCGAGACCTACACCGCCACCGTGCTGCAGGTGCGCAGCGACGTGCAATCCCTGGTGGCCCAGGCCCGCTCCGGTCGCAGCATCGTGATGGCCGGTGCCGATCGGGTCAAGGCGGCCAACGGGGCCCTGCGCCTCCAGACCCTGCGCTTCAACGCCGGCTACGGCACGATCACCGATGTGGTCCAGGCCCAGCAGGAGATCAGCCAGGCGGTGAGCTCCTACATCCAGAACCTGGCCACCTACAACGACATCCTGGTGCAGCTCAGCCGCTCGAGCGGCCTGCCCGTTCAGCCTGATCCCGCCCTTCTTGAGGCGGTGGGCAATCCTCTCCAGACCCTGCGGCTGCCGACACGGATGGCGCAGATGCGCTGATCTGCTCCAGGCGCCGCTGGCGCATGGCCAGGGCCCGGGCACTGAGCTGCTCGAAGCCGGGGTCATTGAGGATCGAGCAGACCTGACCCTGCAGGTCGCTGGCGTTCATGTTGATCTCCATCTGCCGGATCTGGTCTCGCAGGGAGTTCTCCCGGTCGGCCACGGCCCCTGACATCCGGTTGAAGGCCCGCACCAGCCGGCCGATGGCGTCGTCCGCCGGGTAGGTGAGGGCCTGATGACCCTTGCCGTCGGCGATGGCGTCGGCGGCGGTGGCCAGCTCCCGCAGCTCCTGCCGGATGCCGCGGGCGATCAGCCAGGCGGCGGCGCCACTGGCGCTGATCAGGATCAGGGTGAGGATCACCAGCCGGCGGACCATCTCGTCCTTGGCCTCCTGCATCGGCAGGAGGGCATCCGCCAGGGCCTCCTGCTCCACGGACACCACCGCCAGCCAGTTCCACTCCGGGAAGGTGGCGATGTACAGGTGCTGCAGCACCGGAGTAGTGGAGCCCGGCGGGCGCACCATGGCCTTGCGCTCAAAGGTCCGGGTCGGGCCCAGGGTGCTTGGATCGGGAATGCCACCGTTCTGCCGCAGGGCCATGGCCAGGTCGATGCAGGCCTGGGTGTCAGGGGTCTGGTAGTTGCAGTACAGCCCCCCGTTGGGGGTGATGCCGAAGAAGGCCGCCTGGTGGGTGTCGATCGGGAAGAGGCTGGAGCCGGCGGCGAGGAGCTTCGAGGCGGCCTGGGTGCTGACGTCCACCAGCAGGGCCATGTGGGCCTCGCCGGGCTTCCGACCCGAAAGGATGGTCAGCCGGGCCATGCGCCATTCCCCATCCAGTTGCAGCATGGCGCTGCGACTGGCCTCCGCGGCCGGGGCGCCCTTGAAGAGATGTTCGAAGTCGTCCACCGTGGCCGGCAGGGCCGGTGCGCCGGGCTTCAGGGCCTGGCCCTGGCTGGTGATGCCCGTGAGCCGGCGCCAGGTGCCGCTGCGGTCGCGGTAGTAGATGGCGGCCCGCTCCCGGAGCAGGGCCAGGGGGAGTCGCAACTGATTGTTCAGCAGCGTGGGGGCCTGGGCCGGCTTGAGGGGCTGACCCTTCCAGGACAGGCGGCCGGCCGCATCCAGCCGTAACGGCGCCAGGGTCCTGCGCAGGTCCTGGGAGTCCTGACCGATGACCCGGCTGAACTCCTCGGCCGACTTCTGGATGATCGAGGTGGTGACTGCCAGGGAGGAGAGGTTGTCGTGGTCGAACATGGTGCTGATCTCGATCCGGGCCTTCTGGGCCAGGCGGATCGAGCCGATGGTGGCCAGCGCCAGGAAGATCGCCAGGCTCATGAGCGGGCCGCTGATCCCCAGGAGCATCAGCCTCACGGACAGACGCATCGGTCGCCGCGGCTTCGCCTCCCGTGAGCGGTCAGGCCGGCCTGCGAACCATTGGCGAATCGTCAAAAGGGCCTGTAACGCCATGACTATGATTTTCTCATGTCCGTGAGTTGGATCGCTTCATGACCAGGATCCTTTCCGTCCATTCCTTCCGTGGTGGAACCGGAAAATCCAACCTCTCGGCGAATCTGGCGGCAGCATTCGCGGCCCGTGGACTCCGGGTCGGGGTTTTCGACACCGATCTGGCTTCCCCGGGTATTCATGTGCTTTTCGGCTTCACGGCAGGGCCGGAATCCCATACGCTCAATGATCATCTTCAGGGCTCCATTCCGATTGAAAAGTGTTCCCACGACGTGACGCCCGCCTCTCTGGCGGGTGGCAAGGGACGCATCTTTCTGGTGCCGGCCGCCATGGAGGGGGACAGGATTGCCCGCCTGCTGCGCGAGGGCTATGAGGTGGAGCGGCTCAACGATGCCCTGTTCAGCCTTGGCCAGAGTCAGCACCTCGACCTGCTGATCGTGGACACGCACCCGGGGATCAACGAGGAAACCCTGCTGTCCACCGCCATTTCCGATTGCCTGGTGATGGTGATGCGCCCCGATCAGCAGGACTACCTCGGCACGGCCGTGGCGATTGAAGTGGCCCAGAGGCTGATGGTGCCCGAGGCCCGCCTGGTGGTGAACAAACTGCCAGCCCATTTCGATGCCGAACAGGTGCGCGCCCGGGTGGCCCAGAGCTATGGCATTCCCGTCGGAGCGATCCTGCCCCTCAGCGACGACCTGCTCACCATCGCCAGTGGCAGCCTGGCCCTGGTGGATGTTCCCTCCCATCCCTGGAGCGCCGGGGTGACCCAACTTGCGGCCGACCTCGCCGATGCGCTCCTCTGACTCCCCCGACGCCGTCGGCGGTAGTGCAGCCGCGCTGCCGGAAGGCCCCCTGAGCATGGGCCGGCTGGTGGCCCTCGAACCCGCCGCGCTGCGGCAACTGCTCACCATGGGCCTCCGCTCCGGCCTGGCGGAGCCGGAGCTTGATGCCTGCTGTGCCGCCGCCGCCCCCTGCCTGGGGCAGGCGCCTGAGCAGCTGCGGGCCCGGCTGCAGGAACGGGGCTGGCTGCGCTGGGACCCCGAGCGTCAGCGCTGGCGCACCCGGCTCGGCACCGAAAGGGCGCCGGCTCCGCCTCAGGACTGATCCCCGAGCGCCAGCCACTCCTCCAACACCGGGTTCACCCGGGAGGGACTCTCATCATGGGGGCAGTGGCCGAGGCCGGGCAGGATCCGCAGGTCGCGCACGGCGCCGTAGGCCCCGGCCCAGCGCCGGGCCTCGGCGACCGGCTCCCACGGATCCGCCTCCCCCCAGAGCAGCCGGACCGGGATGGTCAGCTCCGCCAGCATGTCCGGGGCGAGCCGATCCCGGAAGAGATTGATGAAGCCCCGGAAGCTCTCCTCGGCGCCGGGGCTGCGGGCCGGGGTCAACAGCAGCTGCACCAGTTGGTCGTCGATACCGTCGCCGCTGGGGTAGGCGGCGCCCAGAACCCGGCGGATCACCCCGGGGTTGGCCACCCAGCGGAACAGGCGGCCCGTGAGCCAGCGCTGCCGCACCAGGCGCTTCAGCAGGGGCCGGCCAAGGCGGCGCAGGGGTGGCTGCTCGCCCAGGCGGCGGTCGTCGAGGCTGCGCTGGGCGCAGTCGATCAGGATCACCTGGCGGGCGTCATCCCCAAGCCTGGTGGCGGCGGCGAGGGCCACGACCCCCCCGATCGAATTGCCGACGAGCTGGACCGGCGCGCCGATCACCTCCCGAACGAAGGCCGCCACCTGATCGGCCCACAGGTCGATGCCGTAGCGCAGCGCCAGGCCGTCGTCGGATTCGCCCTCGAGGCGGGAGGGCGGCTTGCTGCTGGCCCCGAAGCCCACCAGATCCAAGGCGAAGACGGGCCGGCTGCCGGAGAGGGGGGGCAGGTTGTGGCGCCAGTGTTCCTTGCACGCGCCGAAGCCATGGATCAGAAGGACGGGCAACGCCCCAGCCGGGCCTGGTGCCGCAGGCGAGCTGTGCACGTGACTGACCGTCTGCCCCTGCCACGACCAGTTGCCCAGCCAGTCCGCCGGGTAAATCGGGCCGCCGTCGGCCGGGGTTGTGACGGTCATGGGGCCTGACGACGGGGGACTCAATGGGACCCCTTCCAGGGTTCGACCCTGCCATCTTCGATGGCCCAGATCCGATCGGCGTCATCCAGCAGGCGCAGGTCGTGGGTCACCAGCAGCACCGAACTGCCCCGTTTGCGGCAGAGGTCGCCGAGCAGGGCCACCACCTCCTGGCCGGAGCTGCTGTCGAGGGAGGCGGTGGGTTCATCGGCCAGGACCAGGTCGGGTTCGGGGGCCAGGGCCCGGGCGATGGCCACCCGCTGCCGCTGGCCGCCGGAGAGTTCGGAAGGGAAGTAATCCAAGCGGTGGCCCAGACCCACCGCCTCGAGCAGGGCGGTGGCCCGGTGCCGGCGCCGCTGGGGATCCGGTTCACTCAGCTGCAGCACCAGCGCCACGTTCTGCAGGCTGGTGAGGGAGGCCACCAGATTGTGGCTCTGGAAGATGAAACCGATGCGGCGGCGGATCTCCACCCGCATCCGTTCGCTGGAGCGCCGCACCTCGCTGCCCAGCACCCGCAGGGAGCCCTCCTGGACCGATCGCAGGGCCCCGACCAGGGTGAGCAGGGTGCTCTTGCCGCTGCCGGAGGGCCCCACCAGCAGGG
>CALRQM020000111.1:0-5708 GCA_943370335.1 Bordetella parapertussis | reverse complement strand
CAAGGGGTCTGTCCCGAACCGCGGGTCTACGGGTAAGGTCAGCGGAATTTGCGGCCTGGCCGCTCTGCAGACGACATCCATGATTGGCGTTCGCCTCGGCAGGCCCCACATCCTTCGAAGCGTCACGCCCCGGGCGGCGACCGCCTCCTTGCCACTGCTGGTGGCCCTGCTGCTGGCCGGCGGCCAGTCCAGGGCGGCCGAGAGTCCCCCCACCAAGCAGGAGGGGCAGGCCCCAGTGCCCTCGTTGGCCCAGGCCGGCGCCGATCCCTTCGCCGGCCCGGCGGACGCCACCCCTCCAGCCGGGGCGTCCCCGGTGATGCCCGCACCCGGAGCCAGCCCCGCCAGCCCGGCCCCGGCCGCCACTCCGGCACCGACCGCCACTCCCGCCACCCCAGCCCCGGGCGCCCCCGCCGCCCGCGACGACCGGCCGGGCAAGCCCTCCCTGGGCCCGGCCCCTGCGCCTTCGGCCTCGGCCGAGCCCCGGGTGCTGATCAGTGAGGTGGTGATCGAAGGTCTCGCCGACCACCCCGAGCGTGAGCGGCTGGAGCTGGCGGCCTACGCCGCCATGGCGGTGACCCCCGGCAATGCGATCACCCGCAGCGAACTGGAGACCGATCTGCAGGCCATCTATGCCACGGGCTGGTTCTCCGACGTCCGGATCCAGCCCCAGGACGGCCCCCTCGGGGTGAGGCTGGTGGTCTCGGTGGTGCCCAACCCCGTGCTCACCAAGGTGAGCCTCGACCCCGCCGACGCCAAGGTCCCGGAAACGGTGGTGCAGGACACCTTCGCCGGTGATTACGGCAAGACCCTCAACCTGGTCACCCTGCAGGGCCGCATGCAGGAACTGCAGAAGTGGTATGCCGATCAGGGCTTCTCCCTGGCCCGCGTCACCGGCCCCTCCCGGGTCAGCCCCGATGGCGACGTGCAGTTGCTGGTGCGCCAGGGCACGGTCAAGGGTGTGGAGGTGCAGTTCCTCAACAAGGAGGGATCGGCCACCAACGACAAGGGCCAGCCGATCAAGGGAAAGACCAAGGAATGGGTCATCACCCGGGAGATCTCGATCAAGACCGGCGAGGTATTCAACCGCCGCAACCTGGAGGACGACCTCAAGCGCCTCTACGGCACCGGCCTGTTCAGCGACGTCAAGGTGACCCTGCGGCCCGAACCGGAGGATCCCGGCTCGGTGGTGATCGTGCTGGGGGTGGTGGAGCAGTCGACCGGTTCCCTCTCCGGTGGCCTTGGCTACAGCCAGAGCCAGGGGGTCTTCGGCCAGATCCAGGTGCAGGACAGCAACCTGTTCGGCCGCGCCTGGGACCTCTCCACCAGCTTCACCTACGGCCAGTTCGGCGGCCTGGCCGATATCTCCTTCAGCGACCCCTGGATCAAGGGGGACAGGTACCGCACCGCCTTCCGCTTCAAGGCCTTCATCAGCCGGGACGCCCCCCAGGTGTTCCAGAGCCAGAACAACGGCAACATCTTCACCGTCGCCGACTTCTACCAGGCCCCCGGCACCCAGGTCGCCTACAACATCTTCTCGCCGTTCAACCCCCTCCTCGACGTTTTCCCTTCGGTGACGGCGGCCCGCATCGCCGCCGAGACCAGCGGTCAGAACCTCAGCTGGTTCCAGTTCGACGGCAACAGCGTCCTGATCCAGCGCGTCGGGGCCAACGTCCAGTTCGTGCGGCCGCTCAATGGCGGCAACCCCTTCAAGCGCGCGCCCTGGACCGTGCTGCTGGGTCTGACCGGCCAGGTGGCCACGCCGATGGACTTCTCCGGCACCTCCCGCCGCTTCGGTCTGGCCACCCCGAACGAATCCACCGCGCTGTTCACCGCTCCCACCAACTCGATCATCTGCCTGGCTTACAACTGCGCCGCCCGCAACCAGTTGCTGGGCCTGCGGCTGGCGGCCACGATGAGCACCCTCAACGATCCCCGCAACCCCACCAAGGGCAACTTCCTCAGCCTCGGCACCGAACAGTTCTTCTCGGTGGGTCCCGATTCCCCCACCTTCAACCGGTTGCGGGGCAGCTTCACCCACTACATCCCGGTCCGCTGGCTGAAGTTCTACAAGGGGTGCCGGCCCAAGGCCGGTGAAACCGAAGATTGCAAACAGGCCCTCGCCTTCCAGGTGTCCGCCGGCACGGTGATCGGCGATCTGCCGCCCTATGAGGCCTTCTGCCTGGGCGGCGGCAACTCGGTGCGGGGTTACTTCGACTGCGACCTCGGTGTGGGCCGCAGCTTCGGTGAGGCCACGATCGAATACCGCTTCCCCCTGTTCAGCGTCGTCAGCGGCGAGCTGTTCATCGACGGAGGCACCACCTTCGGCAGCCAGACGAAAGTGCCCGGCAACCTGGGCGGACTGCTCAACAAGCCGGGCTCCGGCTTCTCGATCGGCACCGGCCTGATCGTCACCACCCCGGTCGGCCCCCTGCGACTGGAGGTGGCCAGCCAGGACTTCACCGGCGAATGGCGCTTCAACCTCGGCGTGGGCTGGAAGTTCTAGTGACCAGCTGGCCCAGCGACTATCGCCAGGCGTGGACCCTGAGCTCCTGCGTGGAGCGCACCGGGGTCGGGCTGCACAGCGGCGCCGTCTCCAGGGTCCGCCTCGGCCCCTCGGAACGGCCGGGCTACTGGCTGGGCTGGCTGGACGACCCGCAGCGCCCCCTGCAGCAACTGGGCCCCGGCCAGGTGAGTGACACCCGCCTCTGCACCTGCCTGCAGCTGGGGGATCGGCGCCTGGCGACGGTGGAGCACCTGCTGGCGGCCCTCGCCGGCACCGGGGTGAGCCAGGCCGAGCTGCTGGTGGACGGGGAGGAGATCCCCCTGCTCGACGGCTCGGGGCTTCCCTGGGTCGAAGCGATCGGCGAGGCGCGGATCTGCAGCCGGGGTGAGCGCCTCGAGCCCCCCCTGCCGCCCCTGCCCGTGACCCTTCAGCAGGGCCAGAGCTTCGTGGTGGCCCTGCCGGCCGACCGGCTGCGCCTGGGGGCGGCCATCGACTTTCCCCAGGCGGCCATCGGCCGCCAGCTCTACGCCCTGGATCTCACCCCGGAGCGGTTTGTGGCGGAGATCGCCCCGGCCCGCACCTTCGGCTTCCGGGAGCAGGTGGAGCAGTTGCTGGCCGCGGGTCTGATCCGAGGTGGTGCCCTCGACAATGCCCTGGTCTGTGACGGCGACGGCTGGGTCAATCCGCCGTTGCGCTTCGCTGACGAACCGGTGCGCCATAAGCTGCTGGACCTGCTGGGAGATCTGGCGTTGGTGGGCCTGCCCAAGGCCCACGTCTTCGCCTACCGCGGTTCCCATGGCCTGCACACCGCCATGGCCGCGGCCCTTGCGGCCCAGGCATCCCGCCTGCCCGTGCCCGTACCGACCCACTGATTCCTTGACCGTTCTTCCTTCCGCCGCTCCTGAGGCCGCCACGGCGGTCTGCCCCGACGCCGATGCGGCCCGGGCCGTGGTGCTCAGCAGCGAGCAGATCCTCAACCTGCTCCCCCATCGCTACCCCTTCGCCCTGGTGGATCGGGTGGTGGAGTACGTCCCCGGTAAGCGGGCGGTGGCGCTCAAGAACGTCACCTTCAACGAACCGCAGTTCCAGGGCCATTTCCCGGGCCGCCCCCTGATGCCCGGCGTCCTGATCGTTGAGGCCATGGCCCAGGTGGGGGGCCTGATCGTCACCCAGATGCCCGACCTGCCCAAGGGCCTGTTCGTCTTCGCGGGCATCGACGGTGTGCGCTTCCGACGCCCTGTGGTGCCCGGCGACCAGCTCCTGATCACCTGCGAACTGCTCAGCCTGAAGCGCAAACGCTTCGGCAAGGTGCACGCCACCGCCACGGTCGATGGCGAGCGGGTCTGCTCCGGCGAGCTGATGTTCTCGCTCGTGGACTGAGGCGATGTCGAGTACTGCCATGACGACATCCGTGCATCCCACGGCCCTGGTCGATCCCCGGGCCCGGTTGGCCCCGGGCGTGGAGATCGGCCCCTATTCCGTCATCGGTCCGGAGGTGGAGATCGGCGAAGGCAGTCGCATCGGCCCCCACGTCGTGATCGACGGGCGGGTGCGGATGGGCAAAAGAAACCGGATCTTCCCGGGGGCCTGCATCGGCCTTGAGCCCCAGGACCTCAAGTACGGCGGTGCCCCCACCGAAGTGGTGATGGGGGACGAGAACACGATCCGGGAGTGCGTCACCATCAACCGCGCCACGGCCGAAGGGGAGAGCACCGTCCTGGGCAACGGCAACCTGCTGATGGCCTACAGCCACATCGGCCACAACTGCCAGCTCTCCGACCGCATCGTGATCGCCAACGGTGTCGCGGTGGCGGGGCACGTGGTGATCGGGGAGCGGGCCGTGATCGGTGGCGTGCTCGGCATCCACCAGTTCGTCCACATCGGCAGTCTGGCGATGGTGGGCGGCATGAGCCGCATCGACCGCGACGTGCCCCCGTTCATGACGGTGGAGGGCCACCCCGGCCGCATTCGGGGGCTGAACCGCGTCGGGCTGCGACGCAGCGGCGTGGCCCAGATCGACGATGGCGCCCAGTTCCGCCAGCTGCAGGATCTCTGGACCCTCATCTACCGCAGCGATCTGGTGCTGGCGGCCGCCCTGCGGCAGGCACGGGAGCGTCCCCTGCTGGCCGCGGCCGATGAGCTGTGCGCGTTTCTGGAGGCCTCGGTGGGTCCGGGCCGGCGCGGACCGCTGCCGGCCCAGCGCTGATGGTGCGACTCCTGGTCAGCACCGGAGAGGTCTCCGGTGATCTGCAGGGATCCCTGCTGGTCAAGGCCCTGCACGAGGAGGCGGCCCGCCGTTCCCTGCCCCTCGATGTGGTGGCCCTCGGGGGCAGTCGGATGGAGCGGGCCGGCGCCCAGCTCCTGGCGGACACCACCAAACTCGGGGCCATCGGCCTGTGGGAACCGATCCCGCTGGTCATTCCCACCCTCAAGCTGCAGGCCCGGGTGCGCCGCTGGCTGCGCCAGCACCCCCCCGACGCCGTGGTGCTGATCGACTACATGGGGGCGAACGTGAACCTGGGGCTGCGCCTGCGGAGGCTCTACCCCGATGTGCCGATCACCTATTACATCGCCCCCCAGGAGTGGGCCTTCCGCCTCGGCGACGGCGGCACCACCCGGTTGATCGGCTTCACCGACCGCATCCTGGCCATCTTCCCGGAGGAGGCAAGCTTCTACGCCGCACGCGGCGCCCAGGTCACCTGGGTGGGCCATCCCCTGATCGACACCCTTCAGCAGCGACCCTCGCGCCAGGAGGCCCGCCAGGAGCTGGGCCTGCCGGCGGAGGCGCCGGTGCTGCTGATGCTGCCCGCCTCGCGGCGGCAGGAGCTGCGCTATGTGCTGCCGCCGATGGCCGAGGCGGTGGCCAAGCTGCAGCAGCAGCGGCCCGATCTGCAGGTGCTGCTGCCCGCCGGCCTGCCAGGGTTTGAGGCGGTCCTGGCGGAGACCATGCGGGCGGCGGGAGCCACGGCGGTGCGGGTGATCCCGGCCGGTGAGGCCGATGCCCTGCGGCCCCTGCTCTGTGCCGCGGCCGATGCGGCTCTCACCAAGTCCGGCACGGCCAACCTGGAACTGGCCCTGCGGGGGGTGCCCCAGGTGACCGGCTACCGGGTGAGCCGGCCGACGGCGTTCCTGGCGAAACATGTGATCCACTTCAACGTGGCCCACATTTCCCCGGTGAACCTGGTGCTGGGGGAACGGCTCGTGC
>CALRQM020000110.1:0-6095 GCA_943370335.1 Bordetella parapertussis | reverse complement strand
CAGAGGGTGGCGGCGGTGACCAGGGCCAGAGCCAGCTGCACCGTGAGGGTGAACTGCCAGCGGCGGCGCAGATCGGCCGGCTGCATCACTTTGCGGGCATGGCGCAGGCGGCTCTGCAGCCGCTGCTGCCAGCGTTCCCCCAGGGCCATGGCGCTGGTGCCGTTGAGGCTGGCATCGGCGCGGGTGATCGTGAGCAGGGGCAGGGGTTCGGAGCGTTCCGGCACCCTGGCCTCCAGCACCACATCCCCACCCGGCAGCTGCCTGCGCTCCACCACCAGCTGCTCGGGGGCGCTGCCCGTCACCCGCTGGAGCGGCGACGGCTCACAGGCCCCCCCACTCCCCCCCAGCACCCGGACCAGGACCCATTCGGCGATCTGTTCGCTCTCGCTGCAGAGGTGCTCGGGGTCGTAGAGCAGGCGCAGGTTGCCCTCGATCACCGCGGCGCGACGCCGGGCGTCGGGGGCATTGTCCTGGTGGCCCACCACCGGAGAGGCCACGGTGAGGGCGGGAACGCCGAGGATCCGCACCTTGGCCAGCTCGAAACTGCCGGCGGCCACCACGCCACCCGGGTCGGCCGGGCCCGTCCCAGCCCCACGGGCCCCGGCACCATCAGCATTGGCGGCGACACCCGCCCCAGCCGGCGGCAGCCACCAGAGGCCGAGGGTCAGCAACAGGGCCAAGGCCCCGAGCCACCAAGGGCGGGCCCTCACGGCGCCTGATCGGCGGATTCGGTGAGCCGCGGCAGCAGCTGCACCAGGTTGCAGGGGCGGGTGGTGGCGTCGAGCTGGGCGCGGATCAGCCGGTCCCAGGCGGTGGACACGGCATCAAGGGAGCCCGGCAGCACGAACACCACGGTGCCGTTGGCCACCCCGGCCAGGGCGCGGCTCTGCAGGGTGCTGGTGCCGATCGTTTCGAAGGAGAGCACCCGGAACAGTTCGCCGAAGCCCTCGATGGTCTTGTCGAGCAGGGGGGCCACGGCCTCGGGGGTGCCGTCGCGGCCGGTGAGGCCGGTGCCGCCGGAGCTGATCACCACCTGCACGGCGGGGTCGGCGATCCAGCGGCTCAGCTCGGCGCGGATGCGGTAGCGGTCGTCGGGCACCAGGTTGCGCTCCACGACCCGGTGGCCGGCCGCCTCGACCCGCTGCTGCAGGGCGTCGCCGGAGGCGTCGTCGGCGAGGGTGCGGGTGTCGGAGACCGTGAGCAGGGCGATGGCAAGGCTCACGGATCCTGGGGCTGGGCTGGCCCTGACGCTAGGGCGTGGAACGCCTCTGGCACACTGACTGTCGAGGAACGCAGGCCAAGCGGAGAGCCCGGGGATGCGCTGGAAACGGCTGGGGCGCGGTCTGCTGTTCGGCCTGGCGGGCTTCCTGCTCAGCACCGGCATCAGCTATGTGCTGGTGCTGCAGCTCTACACCCGCCACGACCGCGAGCTGGCCGCGGCGATGGGCAGCTTCTTCTTCTTCGGTCCCATCGGCGGGGCCATCGCCCTGGTGATCGGCCTGCTGGTGTGACGCGGGGGGCCCGCGCTCAGGCCGCCACCGCCTCCACCACCGCGACCGGTGACGGGGTCGGGTGGATCCCCGCCAGCCGCAGGCCGGCGCGCTCCAGCAGTTCGGCGTAGGCGGCGGGGGTGCGCTCCCGGCCGCCCTCGGTCATCACCAGCATGTTGAGATCGAGCAGCTTGCCCGGTGCTGGATCGTTGCCCGGCGGGATCACCTGCTCAAGGATCAGCACCCGTCCAGCGGGGGCCAGGCCGGCGCGGATGTGGCCCAGGATCGTCAGGCAGGCGTCATCGCCCCAGTCGTGGAGGATGTGCTTAAGCAGGTAGGCATCACCGCCGGCCGGCACCTGCTGGAAGAAGTCGCCGCCGGCCACAGCGAAGCGCCCCTCCAGCTCCGGCGGCACCGTCACCGGCGCCACCACGGTCGGCTGGTCGAAGAGGGTGCCGCGCAGATGGCCGTGGTGGCGCAGCACGGTCTGCAGCAGTCCGCCGCGGCCGCCGCCCACGTCGATCAGGTGCGTGATGCCGCTGAAGTCGTAGGCCGCCAGCAGTCCCTCGGTCTCGACGCGGGAGAAGTCGGTCATGGCCCCGTCGAAGATGGCGCCGCGCTCGGGGTTGTGGCCGTACCAGTCAAAGACGGGTTCGCCGTAGTGGTGGCGGAAGGCGCTCTCGCCGCTGCGGACGCTGTGGAGCAGGTCGGTCCAGGCGTCGTAGTGCTCGCCGCCGAGCATGCGCACGAACTGGCGCAGGGAGCCGGGGTGGTCGCTGCGCAGCAGTTCGGCCAGGGGAGTGAGCACGAAGCGGCGTGGCTGCTCGCTCTCGGCGAACACGCCCAGGCTCGCCAGACCCCGCAGCAGCCGGAACAGGGACTCGCCGTCGGCGCCGCAGCGGCCGGCCAGTTCCTCGGCCTCCAGACCCTCTGGCCCCGCGGCGGCCAGGTGGTCGGCGATCGCCAGTTCGGCGGCCACATTCAGCATCTGGGTGACCCAGTTGCCGCAGGCGAGCTGGAGGAAGTGGCCGGAGAGATCCGCGCTGGGGTCCATGGGGGTCGGGCAGGCGCCAGCCGTTCTACAGCGTGATGGAGGCCCCGCGGTAGGGCCGCCATTCCCCTTGGGCCTTCTCCGCCACCAGCGGTGTGAGCGTGAGTTTCAGGGGGATGCCAGCTGCCACCTCCACCCGCAGGGCGGAATAGGCGCGGCGCAGGGCGGAGCCCCGGCCGCTGCGGCCGAGAAAGAGGCGGGAGCGGGCCAGGGGGAGCTCCCGGCCGTCGACGGTTTCCTGCAGCAGCGGCCCCTCCCGCCGCTGGCGGCGCAGGCTGTAGCCGCTGCCGCCGCAGATCGCCCAGGGGATGTGGGCATCGCCGTGGCCGGTGTCAGCGGTCTGGAGGACCTCCAGGCAGTGGGCATGGCCGCTGAAGGCCAGATCGAGCAGGGGGCGGCCGGCCGGCAGGTCGCCGAGGGCGCCGGCCACCCGATCCAGCACGCGGCGCAGCTGGGCGCGCACCGCCAGGGTCTGGCCCTGGTCCCACTTGCTGACCTCGGTGACGACGGGGGGATGGTGCAGCACCAGCAGCCGGCCGCGCACGACCGGGTTGCGCCAGGAGGCGATCAGGGCCTCGGCGAACCAGTCGAGCTGGCCATCGTCGACCGCAGGGGCCTGGCCGGCACGGGCCGAAACCCCGCTGGCGAGTTGCTTGTCGATGTCGCGGATCTGCTCGTCGAGCTGCTCGGCCTTGGCGGCCCGATCGTCGCGGATGTCCTCATCACCACTGAGCGGGCCGAGGGACAGCAGCAGGGAGGCGCGTTCGGCGTCGAGCCGCTGGCGACGCTGGTGCAGCTCTCCGACGTCGGTACCGCCCGGCAGGGGCTGGTTGAAGGTGTTGGAGTCGAGGGCGAACACATCCACGCCGGACCAGCGGAAGGTGTAATGGCGGTGGGGCAGGCGGGTGAACCGGCCGGGGCGGTAAAGCAGGCAGCGGGACCCGTCAACCGTGGCGGTGCGGGTGCTCTCAAGGTGATCGCCGAGGTCTGCCTCCGGCACGCCGCTGAGCACATCAAGGAAGGCACGGGCCCAGGCCTGGCCCACGAAGGAGCCGTGCCAGCCCACATCCAGGTCCAGCCAGGCCCGGAGCAGGCGCCGCGGCGGCGCGGTCAGGCCGGCCAGCAGCCCCAGCGGCAGCGGCAGGTCGTAGTAGTCGTGGTTGCCGAGTACCGGCAGGAACGGCACCCGGAAGACGAGCCGGTCGTAGCGCAGTCGGCGCCAGTCCTCGCCGCCCACGAGCCACTCGCGGTAGGGGCGGATGAAGTTGTCCGGGTACTGCTCGCTGGAGCCCACCTGGTAGACGACGTCGCCGGTGTGGAGCAGGAAGCGGGCGTCAGCGCCATGGGCGAGCAGTTGCTCGGCCACCCGCCGCTGGGGGCTGTCGCGGCGATGCAGCCCCGTGCCGCTGTCCCCCAGCACGAGGAAGGAGAAGGCCTCGGGCGACTCCGGATCCCCCTCGATCGCCAGGCGGCAGGGATCGATGCCACGGCGGGCGATCTCGGGATGCCCCCAGCGCACCCGTTCGGCCATGCGGCCCACCTTGGCGGCGATGTCCGCCTCGGAGGCGAGGTTCACGGTGAGGGCAGCGGCGCGAACACGGTGAGGGCGCCGGGCAAGCAGGTGAAGGTGACCGGGTCGGCCTCGAGCATTTCACCGTCGATCACCAGCCGCTGGGGCGGGTCGGTGGTGATGGTGATGTGGCGGGCCCGCAGACACAGCAGATCGGGGTGGTTGGCGGGGGACTGCACCACGGCGGAGGTGAGCAGGGAGGCGAGGGCATTGAGGCCCTGCAGGCGGGTGCTGGGCGAGGCGATCGTGACCTCCAGCAGCCCATCGTCGGGAATCACCCGCCCGAAGCCCTGGGCCAGCACGGAGGTGGCGGGGGCCACGTTGGCCACGGTGATGGCGGCGGCCTGCACCTCGGTGACGGTGCCGTCGATCTCGACCCGGGCCTGGAACGGCTGCTGGCTCACCAGCTGCTGGGCGCCGGCGAGCACGTAGGCGAGCGGGCCCAGCATGGTTTTCAGTTCGCGGGTGGCCCGATCCACCATCCCGGCCTCGAAGCCGACCCCGGCCAGCAGGGTCATCGGAATGCCGTTGCAGCGGGCGGCGTCCACCACGTGGGTATGGCCGGCCAGGATCGTCTCGCAGGCGGCCACCAGGTCGGTGGGGATGTCGAGCGCCGCGGCGAAGGCATTGGCGGTGCCCCGGGGGATCACGCCGAGGGGAATGCCGGTGCCGGCCACCGCCCCCGCCACCGCCGAGACGGTGCCGTCGCCGCCGCAGGCCACGATCATCACGTTGCCCACCTCACCGGCCGGCCGGGCCTGCAGCAGCTCGACCAGTTCCCGGCACTGGTCGCCCGGATCGGTCCCGGCACTGGTGAGCAGCACCGTCACCAGGAGCTGGGGCTCGAGGATCGAGCGGATCAGAGCCAGATCGGCGTTGGCCTCCCCCTGGCCGGCGACGGGATTGAACAGCAGGTAGGCCGATCGGCCATGGGCCAGGCCCCGCAGGGCCAGCTCGGCCGTGGCGGGATTGAGGGCCAGGGGCACGGCGGCCAGATCGCAGGCGCGGATCAGCAGCCGGCTGTCGGGGGGCGATCCCGCCGGTGCCTCCGGATCCAGGAAGGCGATCACCGCTGCCACCTCCCCGGCCAGCAGACGGGCGGCCACCTGGATGTCCCCCCCCTCGGCGAGCGCCTCGAGCGCCATCACCGGCAGCTGGGCGGTGCGGGGATCGCTGCGGATCCGCTCGGCCAGCTCGGCGGTGGCGAGCAGCGGAAAACCGGCGACGGCCAGGGCCTGTCGGTCGAGCCAGTCGACCAGCGCCTCGCGGCGTGTCTCACTCGCCAGCAGCACCAGGGTGTGGGCCATCGAGGCCAGGCTAGGGGGGAGTTCGCCGCCCGCCCCCATGGCCCGCCCCCAGCTGCGCCTGGCCGCCAATGGCGAGGGTCCCTTCTATGTGGATCGGACCTGCATCGACTGCGGCACTTGCTGGCAATTCGATCCGACCCACTTCGCCCCCATCGGCCGCAGCTCGCATGTGTGGGCCCAGCCCCAGGGCGAAGGGGAGATCCGCGCGGCCCTGCTGGCCCTTCAGGCCTGCCCGGTGGCGGCGATCGGCACCAGTAGGAAGCTGCTGGCCCAGACCCCGGCCAACGGCTTCCCGGCGCTGATCACGAGCCTGCCGCAGGGGGAGGTGCACTATTGCGGCTGGGCGTCGCGCAAGAGCTTCGGGGCCAGCAGCTGGCTGATCACCCGGCGCCACGCCGATGGCCGGCCCAACAACGTGCTGATCGATTCACCGCGCTGGAGCGGCGCCCTGGCCCGGAGGATCGGGGCCCTGGGCGGCCTGCAGCGGATCCTGCTCAGCCACCGCGACGACGTGGCCGACCACGACGCCTGGGCCCGGCACTTCGGCGCCGAACGCTGGATCCACGCCGCCGATGCCGAAGCCGCCCCGGAGGCGGAACACCGCTTCGAGGGCACCGAACCCATCACGCTCGACGACGACCTGCTGGTGCTGCCGGTGCCGGGCCACACCGCCGGCT
>CALRQM020000109.1:0-6269 GCA_943370335.1 Bordetella parapertussis | reverse complement strand
CGCGACAACATGGCGAGTGACATCGCCGAGGTGGTGCAGCGCGAGTTCCAGTACTGCATCATCGACGAGGTGGATTCGATCCTCGTCGACGAGGCCCGCACCCCCCTGATCATCTCCGGCCAGATCGAGCGGCCCCAGGAGAAGTACATGCAGGCGGCCCGGATCGCCGGCGAACTCGTGCGTGCCGCCGAGATGGGCAAGGACGGCATCGATCCAGACGGCGACTACGAAGTCGACGAAAAGCAGCGCAACGTCACCCTCACCGACGAGGGCTACCAGAAGGCGGAGCAGCTGCTCGGCGTCCAGGACCTCTTCAACCCCCAGGACCCCTGGGCCCACTTCATCAACAACGCCCTCAAGGCCAAGGAGCTGTTCGTCAAGGACGTCAACTACATCGTGCGCGACGCCGAGGCGGTGATCGTCGACGAGTTCACCGGTCGGGTGATGCCGGGGCGCCGCTGGAGCGACGGCCTGCACCAGGCGATCGAGGCCAAGGAGGCCCTGCCGATCCAGCCCGAGACCCAGACACTGGCCAGCATCACCTATCAGAACTTCTTCCTGCTCTACCCCCGCCTGGCCGGCATGACCGGCACCGCCAAGACCGAGGAAGTGGAGTTCGAGAAGACCTACAAGCTCGAGGTGGCCGTGGTGCCCACCAACCGGGTCCGCTCCCGCGCCGACTGGCCCGACCAGGTCTACAAGACCGAAACGGCCAAGTGGCAGGCCGTCGCCGCCGAGACCGCCCAGGTGCACAAGACCGGCCGGCCCGTGCTGGTGGGCACCACCAGCGTGGAGAAGTCGGAGCTGCTCTCCACCCTGCTGCAGGAGCAGCAGGTCCCCCACAACCTGCTCAACGCCAAGCCCGAGAACGTGGAGCGGGAGGCCGAGATCGTCGCCCAGGCGGGCCGGGCCGGCGCCGTCACCATCGCCACCAACATGGCCGGCCGGGGCACCGACATCATCCTGGGCGGCAACAGCGACTACATGGCCCGCCTCAAGCTGCGCGAGGTGCTGCTGCCCCGGCTGGTGCGCCCTGAGGAGGGTCACCGTCCCCCGGTGCCCCTGCAGCGGTCCACCGAAGCGCCGGCGGGCTTCGGCGGCGCCGTGGTCCCCAGCTCCAGGCCTGCCTCCGAGGCCAGGGCCATCGGCAACCTCTACCCCTGCAGCCTCTCCGAAGACACCGAGACGGCACTCTCCAGCTTCGCCCGTGAGCTGGTGGCGGCCTGGGGCGACCGCGCCCTGACCGTGCTCGAACTCGAGGACCGCATCGCCCAGGCGGCGGAGAAGGCCCCCACCGACGATCCCCAGATCCAGCGCCTGCGGGAGCTGATCACCCGGGTGCGCGCCGAGTACGACGGGGTGGTCAAGCAGGAGGAGAGCCAGGTCCGCACCGCCGGCGGCCTGCATGTGATCGGCACCGAGCGCCACGAGTCGCGTCGCGTCGACAACCAGTTGCGGGGCCGGGCCGGCCGCCAGGGCGACCCGGGCAGCACCCGCTTCTTCCTCTCCCTTGAGGACAACCTGCTGCGCATCTTCGGCGGCGACCGGGTGGCGGGCCTGATGAACGCCTTCCGGGTCGAGGAGGACATGCCGATCGAGTCGGGCATGCTCACCCGCTCCCTGGAGGGGGCGCAGAAGAAGGTGGAAACGTACTACTACGACATGCGCAAGCAGGTGTTTGAGTACGACGAGGTGATGAACAACCAGCGCAAGGCGGTGTACACCGAGCGGCGTCGGGTGCTGGAGGGCAGGGAGCTCAAGCAGCAGGTGATCGGCTATGGCGAGCGCACCATCGACGACATCGTCGAGGCCTATGTGAACCCCGACCTGCCGCCCGAGGAGTGGGATCTCACCCGCCTGGTGGAGAAGGTCAAGGAGTTCATCTATCTGCTCGAGGACCTCACCCCTGAGCAGGTGGGCGGCCTCTCGATGGAGGAACTCAAGGCCTTTCTGCAGGAGCAGATGCGCAATGCCTACGACATCAAGGAGGGGCAGATCGAGCAGATGCGCCCCGGTCTGATGCGGGAAGCGGAGCGTTTCTTCATCCTCCAGCAGATCGATACCCTCTGGCGTGAACACCTGCAGGCCATGGAAGCCCTCAGGGAGTCGGTGGGCCTGCGGGGCTACGGCCAGAAGGATCCCCTGATCGAGTACAAGAACGAGGGGTACGACATGTTCCTGGAGATGATGACCCAGATGCGCCGCAACGTGATCTATTCGATGTTCATGTTCCAGCCCCAGGTGCCGCAGGCGGTCACGGCCTGAGGGGGGTCTCCTCGCCGTTGGCGGTTTCGCCGAGAAACTCGAGGATTTCCCGATCGCGCAGGTTCTGGGCGTTGCCGCTGCAGGGCTCCTGCAGCGGCCTGCCGGCGGCCACTTCCTTCAGGCAGGCCTGCAGCCGGTTGACGTCGTTCTCCAGGCTGTCGATCCGCTCCATCAGGTTGCGGATCACCGACGCCTCCGCATCCGGCAGGGCGGAGTGGGCCAGGGGATCGATGCGGGCGCCCGCCTGGTGGATCACCCGGCCGGGAATGCCCACCACGGTGCTGTCGGCCCCCACGTTGCGCAGCAGCACCGAGCCGGCGCCAATGCGGGTGTTGCTGCCCACGGTGATCGCCCCCAGCACCTTGGCTCCCGCCCCCACCACCACGTTGTCCATCAGGGTGGGGTGGCGCTTGCCGTGCTCCTTGCCGGTGCCACCCAGGGTCACGCCCTGATACAGGAGGCAGTTGTCACCGATGACGCTGGTCTCGCCGATCACCACGCCCATGCCGTGGTCGATGAACACCCCACGGCCGATCCGGGCCCCGGGATGGATCTCCACCCCGGTGAAGAGGCGTCCCAGCTGGCTCAGCACCCGGGGCAGCAGGGGAAGGCCGAGGCGCCAGAGGCGGTGGCTGATGCGGTGCAGTACCAGGGCGTGGAAGCCCGGATAGCAGAGCAGGATCTCCAGGGTGCCCCGGGCGGCCGGATCCCGCTGCCGGATGATGGCCAGGTCGGCCCTGAGTGCATCGAGCATGGTCGGTTCCTTCAGGCGCCCGGTTCGGGAGAGCGCACGTCGGTGCGTTGGAAGTCATCCCCCTTGTAGAGCAGCGGCATGTTCATGGCCCTGGCCAGTCCGTAGCTGAAGCAGTCCCCCAGATTCAGGCCTGCCCGGTGGCGCCCCTTGCCGAACTCGCGCCAGCCCCTCAAAGCCCAGAGCAGATGGCTCTGATCAAAGGGCAGGACCTGAATGTCCAGGGCCTGGCAGAGGGCCTCGACGGCCTCGCTGGTGGCGCCGAAGCGGCTTCCTTCGGCCACCAGCGAGGCTTCCAGCTTCGTTGCCGCTGACATCAGCAGCATCGGGGCCTCTGCCATCAACACGGCAAAGGCCTCGGCCTCGTCTTCCCTGAGCAGCACCGCCAGAAAGGCGGAGGTGTCCACGACCATGGCTGGGGAGGTCATTCAGATCGGTAGGCCATGGCTGTCGTAGAGGCTGTCCTGCAACTCGCGCGAGGAGCGCGGATCCCTGATTGGCAGCTCCGAGAAGCGCTCCTGGATCTGGCGAATGGCTTCCAGTTTGGTCGAGCGAACGTTGTCAGGCCCGGGCGCCGTTGTTCTGGTGAGCTCGGCCTCCAGGGCATGACGCACGGCCTCGGTCACGCTGGTGCTCCGGCGGGCGGCCAGTTCCTTGGCCATGGCATGGACCCTGGGGTCCTTGATGTTCATGCCCATGGCCCTGCATGGTAGAAACCTCGATCATTCTACCCGCCAGCCTCGGTCCGGCCTCAGGTCGCCGTCAGACCGCCAGGAGGCCGATCTCCTTGCGCAACTGGTCAATGGTGGCGCTGCCAAGGTAGCTCTGCGCACAGTGCACCATGGGCAGGCGCATCAGCTGGGCCCGGTTCTGGCGCAGGGTCTGCTCCACCAGGGGCAGGCTGGGCTTGTCGCAGATCACATGGCTGGAGGCCCGCAGCAGGGCCAGCAGGCGGCTGCTGGTGTCGGGATTGGCCGTCATCACCAGCAGTTCGTTGCCCCGCATGCTGTGCAGGATCACCTCAGCGGCCCGCAGGATCCCCGGGCTGATGCTCACCAGGCCCACGCAACTGCCGGGGCGCAGCTCCTTGAGCATGCCCAGCTCGTGGCCGAAGTCGTTGAGGTCGACCGGCACGGCCCGCACGCCGTGCACCTTGGCGATCTGCTCCACCTCCTGCAGGAAGTAGCGGCTGGTGACCACCGTGCCCTTGCTGGAGGTTTCCAGCACCGACTCGAGCTCCTCGATCGGCACCACCTCCACCGGCACCTCCAGGCTGGGCTTGAGTTCCTCGGCGATCAGGATCGAGGCGCCGATGTCTTCGCGGGAGGTGCTCACCAGCACCCGGGCGCCGCAGCGCAGCCGCCAGTCGATCTCCCGGGTGAGCAGTTCCCGCGCCTGCTGCAGGGTGCAGCCGGCGTTCAGCAGCCCATCGACGCTCTGGCGCACCTCCCGGTCGATGTCCGGCAGGGCCTTGCTGCGCAGCCCCGGCGGCGGCTTGATCTCGCGCGGGTTCTGCTGGTCACGTACGTAGATCCCCGAGCCGGCCATGGCCTCCACCACGCCGTCGGTTTCGAGCTGGCGGTAGACCTTGCTGATCGTGTTGCGGTGCAGGCCGGTCTGCATGGCCAGCTGGCGTGTGCTCGGCAAGCGATGGCCCGGCGGGTAGTGCCGGGCGGCGATGGCGAAGCAGATCTGGTTGTACAGCTGGGTCGACGCCGGGATGTCGCTCTCCTGCTGAATGTGAAAACGCACGCCAGTGTGGCCAGGGGGTCTGGCCGCCACCCTAAGGAGCTTTGGCCCCCGTGACAATTCCCTCGTTGGCATACGACCATGTGCCGGTTGCCCTGTGCCGGTTTGACCGCCTCCGATTGCGTCGCCTCCTGGCTGCAGCTCGATCCCCGGCGGCCGGACCAGGTTCCGCTGCGCTGCTGGTGGGCCAGGCCCAGCGACACACCGCCCCGCGGCGGCGTTCTGGTGTTGCCGGAGGTGTTCGGCATCAACGGCTGGATCCGCAGCGTCACCCAGCGGCTGGCCGAGGCGGGCTACGCGGCCCTGGCGGTGCCCCTCGTCGCCCGCACCGCCCCTGAGCTGGAGCTGGGCTACGGCCCGGACGACCTGGCGCTGGGCCGCCGCCACAAGGAGCTCACCCGCACCGACCAGCTGCTGAGCGATGTGGGCCTCGCCGCCGAGTGGCTGCAGCAGCAGTTGCCCGCCCCTGCCGCCGGCCTGGGTTGCGTGGGGTTCTGTTTCGGCGGCCACGTCGCCCTGCTGGCGGCCACCTTGCCCCAGGTGGCCATGACGGTCGATTTCTACGGAGCCGGCGTGGCCTCGGGCCGTCCCGGTGGTGGTCCCGCCAGCCTTGAACTGGTGCCGTCGATCGGCGGCACGCTGCTGTGCATCTGCGGCGATGGCGACGCCCTCATCCCGGCGGCTGATGTGGCGGCGATCGAAACAGCGCTCGCCGCCGCCAACGCCTTCCGGGCGGCGGCGGCGGAACACTTGCTGCCCCACCGGCTGGTGCTGCTGCAGGGGGGGCACGGCTTCATGTGCTCGGCCCGGCCCGACCATCGCCCCGAGGCGGCGGCGGCAGGCTGGTCACTCCTGCTCGAGAGTTTCGAGCAGGTGCTGGGCGCGCCAGGGACGCAGGGGCGAAGCTGAAGGCGTATTCAGCTCGCCGCGGCGGCGGCCGTCTTGCCTGCCGCCTGTTTGCGCGGGCTCAGGAACATGATCATGTTGCGGCCCTCCCGTTTGGGGGGCTGCTGGATCTCGGCGTTCTCTTCGAGATCCTTGGCCATGCGGTAGAGCAGCTGCTCGGCCAGGGCCGTGTGCTGGATCTCCCGGCCCCGGAAGATCACCGTGCACTTCACCTTGTCGCCGGATTTGAGGAAGCGGACCGCTTGACCGATGCGCACCTGGTAGTCGTGCAGATCGATCTTGTAGCGCATCTTCACCTCCTTGACCTCGGTCTGGTGCGATTTCTTCTTGGCCTCCTTGGCCTTTTTCTCCTGCTCGAACTTGTACTTGCCGTAATCCATGATCCGGCAGACCGGCGGATCGGCCTTCTCGCTCACCAGGACCAGATCCAGCTCGCGGTCGCGGGCGACCTCGAGGGCCGCCTCTCGGGTGATGACTCCCAGTTGACTGCCGTCCGCATCCACCACACGAAGGTTGGGGTAGCTGATGCGGTCGTTGATGTTGGGCAGCTCCCGCACGGGAGCACGGCGATCAAAACGGGGACGGGGAGGCATTCACA
>CALRQM020000108.1:0-6318 GCA_943370335.1 Bordetella parapertussis | reverse complement strand
CCCTCGGCAACGGCGAGGCCGTGGCAGTGGTGTCGCGCTCCGAGGCCGGCCGCTTCCGGGTCTGGCGGGTGCCCCTGCGCCAGCAGCCCCTACGCCAGCTGGGCCGCCGGGGCCCGGCGGCACCAGCCCCCGTGCAGGCCGGCGCGCCCCAGCCCCTGGGCGCCGGCGAGATGGTGTTCGCCCACATCAGCGGCAACCGCCGCGGCGACCTGCTGGTGCAGGCGGGCGGTGAGCAGCCCGACCAGGTGAGCCTCCAGCTCTGGCCATCAAGGGGCGGACCCAGCCGACTGCCGCTGGAGGCCAGCGGCGCCGTGCGGCTGCTGCCGGAGGGCGGCTCAGCGGTGGTGCCGGAAATCGATGGCCTCAGCCTGCAGGACCTGCCGCCCCGGCCGCCCCGCCGCCAGACCCTGCCCGGCAGCCGCGACCTCAGCAGCTTCTGTCCCCGGGCGGGGCGGGCCCTGCTGGTGCGCCACTGGCCCGACTTCCGCCGCTCCCTGGAGCTGGTGGAGCCGGGCCTGGCGCCGCGCCAGCTCTGGATCGGCCCCCAGGCCCTGGCGGCCACGGCCTGCAGCCGCGGCGGCGAGCGGATCTGGGCGCTGCTGATCGAAGGGGTGGGCCGCCCTGTCCTCACCCTGATCAGCCTCGACCGGCGCGGCACCGTGCTGGCCTCGCGGCGCCTGGCCGGCTGGGAACTCGAACCCGGCACCGGCCTCAGCTACGACCCCACCAGCGACCGCCTGGCCGTGGTGTTGCGCCCGCTGGGGCAGGCCCAGGGGGCCCCGCCACCGGCGCAGGTGGTGCTGATCGAGGCCACCAGCCTCACCCCCGTGCCCCTCCAGCAGGAGGCGCTCCAGGCCATCTGGCTGCCGGCAGGGTAGAAACGGGATCATGCAGGCCCCCTCCGCCCCCGATCTGCCCCCCCGCCAGGCCTCCTTGCTGGCGGAGCTGCGCCAGGCCGACGGGGAGCTGAGCGGCCAGGATCTACACGCCCGGCTGCGGGGCGGCCCCGCCGCCATGGGCCTGGCCACCGTCTACCGCCACCTGCGCCAGCTGCAGCAGCGGGGACTGGTGCGCTGCCGTCACCTGCCCAGCGGCGAGGCCCTCTATGCCCCGACGGAGCGGGACGAGCACCACCTCACCTGCGTCGACTGCGGCACCACCAAGGTGCTCAGCCACTGCCCGGTGCACGGCCTGCACCTCCCCAAGCAGGAGCTGGGCGACTTCCTGCCGATGTACCACACCCTGGAGTTCTTCGGGCTGTGCGAGCGCTGCCGGAACGTCAGTCCCTGAGGCTGTCGCGGTGCAGCACCGCCATCACCTCGAGAATCTGGCTGCAGCGTTCGGGCGGCACGCTGATCAGTTCCCCCAGCCGCTTCAGCATCTGCTGCTCCACCGGCTTGAAGCTGCGGTTGGTGTGCACCAGCAGGGCCGCCATCGCGTAGGCCGTCTCCTGCTGGGCTGGGGTCAGCACCGGCGCGGCCTCCATCAGCAGCGTCTCCCAGCCGCCCGTCCGCAGCCGCCCCAGCAGGCCGTCGAACATCGCCCCCATCACGGCTTCACCGAGGTTGCCGTAGGGCGAGCGCACCTCCAGCAGCTGGCGCAGCATGGCGGCCTCATCGGCGTCGAGGGCGCCATCGCAGGCCACCGCGGCAAGGCCGATGGCGGCGAAGGCTTCGCTGGGGGTCATGGACCGGGTTCGTAGCCCGCCATTCCAGCAGCCTTCGCGGCGCTCGTGGGGCGGCCGCGCCGTCAGAATCCCCACAACGCCTTCGCCTCTCCCCATGACCAGCACGAACCTGGATGCCCCGACAACGGCGGCTGCGGTCAGCGAGGCCAGGCCGATCTCCGTGCCGGTGACGATCCTCACCGGCTTCCTGGGGGCAGGCAAGACCACCCTGCTGAACCACATCCTCAGCAACCAGGAGGGCGTCAAGACCGCCGTGCTGGTGAATGAATTCGGCGAGATCGGCATCGACAACGAGCTGATCGTCGCCACCGGCGACGACATGGTGGAACTGAGCAACGGCTGCATCTGCTGCTCGATCAACGGCGAGCTGCTGGAGGCCGTCTACCGGGTGCTGGAGCGTCCCGAACCGGTCGACTACCTGGTGGTGGAGACCACCGGCCTGGCCGATCCCCTGCCCGTGGCCATGACCTTCCTCGGCAGCGACCTGCGCGACCTCACCCGGCTCGATTCGATCATCACCCTGGTCGACGCGGAGAACTTCGGCCCCGAGACCCTGCAGGGGGAGGTGGGCCGCTCCCAGATCGTCTACGGCGACATGATCCTGCTCAACAAATGTGACCTGGTCAGTGAGGAGCGGCTGGAGGCCCTCGAAAGCGAGCTGCGGGCGATCAAGAACGAGGCCCGCATCCTGCGCTCGGTGAAGGGCGCGGTGCCCCTGCCGCTGCTGCTGAGCGTGGGCCTGTTCGAAACCGACAAGGTGGTGGCCCAGCAGCAGGCCGCCGCCGCCGCCAGCCACGATCACGGCAGCGAGGACCACAGCCACTGCGACCACGACCACGGTCACTGCGAACACGAACCGGAGATCGCGACCGCGGGCGGTGGCCACGACCATGGCCATCATCACGATCACGGCCACAGCCACGACCACGATCACGATCACGATCACGACCACGGTGGCCATCCCGACCACCAGGCGATCGAGGGCTTCACCTCCCTGTCCTTCAGCAGCGACGGCCCCCTCTCCCTGCGCAAGTTCCAGAACTTCCTCGACAACCAGATGCCGGCCGGGGTCTTCCGCGCCAAGGGCATCCTCTGGTTCAACGAAAGCGAGCGCCGCCACGTCTTCCACCTGGCCGGCAAGCGCTTCTCCATCGACGACAGCGACTGGCAGGGGGAGCGCAAGAACCAGCTGGTGCTGATCGGCAAGGACCTCGACCACAAGCGGCTGCGCCAGCAACTCCAGGCCTGTGTGGCCAGGGAGGCAGGCAAGGGCTTCGCCTGATCGCCCCGGCCCTTTCGGCTGGAATGCTGCAACCACTACGGAACCACCGGCTGGCGCCGCTAGGGTGGCGGCCTGCGAGCCTTTCCCATGACCGAGTTCCTCCTGATGACGGGCGTTCTCGCCCTTCTAGGTCTGGTGTTGTGGATGGCGATGGATTCCGACGACGACAACGGCGGCGGTGGCCTGATGCAGCCCGCCCTGATCCCTGTTCGGCGCTCCACGTCCTACTGAGACGTAAGCATTGATACGCGCCTTCGCGTCGTTTGTTCCGTCTGCCACCGGGGGGCCTTCATAGGGTCCGGGCACATGCCCGTTCCTCCCGATGCCCAGCTCCAGGTTCCCCCTTGGTCGTTCTTGGCTTGCCGCCGCGGGATCCGCAGCCGTGGGGGGCGCGGCCATGGCGTTCTGCGCCACTGGCATCCTGCCGGCCATCGGCCAGTCCCAGGGCAACGCTGCCGCCATCGCCCAGGCCGGAAGCACGATCGGCGTTTACTCCGGCCGGCACTACAACACCGACAAGGAGCTCTATCGCCAGTTCACCGCCCGCACCGGCATCAAGGTGAACGTGCTGGAGGCCAAGGACGACGCCCTGCTGGAGCGCCTCAAGAGTGAGGGCAGGAACAGCCCCGCCGATGTGCTGGTGCTCGTCGACGCCGCCCGCCTCGACGCCGCCACCGACCAGGGCCTGTTCCAGCCCGTCCGTTCGGCCGCCCTGCAAAGGGACGTGCCCGCCAACCTGCGTGATTCCCAGGGGCGCTGGTATGGCCTGACGCGGCGTGTGCGTGCCGTGGTGGTCAACCCGAAGCTGGTGAATCCCGCCACGATCCGCACCTATGCCGACCTGGCCAAGCCGGCCCTGAAAGGCAAGCTCTGCCTGCGGGAGCGCAAGAGCCCCTACAACCAGTCGCTGGTGGCCAGCCGCATGATCCTCAACGGGGATGCCGCCACGCGCACCTGGATCCGCGGCATGGTGGCCAATGTGAGCCAGCCCTTCTTCACCTCCGACACCCCCCTGGCCCGGGCCGTCGCCAGGGGAGAGTGCGGCGTGGGTGTGGTGAACTCCTACTACATCGCCCGCATGCTCTCGGGTGAAGCCGGCGCCCAGGACAAACAACTGGCCCAGCAATTGAAGGTGGTGTATCTCAACCCATCCCACGTCAACATCACCGGGGCTGGCGTCACCCGCCACGCCAGAAATCCGCAGGCGGCGATCAAACTGATCGAGTTCCTGGCCTCCCCCACCGGCGGTCGCGGCTACGCCGAAGCCAACAACGAATACCCCCTCAAGGGCTTCGGGGATAATCCCATCCTCAAGCGGTTCGGCACCTTCCGGGCCGATGGCGTCTCGGTGGAGCAGATCGGATCCAAGAGCAGGGCGGCCACCTTGATGATGGAATCGAACGGCTGGAAGTAGGTCACCGGATGGGGGTTTTGGCAACGGCCGAGCGGTCGACAGCCGGCAGAACCGGGCCGCCGCTGCGGCGTGCCCCCCTGGCGGCGGCCGTGCTCCTGGTCTGCGGACTGGCCCTGCTGCCGTTCCTGGTCCTGGCTGGCTTTGCCCTGCGGGATGCCGGCTCCAGCCAGGTGTGGCTGGGGGCCGAAGGCCTTGAGCAGCTGAGCAACACCCTGGTGCTGGTGCTGGCCGTCGGCCTGATCGGTGCCCTGCTGGGCACCGCCAACGGCTGGCTCACCGCCTGCTGCCAGTTCCCCGGCCGCCGCTGGCTGCGGCTGGCCCAGGTGCTGCCCCTGGCGGCCCCTGCCTTCGTGCTGGCCGCCGTGCTGGTCGACCTGGGCAGCCGCTGGGGCTTTCGCGTGCACGGCATCGGCTGGGCCGTGCTGCTGCTCAGCCTCACCACCTACAGCTATGTGTTCCTGCTCTCCACCGAGAGCTTCTCCGGCAGTGGCCAGCGCCAGCTGGAGGCCTGCCGCAGCCTGGGCGTGGGCCCCTGGGGCAGCTTCCGGCGCGTCGCCCTGCCCCTGGCGCTGCCATCCATCGGCGCCGGGGTCGCCCTCAGCGGCATGGAGGTGGTCAATGAGCTCGGCGCGGTGGAACTGCTGGGCGTGCCCACCCTGTCGCGGGGCATCCTGCAGCGCTGGCAAGGCGAAGGCGACCTGCCGGGAGCCGTGGGTCTGGCCCTGATCGCCCTGGTGCTGGTCAGCCTGCTGGTGGGGGCCGAACGCTGGATGCGCCACCGCAGCCGCCGCTGGACCATTGGCCAGGACGGTGCCGGCAGCCTGCAGTGGTCGTTGCGGGGCTGGCGCTGCCACCTGGCCCAGCTGCTCACCCTGCTGCCGCCCCTGGCCAGCCTGGGGATCCCACTCACCTGGCTGGTGCTGAGCCGCGACCATCTGCAGAGCGATCCGCTCGAGGAACTGCTGGCCCTCACCGCGCGCAGCCTCGGCCTGGCCCTGGCCGCCGCGCTGCTGACGGTGGCGGCGGCCCTGTTGCTGGCGATCAGCCGCCGCTGGCTCTCCCATCCCCTGCTGGGCCGGCTCACCTTCTTCGCCGGCATGGGCTACGCCGTGCCCGGCACCGTGCTGGCCCTGGCCCTGATGCTGATCGGCGGTCCGCTGCAGCTCAGCCCCCTGCTGCTGCTGCTCTGGGGCTATGGCGACCGCTTCATGGCCGTCTCGAAACAGGGGCTCGATGCCTCGTTCGAGCACATCCCGCCCAGCCTGGATGAGTGCGCCACCAGCCTCGGCTGCGGCTGGCTGGCGGTGCTGCGCCGCATCCACCTGCCGCTGCTGCGGGGGCCCCTGCTGGTGGGGGGCCTGCTGGTGTTCGTCGACGTGGTGAAGGAACTGCCCCTCACCTTCTCGCTGCGCCCCTTCGACTTCGACACCCTCTCGGTGCGGGTGTATCAGTACGCCAGCGACGAACGGGTGGCGGCCGCCCTGGTGCCGGCGCTGCTGATCCTGGCCCTGGGGCTGGCGGCCTCGGTGGCCCTGATGCCCAGCCTGGAGCGCCAGGGCAAGGGAGGCTGAAGAGGCACCAGCGGGCGTGGGGCCTCAGTCGCGGCCGCAGCAGCACTTGCCGCCTTTCCACTTGGAGCATTTCTTCTGGCGGCAGCCCTTCTTCTTGGCCTGGGGCTGGGGGCCGCGGACGCTGATGGCGGCGGGGCTGTCGGGGAGGCTGCCGAGGGAGGGGGCCATGGGAGGACGACGAAGAACGGGCGGGGAGAAAAAAACGGGGGAGGGCTTCAGGCGGCCAGGGGAGCGCCATCGACCAGGGCCGGCGCCAGCCGCAGGCCGGCTTCACCACTGGGGACCTGCAGCAGCTCGGCGGCCCGGATGCGGGAGATCAGCCGGGTGGTGGTGACCCGGGTGGTGCCGATCAGTTCACCGATGC
>CALRQM020000107.1:0-6393 GCA_943370335.1 Bordetella parapertussis | reverse complement strand
TCGCCAACGGCGTGGTGGCCAGCCTCACGGCCAGCAAGATGGCCCACCGCAAGATCCGCAGCCTCAGCGCCCACTGCCGCAGCAGCCTGATGGAGACGGATTTCCTCAACCGCAATCTGCGCATCCACCGGCGCTCCCATGAATCGGTGAGCGCCGACCACGGCGAGCTGCTCTACCGCAACGACGGCTTCATCGAGGAGGTGAGCACCACCTCCATCGAACCTCTCTATGCCGAGCTCGAACACTTCCTCCAGTGCGTGCGGGGCCGGGAAACCCCGGCCGTCGATGGCCTTCAGGCCTCGCGGGCGCTGCAGCTGGCCGACCTGATCGAGCAGTGCGTCGAGCAGCCCAACCTCTGCATGGCCCTGGAGGCCCCGATCTAGGCCCTCCTCACCCCGGCATGGGGGCCAGCTCCCGGTCGGTGAGCTCCTGCAGGGCCAGCAGTTGCCAGCGGCGGCAGTCGGCGGGGGAGGAGCGGTAGAAGAGATCCCAGGCCTCGGCCTTGTGGGGGCCGTACTGGTCGCCGGGCACCTCGGGATGGCACTGCTGCCATCCCACGCGCACGGCGTGGCCGATCACCACGTCGAGGGCGAGGTCGTCGTCGAACTGCACCTGGGGGTTGGCGGCCATGAAGGCCATCAGGGTGAGCAGGGTTTCGATGCACAGCCGGCGGTATTCCGGGGCTTCGATCTTGCTCAGGAGGTGCTCCACCAGCATGGCGAAGTTCTTTTCGCCGGGCGTTTTCTCCCGTAGCAGGGGGGCACTTTCCAGCCGGTTGCGTCGCTCCAGCTTGTCGCCGATCACCAGGCCCCGGCAGTGGTGCAGCAGGTCCCAGATGCCCGGATAGAAGTCCTTCGGTACCCGCTGCAGCGCCCCCAGCCGCATGCGGTGCTGCAGCCAGCTGCCGTCCCTGGGCAGTTCCGCCAGGGGATCGGGCACCTCCCAGCGCACCCGGCCGCGCAGGTGCAGTTGCTCCTTGCGCTGCAGGGAGGCCCGGGCGTGCTCCACGTCGGCCAGCACGGCCTGGAGCCGGCGACGGATGGCGTGGGGGGGCAGGCTGCAGAGGCTTTCGAAGGCCTCGCTGGGGCTGAGGTTGGCCTCAGCTGCCAGTTCGCCGGTGAGCAACAGCAGGAACTGGCCCAGCTGCAGGGTGAGGCTGCCGCTGAGCAGGTTCACGTTGGAGCGGGCCAGGGCGTCGATGGCCAGAAGCAGCTCCTGCTGCAGCATCCATTCGCGGCCGTCCTCGCCACTGAAGCGGCGCACCATGGCGGCGATGGCCAGGCTGCCCTCCGGTTGGCTGAGCAGGGAGTCGTGGGTGTAGTTGCGGCCCACCACCACCTGCTTCTGGCGCAGCAGCAGGTCGGTGAGGGCATCCTCCAGCTGGGGGTGGACCAGGCCCATGGCGCCGGCGGCGCGGCGTACCACACTCCAGTCGGCATCGGCCAGGCCGCGGCGGTAGACCTCCTCCAGGAGCACCATCAGCCGCACCCCTGGGCCTCTGCGAGGCCCCTGCAGCCGGGCGTTGGGACCCAGCCTCCGGCTGAGCAGTTCCAGCACCTCCGCCTGCTCCTCCAGGGAGCGGCTGCTCCACAGCCGGTCGACCAGATGGGCCAGCGGGACATCCTCCAGCTCCTGTTCCTGGCGGGCGGTGAGCGGTTGGTGGCTGGCGCTGGCCGGCAGCAGGGTGTGGCCGTCGGGGACCAGATCGCAGGCGGCCAGGGCCTGGGGGGGCAGGTCGATCAGGCTGGCCAGCGGCACCAGCTCCTCCAGGGACACCAGGCGCACGGGCACCGAACCCAGCTGGCCCCGCTGCAGATCACGGCCCAGGTCCAGGAACGCTTCGGGATCCCTGCGGAAGGGGCCGGCGTGGACCGGCACGAGCAGCAGGGGGGTCCCGCCGCCTCGCCAGTGGCGCTGCAGCACCCGCACCTCGGTGGCCACCGTGTCCACCAGCACCTGGGCATCGTCGGCCAGGTAGAAGGTGTCCTCCTCCAGCACCGCCGGCAGGAAGCCGATCAGCTCACCGTTGTGGCGGTAGAGCCTGGCGGTGGCCTGGGTCTCCATCCGCACGGGTGGATGGCCGGACAGTCCCAGGCGACCATTGGCGCCCACCGTCGCCAGGCGCCGGGCCAGCTCGCGGGAACTGGCCACCCGCAGGGGGGGCGTCTCGCCCGCCGGCCGTGGCTGCACCGGCAGGCCGGCCTCCGCCAGGGCCGCGGCGACGCTGTCATCGGCCGGAGCCAGGGCCACCAGCACCTCCTCGGCCCCCGGAGGGATGGGGTGTCGACGGCCGGTGGGATCGAGATCGTCGGCGGTGATCAGGCCGTGCAACAGCAGATCCGACAGCCAGGTGAGGCTCTGGGTCCAGAGCAGCGGGACGTTCTCGTTGGCCACCCGGATCTGGCTGCCGGGTTGGCGCCGTTCGGCCTCGATCAGCCGCGCCGGCACCAGATAGAGCTCCGGCAGCAGGCCCTCCCCGTCGACCGACACGCTGAGCTCCTCCAGTTGCTCGCGCCATTGGCGGGCTTCGTCCCAGCGGCCCTCGCAGCAGGCCGTGATCAGCTCGTAGGCCAGAAAGAGAGGCCACTCGCATTCGATGTGCTCAAACTGGGCCAGCTCCTCGCGCTCGTAGTGGTGCCGGGTGACGTCCTCCAGGACGGTCTGGTGGCCGTCACGGCGGAAGCGCTTGTAGCCGTAAGACCCCGCCAGTTCGCTGCGGATCTTTTCCCGGGTGCGCTCCACCAGCGCCGGATCCTCCACGGCCCAGGCGGGGTAACCGATCACGGAGAGGCAGGCGCTGTCGGCCTCCTTGCTGGCGGATTCCCTGGGCAGCAGGCCCCGCAGGGCACGCCGCAGCCGCACGATGGCGTCATGGGGAATGGTCAGGTCGCTGCTGCCGTCGCCATGGGGCCCGTAGAGATCCAGCCCGACGAGGGATTCGAGGGCGGCCTTGACCATGCCGATCGAGCTGGCGTTGCGCTCCGGCTGGCCGTGGTTGCCCTTGTCGCCCCGTTCCCAGATGCCGTAGTCGGCCACCCGGTAGGCGCGGGCCACGTAGTAGACGAGGTTCTGGAGGAAATCGCGCTCGTGACTGGTCTGAATGATCACGATCCCCGAGCGGGTCAGCTGGGCCAGCTGCAGCAGAAACAGGGCCGTGGCATCGAGCTGCAGATGGCCCCAGCCGTCGTCGGCCACCACCGGATCGCCCGTGGCCGTGTCGAACTTGGCGTGGATGGCGTCGATCCGCTCGAGGCTCGTCTTGAAACGCTCCACCTTTGCCGACTGGCGCATCATCGAGCGCATCAGTCCCCGCATCAGCTGCAGCACCCTCTGCTCCAGCTCGAAGGAGCGGCGGCAGGGCCCCTGCAGCCGCCGGTGGGCCAGGGCCAGCCCCCAGACGCACTGGATCGAGTAGACGCAGTCCCGCACCCAGGCGTCGCCGTAGTTGCCGTGCACGGTGCTGGCGGTGCTGGCGGGCAACAGACCGGTGATCGGGTGCTGCCGGCGCAGGACCACATGCTCGATCTGGCGGTCCAGCCGTTCGAGAAGCTGTTGGGCCTCTGCCGCTCCCCTGTCGCCGTTGCTCGCCGTGGTGCTCATGGTTGGGTCAGGACGGGGCGTGGCGGCGGCAGCGGCCGTGGAACCAGGCCATAGATTCTCCCCGCCGTCGTTCGTTTCCATGGCAGCCCTCGCGACCACGCCGGTCCGTGCCCGCGTTCTGGGCATTCCTGTGAATGTAAGCAACGACGTTTTCGGCGATGCCGTTGCCCTGCACGGGGCCGGTGGCGGCCAGATCGTCACCCTCAATGCGGAGATGACCATGGCGGCCCGGGCGGACCCCGCCCTGGGGGCGGCGATCGAGGCGGCCCGGATGGTCATCCCCGATGGCGCCGGGGTGGTCTGGGCCCTGGGTCTTCAGTCCCATCGTGTTCGCCGCAGCCCCGGCATCGAGCTGGCCCGTCGCCTGCTGGAGCATGCGGCGGGCCACGGCTGGCGGGTGGCCCTGGTGGGGGCGAGTCCGGCGGTGATGGATCGGTTGCGGGAGCGCCTCGCCCACGATCTACCCAATCTGAAGCTGGTGTTCTCCGTCCACGGCTATCAGCCCGCCGAGGCCTGGCCCGGTCTGGAGAGTCAGCTGCTGCAGGTCCGCCCCGATCTGGTGCTGGTGGCCCTGGGCGTGCCGCGCCAGGAAACCTGGATTCAGGCGCTGCCCCAACCCCGCACCGGCCTCTGGATGGGGGTGGGGGGGAGTTTCGATGTCTGGGCCGGTATCAAAAAGCGGGCCCCCGGCTGGATGGGTGCCCTGCAGATCGAGTGGCTCTATCGGCTGATCAAGGAACCCAGCCGCTGGCGGCGCATGCTCTCACTGCCGGCCTTTGCCTGGGCGGTGCTTCGCGAACGTCGCTGAGCGGGCAGGCCCGGCCCAGTGGACCAGGAGCTCAGCGGAAACCGACCGAGGCCTGCCAGACGAAGGCCAGCAGCAGGAAGAACAGGGGGATGATCGGCAGGATGTCCACCAGGGGGCCGAAGGCCTGGTAGGCCTCGGGCAGCTGGGCGAGGGTGTGGGGCGCGGAGCCGGCCAGCAGGGAGAGAGCCATGCCTGGAGGAAAACCATTGCAATGGCCGGAACCTACCACGTTTGGGCGGCCGGGGAGTCGGGCTCCCAGGGAGCGAAATCCTCTGCAAAACATCCCTCGCTGATCGCCTGCGCCATGGCGGTCGTGAAGCGCAGCAGGGTGGTGAGATTGTGCAGGCTCAACAGCGTGCGGCCCAGCAGTTCCTCGCTGCGGAACAGGTGGTGCAGGTAGCTGCGGCTGTGGTGCCGGCAGGCCATGCAGCCGCAGCCGGGATCGAGGGGGCCGTGGTCGTGGCGGAAGCGGGCGTTCCGCAGGTTCCAGCGCTGCCCCCCCACCAGGGCGGTGCCGTGCCGGCCCAGCCGGGTCGGCAGCACGCAGTCGAAAAGATCGAAGCCGTTGGCGACCGCGATCGCCATCTCCCGCAGACTGCCCACCCCCATCAGGTAGTGGGGCCGCGACTCCGGCAGCAACGGACCCACCTGCCGGACCACCCAGTGCATCTCCTCGACGGGCTCCCCCACGCTCACGCCGCCCACGGCGATGCCCGGCAGGTCCATCGCCGCCACCACCCGGGCCGAGGCCTCGCGCAGATGGGGAAAGCAGCCCCCCTGCACGATGCCGAACAGGGCCTGGTCGCCGCCGCCGTGGCTGGCGACGCAGCGCTCCAGCCAGCGGTGGGTGCGCCCGCAGGCTTCGGCCACTGCCGCTTCGCTGGCCGGATAGGGCGGGCACTGGTCGAAGGCCATGGCCACATCGGCGCCCAGGTCCCGCTGGATGGCCATGGAGCGATCGGGGGTCAGGTCGATCCGCGAGCCGTCCCGGGGGGAGCGGAACACCACGCCGTCGTCGTCGATCCGGTTGATGGCGTCGAGGCTGAACACCTGGAAGCCGCCCGAGTCGGTCAGCAGGGGGCCATCCCAGGCCATGAAGCGATGCAGCCCGCCGGCCTCGGCCACCACCGATTCGCCCGGCTGCAGATGCAGGTGGAAGGTGTTGGCCAGCACCATCTGGGCACCGGTCTCCTGCAGCTGCGGTGCGGTGACGCCCTTGACGGTGGCGGCGGTGCCCACCGGCATGAACCGGGGTGTCTGCACGGTGCCGTGGGGGGTGGTGAAGCAGCCGCAGCGGGCCCGGGTCCGCGGGCAGCGAGCCGTGATCGTGAAGTCGAAGGCGATGGCGCCGAACCTGCTCAGCCGTGACGCTAGGCGGGGCTGCTGCGACGCTACGCCGGGTCCCGGCCGCCACCTCCACCTCCCCATCGCTCCCTGCCCCATGCCCCCATGCCCCGCCTGAGCGCTCCACCGTGGCTGCGGGACCTGGCCGGGGCCTGGATCTTCTACTCGGTGCTGCCGGCCTGGCCGGCGCCGAAGCCCCGCTTCGAGCGCATCGCCCGCTTCGCCCCCTGGATCGGTGCCGTCCTCGGCGCGCTGCAGGGCCTGCTCTGGTGGGGGCTGGAGGGGCACGTGCCCCTGGTGGCCCAGGTGGCCCTGGTGCTGGCGCTGGGCCTCTGGCTGAGCGGTGGCCTGCACCTGGATGGGGTCATGGACAGCGCCGATGGCCTGGCCGCCGGCGATCGCTGCCTGGAGGCGATGGCCGACAGCCGGGTGGGGGCCAGCGGGGTGCAGGCCCTGGTGCTGGTGCTGCTGCTGCGGACCGCAGCCCTGGCCCTGCTCGGGGCGACGGCGCCGATGGCTCTGGTCTGGGCGGCGGTCTGCGGGCGGGTGGCGCCCCTGCCCGCCATGGCCTGGTTCCCCTATCTGCGGCCGGGCGGCAGCGCCGGCTTCCATCGCGCCCACGGGGCCGCCCTGGCGGTGGA
>CALRQM020000106.1:0-6397 GCA_943370335.1 Bordetella parapertussis | reverse complement strand
ACCCGCTGCTGCTGGCCGCCGGAGAGCTGATTGGGCTTGTTCTCCAGCCGGTGGGAGAGGCCCACCCGATCCAGGGCCGCCAGGGCCCGCCGGCGCCGCTCCTCCTTGGGGATGCAGGCATAGATCATCGGCAACATCACGTTGTCGATGGCACTCAGCTGCGGCAACAGATGGAACTGCTGGAAAACGAACCCCAGCTGCTGGTTGCGCAGGTCGGCCAGCGCATCGTCGTCGAGGCTGTCCACATCGGTACCGTTCAGCCGGTAGCTGCCGGAGCTGGGCCGGTCGAGGCAGCCGAGGATGTTCATCGCCGTGCTCTTGCCGGAGCCGCTGGCCCCCATCACCGCCAGGTAGTCGCCCTGCTGGACGGTGAGGGAGAGGTCATCGAGGGCGCGGACCTCGGTGTCGCCGCTGCCGTAGACCTTGGAGACGTGGACCAGCTCGGCCACCGGTGGGTTGGGGAGATCCATGGACGCCAGGCTAGACAAACCAGCCCTCGACTCAGCCCAGGGGAGCGATGGCGGCGGCGGCGATGGCCTGTTGCAGGATTGGGGTGCCTGCCACGGTGGAACTGGCCCAGTCGAACAGCGGGCTGGAGAGAACTCCCCCCACGGCGGTGATCACCACGCAGCCCACCAGGGCCGCCCGCAGGGGCTGCATGCCCGCCAGATTCCAGGTGATTGCTGGGTAGGCCTTGACCACATCGGAGGCCTCCTGGGGTTCTTTGACCACCATCATCTTGATCACCGAGATGTAGTAGTAGATCGACACCACCGACGTGACCAGACCCACCACCACCAGCAGGTACTGGTGGTCGGCCCAGCCGGCGAAGAAGAGGTAGATCTTGCCGAAGAAGCCCAGCATCGGCGGGATGCCACCGAGGGAGAGCAGGCACAGACTCAGGCCCAGGGTGATCAGGGGATCCTTCTGGTAAAGGCCCGCGTAGTCAGCGATGCGGTCGCTTCCGGTGCGCAGCGAGAACAGGATGATGCAGGCGAAGGCACCCAGGTTCATGAACAGATAGGCCGCCATGTAGAGCACCATCGCCGAGAAGCCGTCCTCGGTGCCGCACACCAGGCCGATCATCACGAAGCCGGCCTGGCCGATGGAGCTGTAGGCCAGCATCCGCTTCATCGAGGTCTGGGCCAGGGCCACCACGTTGCCCAGCACCATGCTCAGCACGGCCAGCACGGTGAACAGGAACTTCCACTGGGCATCGAAGCTTTCGAAACAGCCCACCAGCAGCCGCACCGCCAGGGCGAAACCGGCGGCCTTGGAACCCACCGACAGGAAGGCGACCACCGGGGTGGGGGAACCCTCATAGACGTCGGGGGTCCATTGGTGGAAAGGAACCGCGGCGATCTTGAACGCCACCGTGGCCAGCACGAACACCAGAGCCAGGGCCGTGATCGGCGAAGCGCTGGTCTGGAGGGCCAACCCGATGGTGGCCAGGCTGGTGGCACCGCCGCTGAGGCCGTAGAGCAGGGAGGCGCCGTAAAGGAACACCGCGGCGGCGGCCGATCCCACCAGCAGATACTTCAGGGCCGCCTCCGAACTGCGGGCATCCCGCTTCATGTAACCCGCCAGCAGATAGCTGGCCACCGAAAGGGTTTCCAGGGAAATGAAGATGCTCACCAGGTCGGTGGAGCCGCACAGGAACATGGCCCCGAGGGTGGCGGCCAGCAGGATTGCTGCGTATTCGCCCATCGGTGTGCCGCTGCGCTCCACGTAGCGCCAGCTGAGCAGCAGGGAGATCAAAGTGGACGCGGCCACCACCGCCCGGAAGGCGATCGCCAGGTTGTCGGCCAGGAAGGAACCCAGGAACGATGGCTCCAGGGGACTGTTCCACTGCAGGGCCAGCAGTACCAGGGAAGCCCCCAGGCCGCCGTAACAGATGGGCGGCACCCAGCGGCTGGCGGCTTTCTCACCGGCCAGGTCGACCACAAGGCAGACCACCAGGGTGAGCAGGACGGCCACTTCCGGAGCGATCGCCCCGGCATTCAGCTGCAGGGCCAGCGCGCCGGTGCCCAGACCCGAGGCAATGGCCTCGGCGGCGGAAGCGGCCGTGGTGACGGAGCTCGCTGCTGCCAGAAACAGGTCTGCCACAGGGTTCGGGGAGGCACGCGATGTGCCGGACTGTAGCCGCCATCTGGGGGGGCGGTCTGGTGCTCCGATACCCGCCGGGTCCGCCGATGCGATAAAGAAGGAAGCGGTATCGCGCCTTCCCGTGGCCCACACCCTGGTCATCGTCGAGAGCCCCACCAAGGCCCGCACCATCCGGGCGTTCCTGCCCAAGACCTTCCGGGTGGAGGCGTCGATGGGCCATGTGCGCGATCTGCCCAACAACGCCAGCGAAATTCCTGCGGCCCACAAGGGGGAGAAGTGGGCCAACCTCGGCGTCAACACCGCCAACGCCTTCGAGCCCCTCTACGTGGTGCCGAAGGACAAGAAAAAGGTGGTGAAGGAGCTGAAGGACGCCCTCAAGGATGCCGACCAGCTGCTGCTGGCCACGGACGAAGACCGGGAAGGGGAGAGCATCAGCTGGCACCTGCTGCAGCTGCTGGGGCCGAAGGTGCCGGTGAAGCGGATGGTGTTCCACGAGATCACCAAGGAGGCGATCGGCCGGGCCCTCGACCAGACCCGCGACCTCGACATGGAGCTGGTCCATGCCCAGGAAACCCGCCGCATCCTCGACCGCCTGGTGGGCTACACCCTCTCGCCCCTGCTCTGGAAGAAGGTGGCCTGGGGCCTCTCCGCCGGACGGGTGCAGTCGGTGGCGGTGCGGCTGCTGGTGCAGCGCGAGCGGGCCCGTCGCGCCTTCCACAGCGGCAGCTACTGGGATCTCAAGGCCGGCCTCGAGCAGGCCGCTGTGCCCTTTGAGGCCAAGCTGACCCACCTGGGGGCCGAGCGCATCGCCGGCGGCTCCGATTTCGACGAGACCACCGGTGGCCTCAAGCCCGGCAGCAAGGTGAAGCTGCTCAGCGAGGCCGAGGCCGGTGCCCTCAAGGCCGCCGTGGAACGCTCCCCCTGGCGGGTGTCGGCGGTGGAGGAGAAGCCCACGGTGCGGCGGCCCGTGCCACCCTTCACCACCAGCACCCTGCAGCAGGAGTCCAACCGCAAGCTGCGGCTCTCGGCCCGCGACACCATGCGCACGGCCCAGGCCCTCTACGAGCGGGGTTTCATCACCTACATGCGCACCGACTCGGTGCACCTCTCCGACCAGGCCCTGACGGCGGCGCGCAATTGCGTCGGCGCCATGTACGGCAAGGAATTTCTCAGTCCGGAGCCGCGCCAGTTCAGCACCAAGGCCCGCAATGCCCAGGAGGCCCACGAGGCGATCCGGCCCGCCGGCGAGAGCTTCCGCACGCCCAAGGATTCAGGCCTCGACGGCCGCGACCTGGCCCTCTACGAGCTGATCTGGAAGCGCACCGTGGCCAGCCAGATGGCCGATGCCCGGCTCACCCTGCTGGCCGTCGACATCGAAGCGGCGGGTGCCACCTTCCGGGCCAGCGGCAAGCGCATCGACTTCGCCGGCTTCTTCCGCGCCTATGTGGAGGGCAGCGACGACCCTGACGCGGCCCTGGAGGGCCAGGAGGTGCTGCTGCCGTCGCTGGCCGTCGGTGATGCCCCCGTCTGCAGGGCCGTGGAGGCCCTCGGGCACCAGACCCAGCCCCCCGCCCGCTACAGCGAGGCCGCCCTGGTCAAGACCCTGGAGAAGGAGGGGATCGGTCGGCCGTCCACCTACGCCAGCATCATCGGCACCATCGTCGACCGGGGTTACGCCACCCTGCAGAACAACTCCCTCACCCCCAGCTTCACGGCCTTCGCGGTGACGGCCCTGCTGGAGGAGCACTTCCCCGACCTGGTGGACACGGCCTTCACCTCGAAGATGGAGCACACCCTCGACGAGATCTCCACGGGCAAGGTGTCCTGGCTGCCCTACCTGGAGGGGTTCTACAAGGGCGAGAAGGGCCTGGAGACGCAGGTGCAGCAACGGGAGGGCGACATCGACCCCGGTATCTCCCGCACGGTGGTGCTGGAGGGTCTGCCCTGCGTGGTGCGGATCGGCCGTTTCGGTGCCTACCTCGAGACCAAACGGGTCGCGGAGGACGGCAGTGAGGAGCTGCTGAAGGCCACCCTGCCCCAGGAGATCACCCCCGCCGACCTCGACGCCGAGAAGGCCGAGCTGCTGCTGCGCCAGAAGGCCGAAGGTCCCGAGTCGCTTGGGGAAGACCCCGAGAGCGGTGAGCAGGTGTACTTGTTGTTCGGCCAGTACGGCCCCTACGTGCAGCGCGGCCAGGTGAGCGAGGAGGTGCCCAAGCCCAAGCGGGCCTCCCTGCCCAAGGGGGTCAAGCCCGAGGACCTCAGCCTGGAGGACGCCCTGGGGCTGCTGCGGCTGCCCCGCCTCCTGGGTGAGCACCCGGATGGGGGCAAGGTGCAGGCCGGGCTGGGACGCTTCGGCCCCTACGTGGTTCACGACAAGGGCAAGGGGGAGAAGGACTACCGCTCCCTCAAAGCCGAGGACGACGTGCTGGCCGTAGGCCTCGACCGGGCCCTGGAGCTGCTGGCCATGCCCAAGAAGGGCCGCGGTGGCCGCACCGCGCTGAAGGATCTGGGGGCGCCGGAGGGCTCCGAGGAGTCCATCCAGCTGTTCGACGGTCCCTACGGGCTGTACGTCAAGCAGGGCAAGGTGAATGCCTCCCTGCCGGAGGGCACCACCGCCGACACCATCTCCCTGGAGCAGGCGGTGGAGCTGCTGGCCGCCAAGGCTGCCACCAGCAAGAGCGCCGCCAAGGCCCGCAGTGCCACCAGGGCTGCCGCCAAGCCCGCCGCCAAGGCCACCTCCAAGGCCACCTCCAAGGCGACGGCCGCCAAGAAGGCGACCCCCAAGCCAGCCGCCGCCAAGAAGCCGCCCGCCACCACCAAGTCCGGTCGCCTGCGGGCCAGCGCCGTGCGGGTGATCAAACCCGCGGGCAGCTGATGGCACCGCCCCGCCCCTCCCTTCCGCTGGCGGGAACCCTGCTGACGCTGCCCCTGCTGCTCTCGGCCTGCGGTGGCACGACCTTCGGCGACGCCCTGTCGCGCAGCTTTTCCCGTGCCCCGGCCGCCCCAGCCTCACCGCCGGCCAGCACGCCCAGGACCGCCACCCCTGCCACCCCAGCGCCGTCCCCGGCCGCCCCGGCCAGCCCTGCGGAACCCCTCGCCCGCCCTGCGGCCCCGGACGCCCCGGTGCCCCCCGTGGCCCCGGCTGTCCGGCCGGCCCCCTACCGCGTCACCATCCGCCTGCCCCTGGCGGATCCCTCCGCCCCGGCTGAGGTGGTCACCAAGGCGCTGCGGGCCGCCGGGGTGCCGTTCGAGGTGGAGACGATCGAGCGCATGCCAGGTGCCGGCACCCCGGCCACGGAGAACCCCGCCAGCACCCCCGCCCCGGCCAGCGGCAGCGCGGCCCCCGCCAGCAGCAACGCGGCCCCCACCTCCCGTCCGGCGCCGGCGCCGCGCTGAGCCGATGACCCCTCCCTCCCGGCGGCAGCTGAGCCCGCGCCAGGCGCGCCAGCTGATGGACACCGCCTACCTGGCGGCCTCCACGGCCCTGCTTTGGGTGGCGCTCTACTACCTGCCGGTGGGCAGCCCCCTGTTTCGCCTCGCCCTGCCCCTGCCCCTGGCCCTGCTGCAGCTGCGCCACGGCTGGCGCTGCGCCCTGGAGGGGGTGGTGGTGACGGCCCTGCTGCTGGTGGCCCTGATGGGGCCGATCCGGGGCCCCCTGGTGCTGTTCCCCTATGGCCTGCTCTCCCTCTGGCTGGGGTGGGGCTGGCGCCGCCGCAGCAGCTGGTGGCTCACCCTGGGGGTGGGCGGCCTGATCGGTGCCGGCGGTTTCCTGGTGCGGGTGGCGGTGCTTTCCGTGCTGGTCGGGGAGAACCTCTGGGTGGTGATCACCACCGCCGCCGCCAACCTGCTCGATCGCCTGGCGGGGGTGGTGGGCCTGGCCGGCGGCTTCGACCTGGCCCAGGTGCAGGTTGCGGCCCTGCTGCTGGTGCTGCTGCAGAACCTGATCGTGGTGCTGGCCCTGCATGCCGTGGCCTACTGGATCTTCCCAAGGCTCGACCTGCCGATCAGCGAACCGCCGCCCGCCCTGCGCGGTCTGGTGGCCCTCGACCCCCTTTGAGCCAGCTGCGGCGGATCTGCGGTTCCGCGGCCGCCGCCGACCGCTGGTGCGGGCCCTGGCGGCAGGGCTGGCGCCACAGCGAGGTGCTGGTGCTGCTGGCGGCCACCGACACCGCCGCCGTTCCCGGCATCTCGGCCGCCGGTGCCACCCCCAGCTCCCGCCGCCGCACGGCGGCGGCCGACGCCGAGCTGCTGCTGCTCGGCCCGGCCGGCGAGCGCCCCCATGCCCTGCCGC
>CALRQM020000105.1:0-6425 GCA_943370335.1 Bordetella parapertussis | reverse complement strand
GGCCTGGCAGGCGGCGATCTCCACCTCGAGCCAGCTGCGGAACTTGGCTTCCTCGCTCCAGAGGTCGCCCATCTCCGGGAGGGTGTAACGCTCGATCAAGGGCCGGGCGGTGGCGAAGGATCCCCCAACCTATCGAGCCGCCCCCACCGGCTCAGGCGGCGGCGGTGAGGCGGCGGTAAGGCAGCTCCAGGTGCACCATCGATCCCCAGGCCTGCTGGCGAACCCAGCAGCGGGTGCCGCGGCGGTGGATCAGCTGGAAGGGGGGCAGATCCTCCGGATGGTCCCGCAGCCGCACGAAGCTTCCCGGGTGGAGCAGCTCCACCACGTTGGATCCGGGGGCAGCCATGGAAGGAAACCGGGGGAAGACTGGAGCCATCCTGCGACTGTTCCGCGCCGAACCCTCCGGTCATCGGTTTTTGTTCGGTTTGGGTGGCAGTTCGATGACAACATGCCGGTGGAGCGGCAGCACCCATGGCCGAAACGCAGCATGGCCCGTAAGGAACGGCTCGATCGCCGCCTGGTGGATCTGGGGCTGGTCGCCAGCCGCCAGCAGGCCCAGCAGCTGATCCGGGCGGGCCGGGTGCGTGGTGGCGGCGAGGTGCTCGACAAGCCCGGCACCGAGGTGGCCGACTCCCTGGCGCTGGAGGTGGAGCAGCCGCCCCGGTTCGTCTCCCGGGGGGGCGAGAAGCTGGAGGGGGCCCTGGCGGCCCTGCCGGTCCAGGTGGACGGCCGGGTGTGCCTCGACGGCGGCATCTCCACCGGCGGCTTCACCGACTGCCTGCTGCAGCACGGTGCCGTGCGGGTGTACGGAATCGATGTGGGCTATGGCCAGACGGCCTGGAGCCTGCGCACCGATGAACGGGTGGTGCTGCGGGAGCGCACCAACCTGCGCCACCTCACCCCGGAGGCCCTTTACGGCCCAGGGGACCCCTGGCCCGCCCTGGCTGTGGCCGATGTGTCGTTCATTTCCCTCACCCGGGTGCTGCCGGCCCTGCGGGCCCTGCTGCTGGAGGCGGGAGAAGCCCTGTTGCTGGTCAAGCCCCAGTTTGAGGTGGGCCGCCAGCGGGTGGGCAAGGGGGGGGTGGTGCGGGATCCGGCCGCCCACGCCGATGCCATCGCCAGCGTGATCGCGGCGGCCCGGGAGCTGGCGTGGCATCCGGCGGGGCTGGTGGCCTCACCCCTCACCGGGCCCGCGGGCAACCACGAATACCTGCTCTGGCTCGTGCCGCCCGGTGCCAGCGGCGAGCCTCCCTCCGACGGCAAGGAATGGTCGGACAGGATCGCAGCCCTGGTGAAGGACACCCTGGCCAAAGACAGGCCATCGAAGGAGAGCCTGGCCGAGGCCTGAGGGGCCGAGGGCCAGGCTCATGGCGGTAGGAGCCGGGCGCTCAGATGGCGCCGCTGTCGAGGTCGCCGGTGCGGATCCGGATCACGGAATCGACGGTGCTGATGAAGATCTTGCCGTCGCCGATCTCACCGGTGCGGGCCGCGTCCTGTACCGCCTGGACCACCGTGGCCACCCGTTCATCGTCGACGACGATTTCGAGCTTGAGTTTCTGCAGGAATTCGACCGTGAATTCGGAACCGCGATAGCGCTCCACCTGCCCCTTCTGCCGACCGAATCCGCGAACTTCGCTGACGGTCATGCCAACGATGCCCGCATTGACAAGGGCGATCTTCACGTCCTCGAGTTTGAAGGGGCGGATGATGGCCTCGATTTTCTTCATGGCTGTGCTGCGGGTCAGGAAGGCGACGGTTGGAGTCTCTCAGAGTCCCCCCCTGGGCAGGGGACGGCTCCATTACCGCCGAGCCTTGCCGGGGTCGTCGTAACGGTTGCTACGTGAACTCCGGGCCGCTGACCGGCGGCGCGGGCTGTCCGACACGTCCAGTACGGTCGAAATCCGACCCCTTTCCCCACCGACCATGGCCACGCCAACGCCGGCGGCCCCGCCTGAGACCGTGACCCCCCTTTATGGCGAGCGGGCCATCGCCGAGGCCCAGCTGATCTGTTTCCCCAATCCGCGGGTGGGCCGGCCCTACGAGGTGGCGATCGAACTGCCCGAGTTCACCTGCACCTGCCCCTTCTCCGGCTATCCCGATTTCGCCGTCCTGCGGCTCCTCTATCAACCGGGGCCCCGGGTGCTGGAACTCAAGGCCCTCAAGCTCTACATCAACAGCTACCGCAACCGCTCGATCTCCCACGAGGAGGCGGCCAATCGGATCCTGGATGACCTGGTGAACGCCTGCGATCCGGCCTGGGTACAGCTGGAGGCTGATTTCAACCCCCGCGGCAATGTCCACACCGTGGTGCGGGTCAGCCACGGCGTGCGCCAGCCCTGCTGAGTCAGGGCTGGGCTTCAAGCCGCTGCAGCAGGGCCGGCAGCTCTGAGGCGAAGGCGGTGAGATTGCGGTTGCAGAGGCCCGCCACGTGCAGCCTGCCGCCGGCCCCATCGGCGATCGCCCAGAGCTGGCGGGTGGCCACCAGGCTGAGGCCACCGCCGAGCAAGGCGATGGCAAAGCCGGTGTAGACGAGGGGGACGCCGGGATCGCGCTTGAGCAGGATGCCGCTGGCCGGCAGCACGCTGGCCACCCTGATCGGCAGCCCCTTCACGTGCTGGGCCTCTCCGCCCGGGACCAGCTGGGCCAGGGCTTCGCCGTCGGGCCCGAACACCTGCACCGGCCCCTGTTCACTGGTGAGGCTCAGCAGCACCGGCTCGGAGCCATCGGGGCGGGTGGGCAGCACCAGCCCCCAGAGTTGATCGCCCAGCTGGGGGAAGCTCTGCAGGGGCAGCTCCAGCACTGGGCTGCGCCCCAACTGCAGGCTGATCGTCGCCAGGGACCAGTCCGCCTGGTACAGGGTCATGCCCCGGTAGCGCAGGGGATGGTTGACGCTGATCGCGGCCTCCGTGGGGGGGGCGGTGTCGGTGGGGGGGATCAGCCGCAGGCTGGAAGAGAATTGCTCCGGCCGGCCGGCTGGATCCCGCTGGATGTGGAAGTCGTCGAGGGCCAGGGTGACCTGGGTGCTGCCGCGGCTGTCGAGCAGTTCCAGCTCCCGGCCCGGGGCCAGGAAGCGCTCCAGCCGCTGACCGCCCAGGGCGCCCCAGGCCGCCCCCACCATCAGCACCACCATGCCGGCATGGACCAGCAACGGGCCCACCCGGCCAAGCACCCCGCGGCGGGCCGCCAGGCGATCGTCCTGGCGGCGGATCTGCCAGCCCGAACCGCGCAGATCGGCCTCCAGCCGCTCCAGGCCTGCAACCGGCTCGGCGGTCACGAGGGTTTCGGCCACGCTCAGCTTGCTCAGCTGGCGGGGGCTGCGGTAGTCGATCCAGCGCAGGGAGGCCTGCAGGGCCGGCCACTGGCGACGCCAGCTGCACAGGATGAGGGACAGGCCCAGCCAGGCCAGCAGGCCCAGGAACCAGCCACTGGAATAGACGTGATCCAGCTGCAGCCGCAGCACCCCGTCTCCGCCCAGCAGGCCCAGCCAGGGTTTGGGGTCGTAGAGCTGGTGGTAGAAGGTCGCTTCCTCCTTCTGGGGGATGGCCGTGCCGATGCCGCTGGCCAGGGCGATGATCAGCAGCAGGCCGATGGCCAGGCGCAGGTCGGAGATCCAGCCGGCCAGCCGCTGCAGCGGGCGCCAGGGGGAGGGGGCGGCGGCGGTCATGGCAGCACCGACAGGAGGGTGAGGCCGCCGCTGGCGAGCAGCACAACGCCACTGATCGGTGGCACCCACTGGCCCAGCTGGCGCAGCTGCAGCAGAGCGGGCAGGGAGGCGGCCACGGTGCCGGCCAGCAGCAGGGGCATCACCTGGCCGGCGCCGAAGCTGCAGAGCAGCAGCATGCCGACCAGGGGCTGGCCGCTCTGGGCCATCCAGGCCAGCAGCACCGCCAGCACCGGGGTGGTGCAGGGGGTGGCGGCCAGGCCGAAGGCCAGGCCGGCCGCCAGGGGGGCCAGCGGGGCCGGCACCCGCCGCCGCCAGCGCTCGGGATCGGGCCCGGCCGGCAGGGGCAGCCGCAGCAGGCCCAGCAGGTTGAGGCCCATCACCACGGCGACGACGGCGACCAGCAGGGGCAGCTGGCCGGGGATGCGGCCGTAGAGGCGACCCATCAGGCCACTGGCCAGGCCCAGCAGCACGAGGGCCGCCACGATGCCGGCGGCGAAGCTGGCGCTGCGCTGCCAGGGGGCACGGCCCTGATGCTCTGTGCCGAAACCGGCCAGGTAGGCCAGGGTGACGGGCAGGAGCGAGAGGGAGCAGGGGCCGAGGCTGGTGAGCAGGCCGCCACTGAACACGACCGCCAGGGTCAGGGGGCCGGGGTGGGCCAGGGAGCCCTGCAGCAGCAATTCACTGCTGCGGGCCCAGTCGGCGAACGGCAGCCCGGGGCTGAGCATGGCCGGTCAGGTGTGGCAGCAGGGCTCAGCCTATCGGGGCAGGCCGTTGGGCCCGGCGCTTCGGACGGACCGGCTCAAGTCCCGAGGACTCCAGGGAGCAGCGCAGCAGCAGCCCGGCCAGGAAGAGGCTGCTCAGCAGGGAGTTGCCGCCGTAGCTGATCATCGGCAGGGGCAGACCGGTGGTGGGCATGGAGCCACTGGCCACGGCGATGTTGAGGATCGACTGGCCCACCAGCAGGGTGGTGCAGCCGATCGCCACCAGCCGGTGCTGGTTGCTGCGGCAGGCCAGGGCCACCCGCAGACCCACGAAACCGAAGATCACCAGGAACAGCAGCAGCATCACCGAGCCGATGTAGCCGAACTCCTCGGCGAACACGGCGAAGATGAAGTCGGTGGTCTGGATCGGCAGGTACTGGAGCTTCTGGGTGGACAGCCCGAAGCCCGAGCCGAGCACGCCCCCCGAGCCGATGGCCAGCAGGCTCTGCACCAGCTGGTAGCCGTCCCCCTGGGCGACCTTCCAGGGATCCAGGAAGGAGCTCACCCGGGCGAGCTGGTAGGGGTTGATCATGATGCTGAGACTGCCCAGCACGACGCCGCCGCCGGCCGCCCCCAGCAGCATCGTCAGGGGCAGCCCGCCGGCCAGGGCCATCAGCCACAGAAGCAGGCCCAGCAAGGCGGCGGTGCTCAGGTTGGGCTGCTTGAGGATCAGCAGGATCACCACCCCGAAGATGCCGATCCAGAGGAGTTTCTGGTCGAGGGCGATGCGACGCCAGTGGGAGAAGATCACGGCGCCCTGCAGCACGATGAAGGGCTTGATCAGCTCCGAGGGCTGCAGCTGCACCGGACCCAGCACCAGCCAGCGGCTGGCTCCGTTGACGGTGGTGCCCACGACGAGGGTGGCGGCCACCATCAGGGCACCCACCAGCAGGGCCGGTGCCGCCAGGTGCAGCCAGCGCCGCAACGACGTGCGCATGGCGAGCCAGAGCAGCCCCCAGCTGGCCACCAGCCAGATGGCCTGGCGCTTGACGTAGTAGGCCCCGTCCCCCATCTCCCGTTCGGCCACCCACCAGCTGGCGGAGGTGAGCACCAGCAGGCCCACCAGGCTCCAAAGGGCCACCAGGCCCAGCAGCAGGCGGGCTTCTGCCGGCCACTGCTGCCAGGGCAGCGGCATCCAGCCGGCGCCTGGACGGCTGTGGAGCAGGCGTGGCGAAGAAGTGGACAAGGGCGCGGCAGGAATCCGGGAATGGCCCATTCAGCCGTCACGAAGGCGGGTTTGTCGAGTCGCGCTGAACATTTCTCCGTCTCCTCCGGTGGGGGTGGGTCGAGGCACAAAAAAAAGCCCGGACATGGGCCGGGCGCTGGAGCCGTGGTGCCGGGGGCACTCAGTTGCCGCAGTTCTGCTGACGACGGCCGGTGGCCAGTTCCACCTTCAGGATCCTGCCGCCCTGCTTCATGATCCGCTGCTGTTCGGCGAACCAGCTGTGATAAGGCACCCACTTCGTGAAGTAGGTGTTCTGCAGTTCCCTCTGGCTGCGCGCCTTGTCGGGGCAGGGGATACAGGCCGTGATCTTGAACAGGCGCATGGGGTGATCCTCGGAAAACGTGCCGTGATGGGGGCGTTGCTGGGGATCAGTTGCCCAGGCCGGAGCTGATGTAGTCGAAGTAGACGCCCATCTCACGACCGGCATCGGGACCGACGAGGGAGGCGGTGGTTTCCTTCATGGCCTGGATCGACTGCACCGTGGCGCCGATGGGCACACCCAGGGAGTTGTAGGTCTCCTTGAGGCCGTTCAGCACGCGCTCGTCGAGGATCGACGTGTCACCGGCCAGCATGGCGTAGGTGGCGTAGCGCAGGTAGTAGTCGAGGTCGCGGATGCAGGCCGCGTAGCGACGGGTGGTGTACATGTTGCCGCCCGGACGGGTGATGTCCGAGTAGAGCAGGGCCTTGGCGACGGCTTCCTTGATGATGGCCGAGGCGTTGGCGCTGATGGTGGCGGCGGCACGCACCCGCAGCTCACCGCTGGCGAAGTACTGCT
>CALRQM020000104.1:0-6461 GCA_943370335.1 Bordetella parapertussis | reverse complement strand
ACCGCTTCTGGAGCCAGATCTTCGGGATCGCCTTCTCCAACAAGCGCTGGCTGCACTTCTTCATGCTGTTCGTGCCGGTGATGGGTCTGTGGACCAGCAGCATCGGCATCATCGGCCTGGCCCTCAACCTGCGGGCCTACGACTTCGTGAGCCAGGAGATCCGCGCGGCGGAGGATCCTGAGTTCGAAACGTTCTATACCAAGAACATCCTGCTCAACGAAGGTCTGCGTGCCTGGATGGCCCCCGCCGACCAACCGCACGAAAACTTCATCTTCCCTGAAGAGGTTCTGCCCCGCGGCAACGCGCTCTGATTGGGTTGTTCTGTTTCTGCTTTCTTGCTTGACCCTAGTGCCCTCCTTGGAGGGCACTTTTTTGTCTGTCCGGTTAACTGTCGGCTTTCGCCCGCTTACCCAAGCCTTGGTCTCCCATCCTTGTGCTCACCACGTTGTTGTGCCTTTGGATTTTCCCTCAGCTGATGGTAGGTGAGGAGTGCAAGGAGGTTGAATCGACCAGCACTTGTCCTTTCGGGGAGAGCGAATGGGAATCCCCTTGGATTCTGCAGCTGATTCCTGCCTTGAGTGCCATCCAAACAGTCTGTTGTTGGGAACCGACCTGACGGAGTAGGGTTCGGGACCAGTGGACTTGAGAAGCGACCGCTGTAAGCGGACGCTCAGCAGTGACATCAGTATCGCCGATGTAAGCAGGGATAGTGTTGGATAGAGTATCACCAGCTCGGTGAATTCAAAGCCGATCAGAGAGCCGATCCAGGGGAAAAACCGTGGATTTGGAGGTAGCACCAGCAGGGCAAGAAGAGTTATGGGTAGGAGGCAGACGCTGAGCTGTAGGAGCCTTCGTTCGCGAGTCAACCGCTTGTTTGCGATTGCCATGGCAGCGAGGACCAGGAAAAGTGCCATGGCGGCAATGACCCAGAATGTCATCAGCTGCCCACGGGATGTAGACAGGAATCTTGGCAGCCAATCTGAAAGTGAAAGATGTTTTGGATAGAAGCTCACTGACAGTGAACCAGTATCATCGAATCGAGCATAATTTGTAACCAGTGCGCTTCTGATGAACTTGGTTGAAGCCAAGGGAACGGCATGGTCTCCCCACGGCCCGGTGAAGGGAATGGGAAAGACGAGATATCCGGATGTGATCAGGTTTGTTGCCACCATGGAGGCGTAGGCCAGCAGGAATGCGCCTGCCAAGGCTTGCTTCGTTTTGAGTTCCCGCCGGCAGAGGCCGACGACACCAAAGACTCCTTGCGGGCGACGGAATTTGAGTCCGGGGACCTGACGCAGAAACTCCAGAAGCAGAATCAGCACGAGGCCCAAGGCACCGGAAAGCTTCAGCAGCGGCAGAAAAAGTGAAAGAGCCAGGGCCTGGGCGCGTCGCTGGCCAGGACAGCAGAAGTAGAGGACGTAAACCAGCATCAATGTTGTCATTGAAACTGCAAAATCCGCATCAAATGACACCAGCGAATTCAGTGACTGAATGCCAAAGATGAGCCCCGTGCAAAGATATAGAAGAGCTCTCGTTGTTATCTGTCTGGATCCATTTGGTGCCTCTGGCTTTTGAATCACTGAAAGGCTGGAGACGACCGTGAGAATGAATGCTTCCAGGAAAATGAGATTGAGAGAGGGAGAGAGAATGAACCTTGAAGGGCTCAGGTTCTGCAGCGAGACCTGGGCGAACTGCTGCAGGTTGAAAAAGCCGAAGCTGAAGTTAAAATTGGCGAGGCCAACTTCCGGGCCGAAGGTCTGAAAATGAAGCAGGGAAGGTAAATGATAAAGCCCAGTATCATATTGCAATCCTAAATAGGGAGCGGAGAGAAGGTAAATGGCTGGCACGAAGGTCAGCACGCGCAGGGTTGCTCCATTGATCGGGCTGATGGCTTCGGTCCCGACGCGTGGGGCCAGTGGCGATGGAATGGCGTGGAGAGTCCTTCGGGCAGGCCAGCGGCTTCTTCGCAGCAGGGCCAGGCCTCCGAGGAGTGCCAGCAACAGAGCCGCTGCCGTGGTGAGGCCGCTGCAGAACCGATGGAGCATCAGGATCGGCCGTCCGCCAGATCCGCCCAGCAGCTCCATCAGTGCCGGCAGGATCAGCAGGATGTTGCAGCCCACACCAAAAGCGATGAGGCCGGCCAACAGGTCAAGGCCGTCATTGCGCTCCTCGAAGACCTTCCCTCCTTGACCATCGGCGCTGGCTCTGAACCTCGTCGTCAGCCTTGTTGCTGTGAGCAGACCGAAACTGAACAGGACGAAAACGACAACCATGGCCAGTTGATTGGCCAAGGACGCAAGGGCGGATGGCATCGTCAAAGGGGCGACTAGGGAGGGGCATGAGATCTGAAACCTACCTGAACGATTACCTGAACGATGTATCAAAGCCATGGATGGATGGCTTTCGATTCCTCTCTCAAGCTCTGCACCAGTGGCGAGGCCGTTGCCGCAGAATGCCAGAGCGGTACGGATGTATCATAGGCCTCCTCTTGCAGGCTCTCCGGCCTGGCTGTCGGCTGGTCCTCCGAACCTCCCTGCCGGATTCACGGGCAAGAGGGTGCAAAACGTCGTTATGATTACGAGGTTCTGTCAGCAGTGACGTGGCGACGGATTCGGATGCGGCTCCGGGGTTTCCCCGCTGATCGTTCCAATCCGTCCCGAAGGCGTCGCCGGCTGGCATCCAACCCACAGGAGGAGGTGTCCATGACCCCAATTTGTCCCATCCAGGGTCTGCTGATCGCGGAGAATGCCGGCTGATCACGGCTGCTGACTCCTGATCCATCGGTTCCGCGCCAGAGCGGACCCGGCGAGAGCCCTCGCCATCGGTTTCCCCAGGTTCCCCTGGAGAAGGCGATGTCGGGGGCATCGTTTATGGGCCCTACGCGCGAGCGCTACCCATGGGCCATTGTCATGGCGGACTTTGACGCCTTGGCGCCGACGTCAGCACCCGGCGGATCACCGGGGCGGCGAGCCGCACCGCTTGCTTGGAGGGATGGGAATGCTCGTCCCGGTAGAGGATCTCCCCATCGGCGGAGCGGTAGGTGCAGGCCCCTTCGGGGCAGAAGAGGTCAAACAGATCCACCACCTGCAGGGTTCCCCGGTTCTCCAGGTCCGTCAACAGGTTGTCAAGGGGCTGGCGGCGGCGCAGGGACTCGGCCCGGCCCGGCATCAGGCAGGGGCCACCGAAGGGGGAGAACCACTGCGGCACGGCGCTGGCGGGATGGCAGTTCGCCTCCCGCGCGAAGGGCAGGCCATTGAGCACCGCCAGGCGCACGCCGCGCCGCGCCAGGTCGGCCGAGAAGTCGGTCAGACCGACCCGCAGGGTTTGCAGGATCAGCCGGCTGCCAGGCCCCTGACTGGGTGGCGAGAACATCACCATGTCGTTGACCAGGAACACCCAGTCGCCTGGGCGGAGACGGTCGACGAGCTCGGGCACCACCCGGTTCCAGTAGGCCCGGTTGGTGGCGGCGAAGGGGCCACCGCCGCCCAGGGCGGCGAAGTTGCCCACCGGCGACGCGGCCCAGGCCGACGTGACCGTCACGGCGAAGTCATCGTTGGCCACCAGATCGTCGAAGGCTTCGGCGAAGGAGGCCGAGAAGGAGTTGCCGACCACCAGCACCCGGTGGCGGGCCGTGGCGAAGTCCCCGAGGGTGCAGGCCTCGATGGACATGCTCTTGTCCGCATCGGCCGCGTTGGCCAGGACGCAGGGTGCGCCTTGCCAGGTCCCGACGGCGCCGGCCACTCGATAGGGATCAACCAGCGATTCCACCCCCATCCCGGCCGGAATCGGGTTGCGCCCCGCGTAAAGGCTGAACGGGGGCAGGTTGTCGACCCCGATCAGCAGGCCCGCCCCGGCCGCCAGGCTGCCCACCCCGACGGCGATCGTTCCCCTACGCCGAGGGGCCCAGGAGGCCTGCCGCAGGGGCTGCTCCACCCAGCGGTAGGAGGCCAGCGAAAGCATCACGATCAGGGCGACCTGGAAAGGCAGCGACCACCAGTGCAGGCCGATGGTCCAGCGGCTCAGGGACAGCACCCCCCAGTGCCACAGGTAGAGGGAATAGGAGACCAGACCCACGGCCACCAGGGCCGGCAGGGTGAACAGCCGATAGGCGGCGGTGCCCTCCCTCAGGCTGCCGATCAGCGCCGTTGTGAAGCCAACGGCGGCGGCCGTGGCCGGAATCGCCCAGCTCAGGGGCAGCAGCATCACGGCCAGCAGGCCGAGGGCCGGCGCCAAAGGCGGCAGGCGGCCAAGCCCCCGGGCCGCCGCGGGCCAGACGCCGCCGGCACAGAACAGCAGGCAGCCGGCCCCGATCTCCCAGAGCCGGGGCGGCATCAGGAAGTAGGCGGCAGCCTGCTGGCTGGGATAGAGCTGAACGAAGGCCATCAGGGACGCCAGCGAGGCCACCCCCATCACGGCGAACAGGTTCCGCTGGCCGCCGGCACCGGGGCGGGCGAAGCCCGTCAGCCAGGCCACCAGAGGGAACAGAAGGTAGTACTGCTCCTCCACCCCCAGCGACCAGGTGTGGGTGAAGGGATTGAGCTTGGTGGCGGTGCCGAAGTAATCGGTGGCCTGCCCGTGGAGGTAGACATTGGAGAACCCGAACAGGGCGGCGATCCCCGTGCGCAGGGCCGTATGGGGGCGGGGGATCACCAGGCAGGCCAGCACCCCCACCACCACCACGAACAGAAGCAGCGCCGGCACGAGCCGTTTCAGCCGGCGGCTGTAGAAGTCGAGCAGCAGATCGCCCAGGGAGTGGGCCGGGCGGCGGGTCAGGGAGGCGGTGATCACGAAGCCCGAGATCACGAAGAAGACGTCCACCCCCAGATAGCCGCTGGGCAGGAGCCGCTCATCGATGTGGTTGAGGATCACCGCCACCACGGCCAGGGCCCGCAGGCCGTCGATCTCGGCCCGGTAGCCGCTGGGCGAGGCGGGAGCGCTGCCTCTGGCCAGGGAGTCCTGGGAGCGGACGGCCTCGATCATGCGCCCACCCCATCGCGATCCTCTTCCGGGCCGCCGTCCCTGTGGCGGGCCAGCACCAGCACCCCCACCGCCGTGGGCAGCAGCACGGTGCACACCCGCAGCACCAGGGTGACGGCCAGCGCCGCCGACCGATCGACACCGAAGGCCACCGCCAGGCCGATGGCGGTGGCCTCCGCGGTACCGACCCCCGCCGGCAGGAAGGAGAGGACGCCGCCGAGGGCCATCGCCGTGCGGATCACGGCGGCCTGGGTCAGGGCCAGGGGATCCCCCAGCAGATGGAGCAGGCCCATCAGCGCCGCCGCCTCGATCAGCCACACCATGGCCGCCAGGGTGGTCCCCACCAGCAGGGGCCAGGGCCGCAGCAGCCGGCGCAGCCGGCTCACGGCCCCAAGGGCTTCCCGCAGCAGCCGGGTCAGGCCGCGCCAGCGCCGGTGGGCCGGCAGCCGGTCGAGGAACGCCTCCAGGCGCCGCAGGGCGGCCGGGTGGGTCAGCAGCCAGGCGCCGATGGCCAGGGTTCCCCCGGCGGCCAGCAGGGCCGGCAGAACGCGGCCTCCGAGCCCCCAGGCGAGCACCAGCAGGGCTCCGGCCAGGTCCGTCACCCGCTCCGCCAGGGTCACCCCAACGCCCACCTGCATCGGGATCGCGTGGCGACGCTGCAGCCACAGCCCGCGCAGGGCCTCACCGCTGCGACCTGGTGCGGCCACCAGGGAGAGGCCGGCCGCGTAGATCCGGCTGCTGGGACGCCAGGGCAGGGGGTGTCCCAGTTGCCGCAGATAGAACTGCCAGCGCTGGAACAGCAGCAGATAGCCCAGGGCCACCAGCGCCGGCACCATGAACCAGCACCACCAGGGCAGCGCCGCCAGGGAACGCATCACGTTGGCGAAGCCGAACCAGAAGCTGAGCCCCAGATAGACGACCAGCGTGGCCACCAGGCCCAGGAACCAGCGCTTCTGCATCAGCGGCTGGAGCGACGCCGGCGGCACGGATGGGGGGCGCACACCGGCGCGCTCATGGCGTGAATCGCAGCTTCTGGGCCGCATAGAGGCACATCCGCGCCAGGATCAGCCCCTCCTTCACATGGGCGATGTTGGAGCTGCCGTAACTGCGCTCCTGGTACCGCACCGGCACCTCCACGATCTTGAGGTTCAGCTTGGAGGCGCCGAAGAGCAGATCGAAGTCGCCGAAGGGGTCGAAGTCGCCGAAGTAGGCGCGCCCGGCCTTGAGGCGCTCGTAGTCGGCCTTCCAGATCACCTTGGTGCCGCAGAGGGTGTCCTTCAGCCGCTGGCGCAGCAACCAGGAGAAGGCCGCGGCGAAGAAACGGTTGGCGGCCGTGTTCAGCGGCGGCATGGCGGCGCTGGTGCGGGGGTACACCAGCCGGCAGCCGTTGACGAACTCCCCCCGGCCCTCGGCCAGGGCTTTGTAGAACCGCGGCAGGTCCTCGGGACGCACGGTGAGATCCGCATCCAGGATCATCAGCACCT
>CALRQM020000103.1:0-6556 GCA_943370335.1 Bordetella parapertussis | reverse complement strand
GGAACTGGGTCAGATGGAAGGCCTGCAGGCCGATCTCGCCCGTCACCGTGGTGTCGAAGCCGGTGACCACGTGCCAGAGGTCGTGGGTCTGGCTGAGCCGCAGCTCCACATAGGCCGCGTCGGTGTTCGGCGCCATGCCGGCATGCAGGTTGGGGTCGTAGCCCAGCCGTGCCAGCGACGCCGCGTAGGCGTGGCCGAGGCTGCCCTCGGGCAGGGCGGCCAGCTGCTCCAGGTCGTGGGCCGGTGGGATCCAGCGCGCCTCGATCAGCGCGGCGCAGGCCGGATCGCGGCGCAGCTGCTCGGCCATCAGGGCATAGGAGGGCGTCTCCAGCAGGGCCTCAGCCAGGGCCCCCACCAGCTCGAGGTCGGTGTCGCCGCCGCTCATGGCCACGAACGTGCCGAGGACGCGGAACAGCTGGGGCGGCAGCTCCGGGGCCTCGAACGACGCAGCGGTGGGGGCGGGATTGGGGCGGAAAACGGTGGTGGTCATCGGAAAGGTCGCGAAGGAACGTGAGCAGTCCTCACGTCCAAGAAATTATGAGCATCCCTCGCCTTTGTCAATGGGATGCGAGGATCGCTCAGGTTTTCTGGAGGCGTCGCTTCCCGCCATGGCCGACGCCACCGCACCCGCCGGCGAGCCCTCGGCCCTGCGCCGCCAGCCCCGCCAGGCCCGCAGCCAGGAACGGGTGCGGCGGATCCTGGCGGCGGCCGAGGAGCTGTTCGTGACCGGCGGCGTCGGCAGCACCACCACCAACGCCATCGCCGCCAAAGCCGGGGTGCCGATCGGCTCCCTCTACCAGTTCTTCCCCGACAAGGGGGCGATCCTGCGCAGCCTCGCCCAGCTCTACGCCGAGCAGCTGCACGAGCTGCTCACGGCCTTCTTCGACCGGGGCGACGGCCGCGCCCTCTCCCTGGAGGCCTCGATCACCGCCGCCGTGGCCCTCACCGATCGCTTCTTCCGCGACCACCCCGGCTACCCGGCCATCTTCCTGGATGTGCAGAGCGCCACCCCCGAGCTGCTGGCCATCGAGGAGGAGGCCGACGTCCGGCTGATCAACGACTGGAGCGGCCTGATCGTCGAAAAGGCCGCCGCCGAGGGCAGCCACCTCAGCGCGGAGGAGGGCCACCTGATCGCCTACGTGCTGGTCAAGACCGTCGGCCACCTGCTCTGGCTCGCCGCCACCCAGGAGCAGGGCCGCCGCGACCGGCTGGTGGCCGAATGCGGCGACCTGGCCATCGCCTACCTGCGCCGGCGGCTGGCGCCTGGCTGATCAGGCCCAGACGTTCTCCAGGGTGTAGGGGCCGCCCTCTTTCACCCAGAAGGAGCCGTCGATGAAGCGATGGCTGCGGTCGAGCCCGTCGATCGCCTCCATGTCTTCAGGAGCCAGTTCGACCTCGGCGGCGGCGAGGTTCTCGGCCAGGCGCTTCGGCGACACCGACTTGGGAATCACGGCGGTGCCGCGCTGCAGGGCCCAGCCCAGCACCACCTGGGCTGGCGTGAGTCCGCGCTGGGTAGCGATTGCCGTGACCGTGGGGTCCTCCAGCAGCACCGGCTGGCCGGCCGGGCGCATCTGGGGGGGCAGGCCCGGGGTGCCCAGCGGCGAATAGCCCGTGAGGTGCACGCCGTGGGCCTCGCAGAAAGCAAACAGCCCCTTTTGCTGCAGGTAGGGATGCAGCTCCACCTGGTTCATGGCCGGCCGGATGCGGGCCTGCCCCAGCAGGCTGTAGAGGCTGGCCATGCCGAAGTTACTGACGCCGATGTGGCGGCACAGGCCACCGTCGACGGCCGCTTCCATCGCCGCCCAGGTGGCCGCGATCGGCAGGGTCTCGAGAGACACCAGATCCTCGGCGCCCTCGGGCATCAGCACGCCCGCCCGGAAGGCCACGGGCCAGTGGATCAGATACAGGTCGAGGTGGTCGAGCTGCAGATCGGCCAGGGTGCGCTCCAGGGCCGGGGCCACGTCCTCGGGGGCATGGGCGTTGTTCCAGAGCTTGGAGGTGATCCAGAGGTCGTCGCGCCGCACCAGGCCCGAGCCGATCGCCGCCGCCAGGGCCTCGCCGATCTCGGCCTCGTTGCCGTAGATGGCGGCGCAGTCGATGTGGCGATAGCCCAGCTGGAGCGCCGCCGTCACCGCCGCGCCCACCTCGCCCGGCGGGGCGTTCCAGGTGCCCAGGCCGAGCATCGGCATGGCAGCGCCGTCGACGAAGGGGAGTGTCTTCAAGGCGTGGAACCCCAAGCGAGCGTCACTCCACCCTGGCGCGGGCGGTGAACGACTGCAGGGCGAAGCTCTTGGCCTCCGGCTTTTGCGATTCGATCACGAGCTGCAGGCGTTCCCCCTGCCGTCCGGGCCGGTCGACGGTCACCGTGTCGAGCACCTGGCCCAGCCCGTCGACCACGTCGAACTTGGCCTGGATGTCGCCGCAGGGACGCTCCAGGCAGGCGACTTCCATCACGTCGATGATGCCGCCGCCATAGAGGCGGGGCTTGCGGCAGATCCCCTGGCAGCGGCGGGTGAACACCCCCTGATCCGATTCCACCCAGCCGTCGGCGAGCAGGTCCTGGCGGCTCTCGCCCCTGCCGCCGCCGGCCGGCTTCTCCGCCAGGGACGCCCGCAGGCCGGCCGCCATCCAGCCGGCGCCGAAGCCCACCAGCACGAGCCCCAGCACCAGCAGCCGCTGGAGCACCGGGAACCGGGCGGGTTTTGACGCCGGGGGCAAGGCCGGTGGCGACGGGGGGCGTCCCCCGGGCGGCACCGGCTCCATCTCGACGATCAGGTCCTCAACGGTCTTCTCTTTCCTTGCCATCGTCGTAGGCCATCAGGGAACGGAACATCAGCCCGCCGCCACTGCCGATCAGGGCAAACATGGTCAGCAGGTTCCAGAGCGAGGTGGGCTGGAAGCTCATGATCAGGGTCTGGAGCACGCCCACCGCCAGGGCCGCCACCGAGGCCAGCACCAGGAACCAGCCCCAGCGCTGGTTGCGCAGGGCGAACAGCAGGCACACCCCGATCGTCAGCGGGATCAGCAGCAGGCCGAAGCCGCCGCCCAGGCCCTGGGAGAAGCCGAAACCGCCGCCCCAGCCACCGCCCCAGGCCGCACCGGCTCCACCCCAGGCACCCGCGGCGCGCCGGCCGAAGCGGAAGCCCATGCCCATGGGCACGGAGCTGACCATCACCTGGTTGAAGAACAGGAACGCCCCCATCGAAAAGAGCACGCCGCCCAGCAGGAAGCTGAAGAAGTCCCGGATCGGATCCCTCGAAGCCATGCCCTCCCCTGCCACCACGGTCATGGTGGCCAGGCCCTCGGGGTTTGTCTGCCAGGAACGCTCAGTTGGCCGGCCGGCAGCCCTCAAACCACATCACATGCCGGGCATGGTCGTAATCCTTGTACTGACCTGTCAGCTGGATGCCCTGGCCCGTTCGCAGCGAGAGGGCGTAGGCGCCCTGGCCCTTGGCGGCCAGGCAACTGATCTGGGTCAGGAAGCGGAACTTGCCGAACCTGATGGCCAGATCGTTGGTGGAATTGGGAATCTCATAGGCGATGCGATAGGCACCGCCATCCTTGGCGACGTGGGCCACCCGGCCCTTGATCGTGAAGGTTTTCCCCTGGTAGCGGGAGGGAATCGTGGCGGCGTTGGTGTCAGCTTCCTGGGAAATCTTCTGCGACAGGACCAGGGCATCGATGACCACCGGGCCGGCCGTTGACACCGCCCCCGCGCTGCGCTCGGCGGCGGCGATGCCTTCCGGGCCGCCTTTGACAGCATTCAACATGGCGCAGAGTTCGTTGCGCGCCCCACCGGCCCCCGCCAGCATGCCGGCCGGCAACTTCGCTTCCAGCTTCACCCGGGCGGCCGCCTGCTCGGCAAGGGCGGTGGCGATGATCGGGAACGGCCGGGCGGAGCCCGATCGCGGCTGCTCCAGCAGCATGCTGCCATCATCCGCCTCTTCGCTGAGGATGTCGTAACCCCTGGTGGCCGCGATGCCGCGCAGCTGGCGAATCGCCACCGACGGGGTCAGCGCATCAACGGTGACTTCGGCGTGGAAACGAATGCCGGAGAGGGGGTTGCCCTTCTGGGCGAAGGTGTCTTCGCAGCTGCCGGCTCGGGCCGCCGAAGGCAGGGCGAGTGCCATGGCCACACCGGCCAGGGGAACCACGAATCGAAGCGCTGGAAGGAACAAACGAATCGTGGGGTCACTGGGGCCAACTCTACCGAGGCCTTCCATCGAGCCCTCGATCGCAGCCGTTGCTGCGGATCCTTGACGGCTGTTCAGATGGCCCCAGGGTGTGGCCTGCATCACGATCCGATCGCCGTCGTGATTGTCGAAATGGCCGAGGCGCGTGAGGCCCAGACCGTCGCAGTTCAACGCTTCGGAGACACAGGCACCATGCGTTGGCAGCTTGGGTGTGTGGCGATGCTGGAAGCCCTCACTCACTTAGCGACTTTAGGGGCTGTTACTCTCGCCCAGATCGCATCATAGGAGGCATTGATTTCACTTCTTTTCAACTCATCCACTCGCACAACAAGACCGCTGGCCAACACTCCATTAATCGCCCCAAGGCCTCTCGCGGTTGGCGAACTGTTTCTGAGATTGACCGATGTGATCGTTTTAACAGTCTGATTCTCTGCGCCTTTGGGGATCGTGGATGTCAGCACTGATTTGTCTTCCAATAAACCACTGCCCTTTTTGGCCTTACCGAGATAGATCCATCCCGAAAATGTCTCTTGCTGCCTTGTCAGATGCTCAAGCAGTCGTTTCTCGACAGCAACGTCTTTAGGCCTCTCCCCTTCGATTTCAGATGGGCGATCAGATTCGCTTGCAGCTGTGAGTATCTTTCCTAGTTTTGCCTTGATTTTTTTCTTAAGATCCTCGCTTGCCATGGTGTCCTCGAGGACCAAATCGGCGACTGTATTCTTCATGGCAGGATTATCGCTTACGATGGCGATCGTAAACAGAATTGATTTATCATCTTCTTCCCTGGCAAGTGTATACAGACTTGCCAACGCAATTCTGGCCTTTGCCGAATTACCACCCGCCAGATTCTCGAGCTGAGATTGTATGCGCTCGGCAAACTTCTGCTTTCGCTCTGTCTCCTGCCTGACTTGCTGAAGGTCAGCCTGAAGTGACTGAAGTGCCGCGGCAGCTTGGCTTGCTTGCCATGTGGATACGGCCCCAAAGAGCGGAACCATAATGGCGACCGCAATCTGCAGTTGGGTGATCAATAATTGGTTACCGCGATGATTGAGGTCTGTTACGGGCTGATTCGGGTCCGTCATCGCAAGCCCATCGGTGGAATCTCAAAGTCTAGTTAGGATGGATATCTCCGCCCTTTTATCGACACGTCAATGGGTGGTCCCCTGAACCACGTGTCAAACCAGAATCTGCAGGAGCACGGATGATGTCCGTTGGCCGCTCTGCCTTCCACTGAAGACCCAAAACGGCCAGCGCACGTTCAAAGCACAAGCTGTGATCGCCGTGCCCTGCCCGTGCACGGAATGATTCGGCCCAAAAAACTGGCCCATGGGCCGGATCAGCTTCCTGCCGTTCCTTCCCAGGCCCCCGGATCCAGGAACGACTCCGCCGGCAGCGGTCCCGCCAGGAGCCGCTCGTCGCTGGGGTTGAGGGGCCCGGCCAGCAGTTCGGCCGCGGTGATGCGGGCCGAGTCGGGCAGGGCCGGCTGGTCGGGGTCGAAAGCGGTGGGGTGGGTGATGCTGCTGGAGAAGCCCCGGAAGATCAGCAGCTCGAAGGGCTCGTCCTCCCCCGGCGCCGGCAGGAAGCCCACCAGGCGCAGCACCCGGTCGGGGCGACCACGGCTGATCGTTTCCAGCGCAGCCAGCAGGGCGGCAACGGAAGGGGAGGCGGCGTCGGTCATCGGCGGAGCGGCACGGGCAGAGGGCTCAGAACTCGCCGGCCACCCGGCCCAGCCGCGGCAGACGCACCACCAGCCATTGCAACAGTCCCACGGCGTAGGCCACCAGGGCCGCGTAGCCCACGAAGGCGGCCACCCCCGTCGTCCATTCCCCGCCGAACACGAAGGCGAACACCCTGGCCACCACACCGTGCAGCCCCAGGGGCGCCTCCTGCCAGGCCCGGCAGAGGCGCAACGTGGCGCCGGCGCCGCCCATGCAGGGCAGGGCGGTCACGGCCAGGCTCGCCCCGGCCAGCGACAGCAGGGTCAGGCTCCAGCGCCAGATGCGCAGGGTGAGGGGCAGGGCCCGCCACGGGGGCATGTCGGCCAGTTCCTCGTTGAGATCCACCCAGAACCACAGGCTCACCACCACCAGCAGCGGTGCCACCACCAGCAGCAGGAAGCCGGTGGGGCGGTTGCCCGTGAGCAGCAGCAGGGCGACCAGCTGCAGGCTGGCCACCTTCCAATAGAGGCCCATCAGGCGCACCAGCGCCTGCTCCCTGCGGAGGGCCGCCCAGACGAGCAGCACCAGCGGCAGCCCAACGGCGAACAGCATTCCCAGCCGCACGTCGAGCCAGACCAGGGAGCGATAGAGCTGTTCCGGCACGTCCGCTCGGTTCGGTAAGGCGCCATTATCCGTGTGCCCCCC
>CALRQM020000102.1:0-6829 GCA_943370335.1 Bordetella parapertussis | reverse complement strand
GATCATCACCTTCAACCGGATGACCTCCAAGGCGGTGCTCAAGGACGTGGCCCGGGTGCTCGACATCCCCTACGGCGAGGCCGACCGGCTGGCCAAGCTGATTCCCGTGGCCCGGGGCAAGCCGGCCAAGCTCGCCGAGATGATCGGCCCCGAGTCTCCGGTGCCGGAATTCCGTGAGAAGTACGAGAACGATGCCAAGGTGCGCCACTGGGTCGACCTGGCCCGCCGCATCGAAGGCACCAACAAAACGTTTGGGGTCCATGCCGCCGGGGTGGTGATCGCCGCCGAACCCCTCGATGAACTGGTGCCCCTGCAGCGCAACAACGACGGCCAGGTGATCACCCAGTACTTCATGGAGGACGTCGAGGCGATGGGCCTGCTGAAGATGGACTTCCTGGGCCTCAAGAACCTCACCATGATCGAGAAGACGATCGAGCTGGTGGCCCAGGCCGAGGGCGAACGGCTCGACCCCGATGCCCTGCCGGCCAACGATCCCGGCACCTACGCCCTGCTGGCCCGGGGGGATCTGGAGGGCATCTTCCAGCTCGAATCCAGCGGCATGCGCCAGATCGTGCGTGATCTCAAACCCTCCTCCCTGGAGGACATCTCCTCGATCCTGGCCCTCTACCGGCCGGGCCCCCTGGATGCGGGCCTGATCCCCAAGTTCATCAACCGCAAGCACGGCCGTGAGGTGATCGATGTGGCCCACGCCAAGCTGGAGCCGATCCTCAAGGAGACCTACGGGATCATGGTCTACCAGGAGCAGATCATGCGGATCGCCCAGGACCTGGCGGGCTACTCCCTCGGTGAAGCCGATCTGCTGCGGCGGGCCATGGGCAAGAAGAAGGTGTCGGAGATGCAGAAGCATCGCCACCAGTTCGTGGGCGGTGCCAGCGAACGGGGCGTGGACGCCGCCATTGCCGAGGCGCTGTTCGATCAGATGGTGCTGTTCGCCGAGTACTGCTTCAACAAGAGCCACTCCACCGCCTACGGCGCCGTCACCTACCAGACCGCCTACCTCAAGGCCCACCATCCGGTGGCCTACATGGCGGCCCTGCTCACGGTGAATGCCGGCACCACCGACAAGGTGCAGCGCTACATCGCCAACTGCCAGGCCATGGGCATCGAGGTGATGCCGCCGGACGTGAATGCCTCCGGCATCGACTTCACCCCCGTGGGCAAGAAGATCCTCTTCGGCCTCTCCGCTATCCGCAACCTGGGCGATGGCGCCATCCGCCAGCTGATCGAGGCCCGCTCCAGCGGCGGCCCCTTCCTGCATCTCGCCGATCTTTGCGACCGGATCCCGGGCCAGCAGCTCAACCGCCGGGCGATCGAGTCCCTGATCCACTGCGGTGCCCTCGATGGACTCGAGCCGAAGGCCAACCGGGCCCAGTTGATGGCTGACCTCGATCTGGTGCTCGATTGGGCCAGCTCCCGCGCCCGCGACCGGGCCAGCGGCCAGGGCAACCTGTTCGACCTGTTCTGCGGTGGTGCCGCGGGCGCTCCCGAGGGCGCCGCTGCCGTGGAGGCTCCGGCGCCACCGCGGGCCGCCGCGGTGGCCGACTACCCCCCCACCGAGAAGCTGAGGCTGGAGAAGGAGCTGCTCGGCTTCTACATCTCCGACCACCCCCTGCGCCAACTGGCCTCCCAGGTGCGGCTGCTCACGCCGATCGGTCTGGCCAATCTCGAGGAGATGGCCGACAAGGCCAAGGTGAGTGTGGTGGTGATGGTGAGCGAGATTCGCCAGGTGACCACCCGCAAGGGCGACCGCATGGCCGTGCTGCAGCTGGAGGACCTCACCGGCTCCTGCGAGGCGGTGGTGTTCCCCAAGAGCTACACTCGCCTGGCCGACCACCTGATGGTGGATGCCCGCCTGCTGCTCTGGGCCGGCGTCGACCGCCGTGACGACCGGGTGCAGCTGCTCGTCGACGACTGCCGCAGCATCGAGGATCTGCAGCTGGTGATGGTGGAACTGGCCCCCGAGCAGGCCGGCGACATCGCCGTGCAGCACCGCCTGCGGGAATGCCTCACCCGCCATCGCCCCGGCCAGGAAGAGGCGGGGGTGCGGGTGCCCGTGGTGGCGCTGGTGAAGCACCAGGACGAAACCCGCTTCGTGCGGCTGGGGGGCCAGTTCTGCGTCGCCGACGCGCCGGCGGCTGTCGAGACGCTCGCCTCAGCCGACTTCAGGGCCTGGCTGCGCTCACCCCTGGGGGCTGCCTGAGCCGGAGCCCGAGGTGCCCTGCCGCATGGCCCGCACCGAGGCGCGCATCCGTCCGATGTTGACGCCGATCTGCTCGAATCCCAGGAGGCTGCCCGGGCCGTCCTCCCAGCTGGCGGAGAGCACCCCGTAGCTGAGGCCCAGCAGGCCCAGCAGGAAGAAGGCTCCGGAACCCACCAGGGTGAGGCCGGGGGGGATGTCGAGCACACCGCGGCTGACCAGCAGATAGCTGGCCACGAACACGCCCATGCCCAGGACGGTAGGCGTGCCCGTGGCGATGGCGATGCGCCGCACCATGCGGTTGGCCACCGCCTCGGGGATCACCTGCTGCCTTGGCGCCTTGATGGGCGGGCCGCCGGCAGCGGGCGCCGCGAAGGATTTCGGCTTCGGCCGACGGGCCATGGAACGTCCCTCAGCCGCGGATGCCGAGCTTCTTGATCAGTTCGGCGTAGCGGGTCTCGCTCTGGGCGCGCAGATAGCCGAGCAGGCGCTTACGGCGACCGATCATCTTGAGCAGCCCCTGGCGGGAGGAGAAGTCGTGGATGTTCTTCTGCAGGTGGCCACTGAGTTGCTGGATCCGCTCGCTCAACATGGCGACCTGCACTTCCACCGAGCCGGTGTCGGTGCCGTGGGCCTGATGGGAATTGATCAGTTCCTGTTTCTGGGTGGTGGTGAGCGGCATGGGCGGATCTGTGCCCGAACGGTGCAAACCAACACCTTAACGCCCAGCCCGTTGGCCTTCCCTGGGGACCTGCCGCTTCAGGCCACGGCGCGGGACAACCAGCGCAGACTTTCGCGGATCCAGTCATCGGCACCAGCGGAGGCCTCAACACCGGCGGCGGCGACGGCCCGCAGGGCCCGGTGGAGTTCCAGGGGCTCGTCACCGAGCGCCACCAGGGTGATCTGCACCTCCTCGCGGCAGGGGGCCGTGGGGCCCCCTGGGCTCTCGGTGCCGGGGGCCTCCTCCTCGTCCAGGGGATCCACCAGGCCGGCGAAGCGCTCCTGCAGGCGCGCTCTCAGCTCCACCGACAGCCGTTCGGCCGTGCGCTTGCCCACCCCGGGGGCCAGGCAGAGGCTGCGCAGGTCGGCGTGGACGATGGCGCGCACCAGGTCGGGCACCTCCAGGGCGCCGAGCAGGCCCAGGGCCATCTGGGGCCCCACACCGCTCACGGCCACCAACTCGCGGAACAGGTCCCGCTCCTGGCGGGCCGAGAAGCCGTAGAGCGTCCAGCCGTCATCGCGGATGCTGTGGTGCACATGCAGACCCAGATCGCTGCCCACCTCCGGCAGGCGCTGCCACTGCCTCAGGCTGAACTGCACCTCGTAGCCCACCCCCTGGCAGATCAGCAGGGCCCCGCAACGGTTCGCCTGCTGCCATGGTTCGGCCAGTCGCCCCTGCAGCCAGCCGATCATGGTGAGACGTGCGTCAGCCCCCATGCTGCCCCTCCTGCCAACCCCCTCGGGGCGCTCCCGGTCGCCGCTGACGCTGGTGCTGGCACCGCTGCTGGCCCTGGTGCTGCTGCTGGGGGGCTGCACCAGGGTCGCCCAGCCCCCCAGGGGCGTGCTGCTCGACGCCCTCTCCCTGCAGATCCAGCTCACCCAAGGGGCCATCGCCCGCGCCCTCGACCTGGAGGCCGGCGGCCTGCCCGAGGTGAGCCGGGTGCGGGTCGAGGAGCAGGAGACCATCACCATTGGTGATGAACGGGGCCTGCACCTGAGCGGCCGCTTCGACTGGCGTCTGCCGGGGGATGCCATTCGCGTCGACAGCCCCTTCGAGCTCTACCTGCAGCGGGGCTCCAGGGGGGAGAGCTGGCGCCTGGCCCGCCCCAGCGGCAGCAGCGATGGCAACAGCCAGGACTGGATCACGGAGCCCCTGCCGCTTCCTCGGAAAGCCTGAGCCAGCGCGCCACGTGGGGAAGCGTGAGTCCCTGCACCAGCAGGTTGATCACCACGACACAGAAGACGATGCCGCCGGCGTTCTGCACTAGGGACGGCACCGTGGCTGGGTCGATGCCGCTCACCCTGGGGATGGCGTCGACCATCTCGAAACTCAGGGCGAGCGGAACGGCGCCCCGCAGACCACACCAGGCGACCAGCAACGAATCCCGCAGGCTGAAGGGCGAGAAGCGTTGCAGCAGCAGCACACTCGCCGGCCTGGCCACCAGCATCATCGCCAGGGCGACGACAATCCCCTCCGGCAAGGCGGGCAGGAGCTCGAGGGGATGGACACTCAGACCGAAGATCAGGAAGACGGTGATTTCGGTCATGTTGTTGAACGGCAGCAGCGTCTGCTGCAGGGCTTCCGGTGTGATCTGTTTGTTGCTGTAGGTGTTGTTGCGCAGCATCAGTCCCGACACGTAGGCGCTGATGAAGCCGGAGCCGCCCATCAATTCCGCCACCCCGTAGGAGATCAGGCCGATGGCGATGCCCAGGATCAGCAACTGGCTGCTCTCCCGCACCAACCGGTTGAGGCTGAAGCGCCCCAGGTAGCTCACGACCACGCCAATCAGAAGGCCGGAACCGATCTTCTGCAGGAACGTCTGCAGCTGCTCCACCACCACCTCCTGCCCGCCGCTGCTCCCCTCCAGGGTCGTCAGTCCGATCACCAGCCCCAGAAACAGGATGCCGGTGGGATCGTTGACGGAGGATTCGAACTGCACCAAAGCCGAAAGCCGGCTTGGGATCGCCCGCTGCACCAGTTGCAGAACGTTCATCGTGGCGCCGGCGTCGGTCGAGCCCAGACAGGCGGCGATCAGCATCGCCACGGCCACCGGCACCTGCCGGAAGCCGAGTTCGATGCCGGCCGCATCGGGGGAGGCCACGAACCAGATGATCAGCCCCAGCAACAGGCTGGAGAGGATCACGCCTCCCACCGCCAGGATGATCCCGTATTCGAGGAAGCCGCGAATCGAGCGGATATCGGTTTCCAGCCCGGCGTTGAACAGCAGGATCGACAGACTCAGAACCTGCAGCCGCAGGATCGTGTCATGGCTGAACAGGGTGATGGAGGGATTGATCAGCAGGCCGAACAGCAGCACGCCGAGAATCGCCGGCACCCCGATCTTCAGGGAGAAGCGACTGATCGCCAGGGTGCCGAGAAAGATGCCGCCGATGGTCAGCATCATCAGCGGCAGGGGGACGATTCCGGGAGCGATCGGCGGCCGGATCAGAGTGGTCTCCGCTCCCTGAGCGAAGCCCGCCACCATCGTGGCCAGCCAGGAATGGACGGCACCGGGCAGGGGCATCAACAGCAAGGGAACCCCACCTGGCGGCGTCATCGTAGGGGGGTGTCCCGTACGGATTTGTCGGCTCTGGCCACCCCCGGCGCCTGTCCCAGACAGATCAGCGTGGCCATCAGGATCAGGGTCGCCCCGATCGCCGTCGGCAGATCAATGGTTTCTCCGAAGATCCACCAACCCCAGAGGGCGGCGAATCCCACCTGCACGTAACTGATCGCCGTGGCTCGCGCCGCTGGCAGCTGGGTGAGGGCCCGGGTGAGACCCACCTGACCCACCTGGGTGAACACCCCCACCCCCAGCAACCAGAGCCATTCGCCCGGCGTCGGCAGCACCGGATCGAGCAGCACCAGGGGCAGGCTCATGGGCAGCGCCACGAGTGGAAAGTAGAAAATGATCACGGCCGGGTGTTCGCTCTCGGCCAGGCTCCGCACGCTCACGTAGGCCACGGCGGTGAGCAGGGCTCCGGCCACCGCCACCGCCACCCAGGCGGCCGGCAGGGCCGAGGTGGCCGCCGGCTGGGCCACCAGCAGCACGCCCAGCCAGCCCAGCCCCATGGCCAGCAGCACCCGCCGGCCGAGGCGTTCGCCCAGGAGCAGCCAGGCCAGCAGCGCGGTGAAGGTGGGGTACAGGTACTGCAGCACCGTGGCGGCGGCCAGGGGCAGGTGCATCACGGCGGCATAGACGCAGAACAGGGCGGCACTGCCCACCAGGCCCCGCACCACCAGCAGTCCCCTGCGCCGGCCCCAGGGATCCACACCGAGCCTTCGGACCATGCCGTAGCTGAGCACCAGGCTCACCAGGGCCCGGGCCAGCACCACCTCGGCGATCGGCAGCCGGTCGCCCACCTGCTTCACCCCCACCACCATCAGGCTGAAGGCCAGGGCGCTGAGCACCATCCAGCCCCCGGCCGGCAGGGCTCGACCGGGGCCGATCGGGGGCGTTCGGTTCACCCGGTGATCTCCATCTGTGGTGTCAGGCCCCAGAATGGAGCCAAGTCCACCACCACCGATAGGGTCGGCGTGGCATCGGCCCATCCTCCACGCCCAGCCCCCACTTCCAGTCCCCAAGCCCTGGCTCTCCTTCACCCTGCTCGCCCCGCCCTGTCCTGAGCCTGCACTCTTGAGTCTTCCCCGTCTCCACCCCCGCACGATCGAGGCCGTCAAGGAACGGGCCGACATCGTCGATGTGGTGGGGGAGCACGTGGTGCTCAAGAAGAAGGGCCGTGAATTCGTCGGGATCTGCCCGTTCCACGACGACAAATCCCCGTCGATGACGGTGTCGCCCGCCAAGCAGTTCTATTACTGCTTCTCCTGCGGGGCCGGCGGCAACGCCATCAAGTTCCTGATGGAGCTGCAGCGCACCAGCTTCAGCG
>CALRQM020000101.1:0-7182 GCA_943370335.1 Bordetella parapertussis | reverse complement strand
CGAGGCCTCTTCCTTGCAGACCTGCCGCAGGCGGGCTTCGGCGCCGGGCCAGCGGGCGCCCCAGCGGGCCAGGTGCAGGGCGCCGCGTCGCCGTTCGGTGGCCTCCGGGCCCGCGGCCAGGGCGGCGGCCAGGGCGGCGGGGTGGGCCGGGAAGCGCTGCAGCAACTGCCCGTGCTTGCCCGGCTTGTCGCCGCCGAGGGCGTAGAGGGCATCGGCGCTGGCCGGATCGCCGGGGAAGCGCCGCTGCAACTGGCGCCACAGGGCCAGCGCTGTTTCGGGGCGTCCCAGGGCCGCGGCGGCCAGGGCGTCCTGCTTCAACACCAGGGCGGCCAGGGGATCGGGACCCCAGCCCTGGCCCCGCAGCCACTGGCGCTGCTCCTGGGGATCCTTGCTGCGGGCCGCCAGCAGCAGGCTGGCCTCCCGGCGCCGCCAGGGATCGGCATCCCAGTGCTGCAGCCATTCCAGCCGGGCGGTGGCGGTGGCGGGGGTGAGCGCCGGCTGGCGCGCCAGCAGGGCCCGGCCCCCCACCAGCGCCAGGCCCGTGCCCAGGCAGGAGAGGGACAGCAGCAGTGGGAGTCGGGCCAATGGCCGGGGGACGGCGTCCGGGGCATTCTGGGCATCCGCCTGCGCCGCACCCGGTGCGATTGCCCTCCCTCCCCGCCCTGCCGCCGCTGTTCGACCGCCTGCCCGGGGCGGCCCAGCGCCGCCGTGCGGTGGTGGTGAGCGTGGTGGCCGTGCTCACCCTGCTGCTGCGGCCGCTCTGGCCCCTGCGGCTGCTGCCGGGCTGGTGCGTGGGCCTGCTGCTGCTCTGGGCCACCCTGGAGCTGCTGCGCTGGCGTTGGTGGCCGCCCCGCTGGCGCTGAGGCCGGCTGGGGACGGCACGTAGCCTGCTCCCCAGTGATGGCAGCGGCATGGGTGAAGCGGCTTCGCATCCGGTGGTTTCCCCCCTCGGGGCGCCCCTGGAGGAGGGCTTGGCCCGCTTCGGCACCGACGGGATCCGCGGCCGCGTCGGCACCAGCGTCACCCCGGCCCTGGCCCTGCAGGTGGGCTACTGGACCGGCGTGGTGCTCCAGGCCGACGGGCCGGTGGTGATCGGCACCGACTCGCGCCGCAGCGGGCCGATGCTGGTGGCGGCGCTCAGCGCCGGCCTGATGGCCGCCGGTCGCGAGGTCTGGCAACTGGGGCTGTGCCCCACGCCGGCGGTGCCGGGCACGATCCGGCGCCAGGGCGCCGCCGGCGGACTGATGGTGTCGGCCAGCCACAACCCTCCCCACGACAACGGCATCAAGGTGTTCGGCGCCAGCGGCGCCAAGCTCGTGGCCGCGCGCCAGCAGGCGATCGAGGCGGGGCTCCAGGGCCGCACCGCGCCGCCACCGCTGGCGGGCAGCGGCCACCTGGTGACGCGCCCCGACCTGCTGGCGGCCTACACCGAATCCCTGCGGGCCAGCGCCGCCGGCCAGCGCCTTGACGGTTGCCGCATCGTGCTCGACCTCTGCTGGGGATCGGCCACCGCCTGCGGCGAGGAGCTGTTCCGCTCCCTGGGGGCCGAGGTGCTGGTGCTGCACGGCGAACCTGATGGCGAGCGCATCAACCAGGGCTGCGGCAGCACCCACCTGGAGCCCCTGAAGCGGACGGTGCTGGAGAGCGGCGCCGACATGGGCTTCGCCTTCGACGGCGACGCCGACCGGATGCTGGCCGTGGATGGGCGCGGCCGGGTGGTGGACGGGGACCACACCCTGTATCTGTGGGGCTCCGCCCTGCGCCGCGAGGGCCAGCTCCCGGACGACCGCCTGGTGGCCACGGTGATGTCGAACCTGGGCTTCGAGCGGGCCTGGCAGGCCAGCGGCGGGGTGCTGGAGCGCACCGACGTGGGCGACCAGCACGTGCACGCCGCCATGGAGGCCCTGGGGGCCGGCCTGGGTGGCGAGCAGTCGGGGCACATCCTCTCGGCGCGCCACGGCATGAGCGGCGACGGCCTGCTCAGCGCCCTGCAGGTGGCCACCCTGATCCATGGCGCCGGCCTGAAGCTGGACGAATGGATGGACGGCAGTTTCCAGCCCTACCCCCAGCGGCTGGTGAATGTGACCGTGCCCGACCGGCAGCGGCGCCAGCAGTGGCAGCAGTGCGAGCCCCTGCGGCTGGCGGTGGCCGAGGCGGAGGCGGCCATGGCGGGCCACGGCCGGGTGCTGGTGCGGGCCAGCGGCACTGAGCCCCTGCTGCGGGTGATGGTGGAGGCGGCCGAGCAGGCCCAGGTGGACCACTGGACCGACCGCCTGGCCGCCGCGGCGGATCAGCACCTCAACCGGGCCTGAACCCCGGCACGCCGGTCCTCAGACCACGCCGTTGGCGCGGAACCAGGCCCGCATCTGCTTCCAGCCGGCGGCGGCGGCGGCGGCGCGGTAGGTGGGCCGGTAGTCGGCGTGGAAGCCGTGGGGGACGCCGGGGAACACCTCGATCCGGCTGGGGCTGCCGGCCGCCTTCAGGGCCGCCTGCATCCGCTGCACCGACTCCATCGGGATGCCGTCGTCCTCGCCGGCATAGAGCCCCAGCACCGGGGCCTTGAGCTTGGCAATCAGGTCGATCGGATAGAGGGGTTGCCGCTCGCTGGCCGTGCCCACCAGGCGGCCGTACCAGGCCACCCCGGCCTTCAGCTTCGGGTTGTGGGCGGCGTACAGCCAGGTGATCCGGCCCCCCCAGCAGAAGCCGGTGATGCCGAGCCGCGACACGTCCCCTTCACCGCTGGCGGCCGCCCAGGCGGCGGTGGCATCCAGGTCGGCCATCACCTGGGCATCGGGCACCGTCGCCACCAGCGGCAGGATCGAGGGGATGTCGGGAAGCTGGGTCACGTCGCCCTGGCGATCGAACAGGCTCGGGGCGATGGCCAGATAGCCCAGCTGGGCCAGGCGGCGGCAGACATCCTGGATGTAGGCATGGACGCCGAAGATCTCCTGCACCACCAGCACCACCGGGAAGCCCGAACCCTTGGCGGGGCGGGCCCGGTAGGCCTTCACGGCGCCATCCGCCGCCGGCACGGAGACCCAGCCGGCGGTCAGCCCCTGGGTGGAGGTGGTGACGGTGGACGCCGCCACCGGCCGCACCGCCAGGGCGAAGCCGGCGGCAGCGCCTCCCAGCAACAGTTCCCGGCGGCCGAGTCGGACATCCGTGCCGGGAAGGGAGGAAAACGGGGCCATGGGCTTGTGCCGGGCCCCCCAGCCTAGAAACGGGATCTTTCAGGGCCAGCCCTGCAGCCGCTGCACCAGCCGCCCCAGCAGTTCCCGCCGGGCTGGGCCCTGCTGGCCTGCCTCGGTGATCAGCAGGGCCTTCACCTGGAGGTCGTGCTCCGTCATCGCCTCGATGCCCAACAGGCGGGGTGGCTCCAGCAGCATCGGGGCCCAGTGCGGATCGCTTCCGAAGGCGGCCAGTTCCGCGGCGATCAGGCCCATGGCGCCGGCCAGATCGGTGAGGCTGCGCGGCAGCAGCAGCGTCACCTCCGCCCCCGAACGCAGCTTGGTGTGGTTCACCACCTGCTCGCAGTGGCTGTTGGGCACCACCACCACCCGCTGATCGGCGCAGCGCAGTTCCGTGCTCAGCACCCCCACATCCACCACTTCGCCGGAGCGACCACCGATCTCGACCACATCACCGATGGCGTAGCGGTCGTCGAGCAGCAGCACCAGCCCGGCGACGAAATCCCGCAGCAACCCCTGGAACACCAGCGCCAGGGCGCCGAGCACGGCCCCACTGGCCAGGACGGCATTGCTGGAGAGATCCCGCAACACGGGAATCCCGAGCACCGTCCAGAGCGCGAACAGCAGCAGGCAGGCCAGGTTCACCAGCCGGCGCAGCACCCGCAGCAGGCTCAGGTAGCGCTGCCGGCGGCGGGCGCGGTGCTCGGCGCTCACGGCCAGATGGCTGGCCCACTGGCTCAGCAGCAGCCCCACCAGGCCCCGCAGCACCATGGCCACAGCCAGCAGCAGCAGCGCTTTCATCAGCACCACCAGCGGCTGCAGCAACACATCGATGGCGGCCGGGATCTGGCCGGGCCAGGCCAGCAGCAGCACGGCGCCCATCGCCACCCCCAGCAGGATCACCAGCACCGCCAGCAGCCGGCTGACGGCCTGGGTGAGCTGAAGCAGCAGGGCGTCGAAGCGCACCGGTCGCTCGGCGCGGCGCCGTTGCAGGCGGGGCAGCGAGCGCTGGCTGAAGCGCCACAACGCCACCGCCAGGGCCATCAGCAGGGCCAGTCCGGCCAGGGACACCAGGGCGATCTGCAGGCGCCCGTTGATCTGCTCCTCCCCGAACACGCCGCGGGCGCTGCGCAGGCGGCGTTCCAGCAGACCGCGCCACTGTTCGGCCAGCACATCGGCCGGCAGGCCGTTGAACGCCGCGTCCTGCTCGGTGACCGTGAGCAGGGGGAAGGGGCTCGAGCGGCCGGGCACCAGGGCCGCCAGCTGCCGGTCCCCGCCTGGCTGGCGCAGCAGCACCACGCGCAGGGCCTGTGGTGCCCCCTGCAGGCCCAGATGGTTGGGGTCACAGGCGGCCTTCGTCCCCTTGAGGCTGAGGCGATCCAGCAGCGCCTCACCGACCCGTTCCCCTGCGGTGCAGGGATTGCGGGGTTCGTACAGCTGGTTCAGGTTGCCCTCGATCACCCGGGCCCGCTCGCTGGCCTCCGGCCCGCCGTCGCCCCCTGCGTCCAGCGCCGGCGAGGCCACCGTGATCGCCGGCACCCCCAGGATCCGCACCGTACCGAGGCGAAAGCTGCCGGCGCTGGCCGGGTCCGCCGGGGCGGGGGGCTCGGCGGCGGCTGTCGCTGCGGCCGTGGGGTGGGGCTGGATCACCGCCAGGCCGATGGTCAGCGCCAGGCCCAGGGCCAGAAGCAGGGCCAGGGCCGCTCGCCGCCAGCGCGGCAGCCGACTGGCCATCGCTGCAGCAACGGCATGGATTGTCAGGCTGATCATGGCGGTCCGTCGGAACGGCGGCAGGGCTCGGCAGGCATACGATCGGCTCCCGTGACGACCATCGGCACCGTGCAGGTTCTGCTGCTCGATCTGGTCGTCATCTTCGGGCTTTCCGTGCTGGCGGCGATCCTGTGCCACCGGCTGCGGCTTCCCACCTCGATCGGTCTGCTGCTGGCCGGGGTGCTGGCGGGGCCCGATGCCCTCGCCCTGGTGCGGGGCCCCCACGACATCGAACTGCTGGCGGAAGTGGGCGTGGTGCTGCTGCTGTTCGTGGTGGGGCTGGAGATTTCCGTGGCGGATGTGACCCGCCTGCGGCGGGAATTCATCATCGGCGGCTCACTTCAGTTTTTCGGCACCGCCGCCGTGGTCGCCCTGGCGCTGCTGCCGATGGGGATGACCCTTCCCCAGGCCGGCTATCTCGGCTGTGTGGTGGCGCTCTCCAGCACGGCCGTGGTGCTGCGCATGCTGCAGGAGCGCGCCGAGATCGAAACCCCCCATGGCCGCGCGATTCTCTCCACCCTCATTTATCAGGACATCGCCGTGGTGCCGGTGATGCTCACCGCTCCCCTGCTGGCCGGCCTTGGTGAGGGTTCCCTGCTGCCGGCGCTCTCGGGGCTGGCGCTGAAGGTGCTGGTGGTGGCGGCCTTGGCCGTGCTGGCCTACCGCTGGATCGTGCCCTGGGTGCTGGAGAAGATCATCCGCACCCGCAGTTCAGAGGCCTTTCTGCTGGGGGTCTTCATGCTCTGCGTGGGCATCGCCCTGATCACCCAGTCACTGGGCCTGTCCCTGGCCCTGGGGGCCTTCCTGGCCGGTTTCATCCTTTCGGAATCGAAGTATTCCCACCAGGCCGTGGCGGTGATGCTCCCCTTCCGGGACGTGCTGATGAGCCTGTTCTTCGTGTCCGTGGGGTTGCTGCTCGACATCCCTTTCCTGCTGGCCCATCCAGCCCGCATCGCCCTGCTCACCCTGGCCGTGCTCCTGATCAAGCCCCTGATCGCGGCGGCGGCGGCCCTGGTCACCGGGTTGCCGTTGCGCAGCGCGGTGCTGGCCGGCCTGCCCCTGGGACAGGTGGGTGAGTTCTCCCTGGTGGCCACCAAGGCGGCGGTGGCGGTGGGGCTGCTGACGCCGGAGGTGTTCCAGCTGCTGCTGGATGTGGCGGTGCTCAGCATGATGGCCACCCCAGTGCTGGTGGCGGGGTCGTCCCCCCTGGCTGACCGGCTGTGCCGCACCCGCCTGATCCGGCTCCAGCCCCAGGGGGGCGGCCCCTCGGCGACGCAGGGACCGCAGGAGGACCTGCCCGGCAGCGGCCATGTGCTGATCATCGGTTTCGGTGTCACCGGGCGGAACGTGGCCCGTTGCGCCCGGCGTTGCTCCGTGCCGTACACGGTGGTGGAACTGAACGGCGCCCTCGTGGCCGAGGGACTCCAGGAGGGCGAACCGATCCGCTATGGCGATGCCACCCACGCCCCGATCCTGGAGCTGGTTCATGCGGAGGGGGCCCGCGCCATCGTGATCGTCATCGACGATCCCGGCGCCGCCCGCCGCATCGTGGAGATCGGCCGGCGGGTGGCGCCGGAGTCCTACATCCTGGTGCGCAGCCGGTATCTCCGGGAGGTGGAGCCGCTGATGGACCTGGGGGCCGATGAGGTGATCGCCGATGAGCTGGAGGTGTCGATCGAGGTGTTTTCCCGGGTGATGGCGCGGATGTTGGTGCCCCGCGAGGACATCCAGCGGCTGATCGGCGATGTGCGTGGCCACTGGCGGGACATGGCCCGCAATCTGGCGGCCTCGGCCACCTCGGTGGCAGACCTGAAAATGGCCTTGCCGCACCTGGCCACCCACACCCTGCGCCTGCAGCCCCATTCGCCCCTGTTGGGCGGCACCATCGCCTCCTGCGGCCTGCGGCTGGAGCATGGCGTGACCGTGCTGGCGGTGACACGGGCCGATGGGGAGACGATCGCTGATCCCCGTGGCACCACACCGTTGCAGGCGGGGGACATCCTGTTCGTGATCGGGCCGGAGGGCTGGGATCCCGGCGCGATCAGTTGACGGCCATCCCCCTGCAAGGGCACAGGGCCGGCAATCCGTCGCCCGGCGGGTGAGTTTGCCGTCATCCCCACCGGCGCGCGAGGGGCAGATTGAGACCACTTATCGGCCCATGTCCATGGCACGTCTCGCAACCAACGTCAGGCAATGGCTGGCACGGCGCCTGCGGGCGGCGGCC
>CALRQM020000100.1:0-7507 GCA_943370335.1 Bordetella parapertussis | reverse complement strand
AGCCAGCCGCCCAGGGCCAGATAGGCCGTGGGGAACAGCAGCAGACCGGACCAGCCCACGAAAACGAAGCGGTCGCGCTTGAGCCAGTCGTCGAGGACGTCGAACCATCCACGCGTGGCCGGTGCACGCCCTAGGGCGATCGTCATGGGGAGAGCTTCACGAAGCGTTACAAGGCGATCGTAAAAGACGACGGCCTTTCTGTGCGGCTGACCGCACCCTGGCCCCCAGGAATGAGCACAAGTACCCACCATCTCCCCGGCGGCCCACGATTCGCCAGAGTGGCCACGCCAGTCCTCCCCGCTGTCCCGGCCTCCGGGCCCCTTCCACCATGTACGTCGTCGAGATCTCCCTCCGGCTCAGCCCCATGCCCGTTGCCGTCCAGCGCAAGGAGCTGGAGGCCGCCCAGGCCTTGTACGGCGAGGTGCGTCAGGCCCTCGAGAGCGGACACCCCAAGGTGCTGGAGCTGACCTGTGAGAAGGACGAGCAGAAGCGCGTCAGCCTCCTCAGTGGCGAGATCGTGGCCGTCCAGATTTATGAGAAGTCGGCGGTCGCCGGCGGCGGCAAGCGGCCCGGTTTCAGCTTTGAGCCGTGACAACGGCGGCGCCGGTGGAGCCGCCCCTGCGCATCGAGGGGCTCTGCTTCGGCTGGAGCGAGGGCCGTCAGGCCCTGCAAAACTGTCAGCTGCAGATTCCGCGGCCGGGACTGTGGATGCTCGTGGGCAGCAACGGCAGTGGCAAGAGCACCCTGCTGCGCCTGATCACCGGCCTGCTCACGCCGACCGAGGGCACCATCGCCAGCCAGGGCAGGCCCGCCCTGGTGTTCCAGAACCCCGACCACCAGCTGCTGCTGCCCAGTTGCGGCAGCGATCTGCAGTTGGCCCTCCCCGAGGGTCTTGACGACGGCGAGCGGGCCAGACGGGTGGCGGCGGCCCTGGCCCAGGTGGGTCTGGGGGGCCTGCAGCAGCGGCCCATCCACACGTTGAGCGGTGGACAGAAGCAGCGTCTGGCGATCGCCGGGGCTCTGGCCACCGACGCGTCACTGCTGCTGCTCGATGAACCGACAGCCCTGCTGGATCCGGAAAGCCAGAACGAGGTGCTGGAGCTGATCCATCGGCTCTGTCACCGGAGCGCCTCCCCCCTCACCGCGCTATGGATCACCCACCGTCTCGAGGAACTCGACCGCTGCGACGGAGCCGCCCGCATGGAAGCCGGTGCGATCGGCCCCTGGCAGAGCGGCGAAAGCCTGCGCCGCTGCCTGGCCCCCTTGCCCGCCGGCGGGGCCGAAAGGTAAGGTCATCAGAACCCGGTTCTCCGGGTGTTTTCCTCGGTAGCTCAGTGGTAGAGCGGTCGGCTGTTAACCGATTGGTCGCAGGTTCGAATCCCGCCCGGGGAGTTTCTTCATCCGTCCGATTGCGGGCTTCCGCTCCCGGGGCAACCAAGGCCACAGCCGCCTGGGCTGGTGGTTCCACCGAATCCCTGCACGCCCGCGGCAGAACGGCGAAAATGTAGTCTCCCGTCACTTGTGCTCGCTCCGGAAGCACCTTCGACGCCACGACGCCACCCATGAAGCCCTGCATCCTGCTCATCGAAGATGACGGCGACATGCGCGATCTGGTCGCCGGCCATCTCGAGCACGGGGGCTTCGACGTTCAGCGCGCCGAAGACGGCATCAAGGGCCAGGCCCTTGCCGTGCAGTACATCCCCGATGTCATCCTGCTCGACCTGATGCTCCCCAAGGTCGACGGTCTGACCCTCTGCCAGCGCCTCCGGCGCGACGAGCGCACCGCCAAGATCCCCATCCTGATGCTCACCGCACTCGGCAGCACCAAGGACAAGGTCAGCGGGTTCAACTCGGGCGCCGACGACTATCTCACCAAGCCCTTTGATCTCGAGGAGCTCATGGTGAGGGTCAAGGCCCTGCTGCGACGCAGCGAGCGGGCTCCCCTCTCCACCAAGCACAACGAGATCCTGAGTTTCAGCTCCCTCACCCTCGTCCCCGAGCGCTTTGAGGCCATCTGGTTCGACGCCCCCGTCCGCCTCACCCACACGGAGTTCGAACTCCTCCACTGCCTGCTGCAGCGCCACGGCCAGACCGTCGCCCCCTCCCTCATCCTCAAGGAGGTCTGGGGCTACGAGCCTGACGACGACATCGAAACCATCAGGGTCCACATCCGCCACCTCCGTACCAAGCTCGAGCCCGACCCCCGCAAGCCCCGCTTCATCAAGACCGTCTACGGCGCCGGCTACTGCCTCGAGCTCCCCGCCAACGACCAGATGGAACCCCTCGCCACCATCGTCCGCGACGCCCGGCACGCCCGGCTGGAGGCCTCCACCAGGACCAACGAAGCCGGCTGATTCCCCGGCGAACCGTTCCATCGGAACCCAGTCCTCCCCTTGAGTGACGAGGCTGAGGGGAAGGGCCGTGGCCCGATGCCGACGCTTCCTGCCCGCAACGCCGCTGTCCTGATCACGATGGAGGCGGACAGCCGGGACCTGCCCAGGACGTTCCCCAGCACGCAGGCCCTGTCCCTGATCTGACCGGCCAGGACAGCAATCTCTTGGCCTGGCTCAAGGCGCACCAAAGGATCTGGGACGGAACCACAGTGGTCCATCCGCTGCCTGGGTCCTCAGCGGCCCAGATCGAGCAGGGCCACCTCCCAGGCCAGCCGGGGCTGCACGTAGGCCAGCAGGTGGCTGCGCAGCTGCTCGATGCGCCGCAGCGGCGCCGGCTCCAGGCGCTGGCGCCAGAGGTGCAGCTGCCACCAGTCGAGCAACCACAGCTGCTGTTCGCCGTCGAGGGCCTCACTGAGGTCGCGGGCCAGACCCAGGGCCTCCATGGGTTCCCGGCCCAGGGCCAGCAACCGTTCCGCCAACCCCTCCGGCAGTCCCTGCCAGACCCGCCGGTGGCGCAGCAGGGCCCCGGGGGAGCCGGCGGCCAGTTCGAGCAGTTCGGGGGGATCCGCCACGGGCCCCTGCGGTTCCCCTGCCGCCAGCGGCTGCCGTTCCAGCACCTGGCGCACCAGGGCGGGGGGCAGGCGGGCGAAGGGAATGGACTGGCAGCGGGAGCGGATGGTGCTCAGCAGCCGGTCCGGTGTCGCCGTGAGCAGGATCAGCAGACCATGGCCGGGTTCTTCGAGGGTCTTGAGCAGGGCATTGGCCGCCGCCTCAGCCATCGCCTCGGCCGTCTCCAGGACCACCAGGGAGCGCCCCCCCTCCACCGGGCGGCGGGCCAGGAAACGGGTCACCTCCCGCACCTGCTCCAGGCGCAGCTGGGGGGGGCTGCGGCGACTGAGGCCCTGGGCCTCGGCCTCGGAGGCCTTCACCAGCCGGCCCTGGTGCAGGTAGGTGGGCTCGACCCAGAGCAGGTCCGGGTGGTTGCCCTCCGCCAGGCGCCGCCGCAACGGCACTGATCCGGTGCTTCCACCGGAGAGCACCCCCTCCAGCAGGCGCAGGGCCGCCAGGCGGCGGCCCACCCCATCGGCCCCCACGAACAGGTAGGCCGGGGCCAGCCGGCGATGGTCGAGGGCGGCCGTCAGCAGCCTCACCGCCTGCGGCTGGCCAAGAAGATCAGCGAACAGCTCAGCCATGGCCACCCGCCTCGGGGACGGCCAGGTGTTCCCTGATCAGGGAGCGGCACAGATCCGTGACCTGCTCCCTGGGCAAGCCGGCCTCGACGCGACACCAGCCCCTCTGGCCGGCCAGGGTGGCGAAGCCATCACTGACCCGCTGCAGGAAGGCCTCGCCGGCGGCCTCGATCCGGTCGGCAGGCCGGTCGCCGCGGCGCTGCAGGGATCCGGCCAGGGGCAGGTCGAGCCAGAGGGTGAGATCGGGCGCCAGGCCACCGGTGGCCAGGGCCTCGAGCTGGAGGATCGTTGTCAGGGGAAGGCCGCGGCCATAGCCCTGGTAGGCGGCGGTGGAACCGCTGAAGCGATCGCTGAGCACCCAGTCGCCGGCCGCCAGCGCCGGACGCAGGCACTCCTCCACATGCTGGGCCCGGTCGGCGGCATAGAGCATCAGTTCGCTGAGGCTGCAGGGGGCGGCACCCTCGGGCGGCCGCAACAGCAGGGCGCGCAGGGCCTGACCCAGGGCCGTGCCACCGGGTTCCCTGGTCACCACCAGCCGGGCGCCTTGGGCCATCAGGCCGCTGACCGGCAGCCAGGCTCGCAGGGCCTCAATCTGGGTGGACTTGCCGCAGCCGTCGATGCCTTCCAGCACCAGGAAACGTCCGCTCATGACGGCCGCTCCTGCTGGCTGCCCTGGAGCAGCAGGGCGTTGCCGACCACGGTGATGGAACTGAAGGCCATCAGCAGGGCCGCCAGCTCGGGCGACAGGCGCAGGCCGAAGCCCGGCAGCAGCACACCGGCGGCGATCGGCAGCACGATCAGGTTGTAGCCGAAGGCCCAGGCCAGGTTCTGGCGGACCTTGGCCATGGTGCGCCGAGCGATCTCCAGGGCCCGGACGATGCCGTCGAGGCCCTCGCCCATCACCACCAGCGCCGCACTCTCCTGGGCGATCTGGGTGCCCGTTCCGACGGCGATGCCGAGATCGGCGGCGGCAAGGGCGGGCGCATCGTTGACCCCGTCCCCCACCATCGCCACGGCCCCCTCGCGTTGGGCCAGCAGCAGCCGTTCCAGTTTCTGCTCGGGCCGCAGGTCCCAGGCCAGCTCCTCTTCCCGCAGGCCCAGCCGGCGGCCCAGGCCCTCGACGCTCGCCCGCCGGTCCCCGCTCAGCAACCCGAGCCGCAGCCCCTGTTGCCGCAGGCGGGCCAGGGTGGCGGCGGCATCGGCGCGGGGCTGGTCCTCCACGGCCACCAGACCCAGCAGCCGTCCCTCGCTGGCCACCGCCAGCAGGCTGGCGCCATCGGCCTCCAGGCCCTGCTGGAGGGCCTCGAGGCCGGGGTCCACCGCCACGCCGGTGCGGCCCAGCCAGGCCAGCCGGCCCACCTGCACCAGCCCGAAGCCGTCCAGCAGGCCCTGCACCCCTTCCCCGGCAAGCATCAGGCTCTCAGCGACGGGCAACAGGGGCAGGTCCTGGGCCTGGGCCTGCTGCAGCACGGCGTGGGCCAGGGGATGGCGGCTGTGCTGCTCGAGGCTGGCGGCCAGCTGCACCAGCCGCTCGGCCTGGGCCGTCTCCGCCGGGCTCCCGGCCGCGGCCCCGACCACCCGGACGGCCGTCACCAGGGGGCGGCCGAGGGTGAGCGTGCCGGTCTTGTCGAACAGGACCGCCTCCAGCCGGGAGGCGGTTTCGATGGCGTCACCGCCCCGGAACAGCAGCCCCGAGCGGGCCGCCAGGCCGGAGCCCACGGTGATGGCCGTCGGTGTCGCCAGACCCAGGGCGCAGGGACAGGCCACCACCAGCACGGCGATGGCCAGCTGCAGCCCCAGGCTGAAGGGCGTGGCGGGGCTGGCGGCCGCGCCATGGCCATGGGAGCCATGGCCGGAGGCAGGGGCCGTGAGCAGCACCTCGGGCCAGTGCTGAGCGCCCCACAGCCACCAGAACAGCAGGGTGGCCACCGCCAGGGCGAGCACCACCAGCGTGAAGCGACCGGCGATCCGGTCGGCCAGTCCCTGGATCGGGGCCTTGCGGGCCTGGGCCCGCTCCACCATGTGCACGATGCGGGCGATGGCGCTCTCGGCACCACGGCGCTGCACCTCCAGCACCAGGGACCCGTCCAGGTTGAGCAGGCCGGCGGCCAGCTCGCTGCCTGGGCCCACGGCGCGCGGCAGGGGTTCGCCGGTGAGGCTGGAGGCATCCACGCTCGAGCGGCCTTCCAGCACCACCCCATCCACCGGCACCCGGTCCCCCGGCAGCAGCCGCAGCCTGTCGCCCGGACGCAGCCCGCCCACCCGGACCTGCCGAGGGGGGCCATCGCCCAGCAGCAGCAGGGCATGGTCGGGCTGGAGGGCGCTGAGTTCCTCGATCGCCCTGCCGGTGCGGTAGCGGGCCCGTTCCTCGAGGAAGCGACCGGTGAGGACGAAACCCAGCAGCATCACCGGCTCGTTGAAGTAGCAGGGCCAGCCGCTGGCGGGCCACAGCCAGCCCACCAGGCTGGAGAGATAGGCGCTGGCCACCCCCAGCCCCACCAGGCTGTCCATGCCGGGCACCCCGGCCAGCGCCGAGCGCACTCCTCGGATCAGGATCGGCCGGCCCGGAAGGGCCAGGGCGAGTGTGGCCACCAGGGCATGGAACCAGGGGCTGCCCAGCAGTAGCCACGGGCCCCGCCAGGCCAGCTGGCCCGCCTCCGCCAGGTGGCCCAGCCCGGAGACCAGCAGCAGCAGCAGGGCCACCAGCAGCTGGCGCCAGTGGCGCCACCACTGGTCGGCCTGGCGCCGCTGCCGCTGGCTGGCCGGCTCCAGCTCCTGGGACCGCAGCCGGGCCTGGAAGCCCAGGCCTTCCAGGCTGCCCAGCAGGGCGGGCAGCGGGTCCACCGCGACCCCATCGGGGCCGTCGCTGCGGGGCTCCAGGTCGACCCAGGCCGTGCGAGTGAGCAGGTTGACGCTGGCCTGGCGCACCCCCTCGGTCTGGAGCAGGCGCTGCTCGACGGCACGCACACAGCCGCCGCACTTCATGCCCTCCACATCAAGGAGCAGGGGCTCGGCAGTGGTGGCAGGGGGGGTGGCGCTCACGCAGGGGGTGCCGGGGCGATCACGGACCGGGGCCCCAGGCTAGGGAGCCGCCACCCCGCTGCCCCGGCCGGCGTCCGGGCGACGGCCCGCCCCCGGCCGCCCGAGGCAGGATGGGGGAACGATCCGGACCTCGACCCTTGCCCCGCTCGCAGCGCAACGACAACTTCATCGACAAGAGCTTCACGGTCATGGCCGACCTGATCGTCAAGCTGCTGCCGATCGATCCCAAGGCGAAGGAGGCCTACGTCTATTACCGCGACGGTCTGTCGGCCCAGAACGACGGCGACTACGCCGAGGCCCTCGAAAACTACGAAGAGGCCCTGAAGCTCGAGGAGAACAGCATCGACCGGGGCGAGATCCTCAAGAACATGGCGATCATCTTCATGAGCAACGGCGAAGAGGAGAAAGCCCTCGACTTCTACCGCCAGTCCCTGGACGCCAACGCCAACTCCCCCTCCTGCCTCAAGAACATGGGGCTGATCTATGAGAAGTGGGGCCGGCTGGCCGAGGAGACCGGCGACCAGGACGCCGCCGACCGCTGGTTCGACGAGGCCGCCGCCTACTGGACCAAGGCGGTGCGGCTCTACCCAGGCGGCTACCTGGACATCGAGAACTGGCTCAAGTCCTCCGGCCGCAGCAACGTCGACGTCTACTTCTGACTATTCAGGGTTGACCCCCAGGCCGGCGACCAGGGCCTCGGCCACCGTCGCCGCCTCCAGCAGCTGCAGCCCCAGGCCGGCCGCCACCGGCCCCATGGCGCTGCCGCGGGGCACCACGGCCCGCACGAACCCCAGCCGGGCCGCCTCCTGCAGGCGCAGCTCCAGCTGGCCCACGGGCCGCAGCTGGCCGCCCAGACCCAGTTCCCCCAGCAGCACGGTGCCC
>CALRQM020000099.1:0-7589 GCA_943370335.1 Bordetella parapertussis | reverse complement strand
TGGCGGTCGAGGTTGTCCAGGCGGCCGGCCAGGGCCAGGCCGTGGGCGCGGGCCTCCTCCCAGGCCAGCACCTGCTCCTGCAGGCGGCCCTGGTGCAGCCGTTCGCGCAGCTCCTGGTAGGTGCGCGCCTTGGCGCAGTCGCGTTCGAGCTTCTGCCGGGCCGCCAGCAGTTCCTGCTCGACGATGCGGCAGCGCTCCTGCCGTTCGACCACTTCATCGAGCTTGGCCCGGCTCTGCTCGATGCGGGAGTCGAACAGGGCCACGCCGGCCAGCTCGTCGATGATGCCGCGCCGGTCGCGGGCACTCATCGACACGATGCGGGTGACGTCGCCCTGCATGACGACGTTGCTGCCCTCCGGATCGACCCGCAGCCGCCGCAGCTGGGTCTGCAGTTGCTGCAGGTTGCAGGGCACCCCATCGGCGCTGAAACTGCTGCTGTAGGTGCCGCCGGGGGCCACCCGCAGCCGCCGGGTGACGCTCCACTCCCGCTGGCCCCGCTGCAGCCAGGGGCCCTGTTCGGGGACGTCCAGGCCGTCCTCGGCGTTGTCCGGCTGCCAGTCGCCGAGGTCGAAGCGCACGGTGACGCTGGTTTCGGCCGCCTTCCCCTCCCGCAGCATGGCGCTGTTGATCAGGTCGGGGAGCCGCTCGGCCCGCATGCCCCGGCTGGTGGCCAGGCCCAGACAGAACAGCACCGCATCGAGGATGTTGCTCTTGCCCGAACCGTTCGGCCCCGTCACCACCGTGAAGCCCTCCTGCAGCGGGATGGCCATCGACCCGCCGAAGGATTTGAAGTGGGTGAGCTCAACCTGATTGATGTGAACCAACGGGCTCAGGCATCAGGCGACGGCACTTTAGCCGAGGTGCTGACGAACTCAAGTCAGCCTCTCTACGGTGAAGCCACGTCGGCCTCGCCACCAGATTCCCCCATGGAAACCGATACCACCCATCCCGCCACGGACCCCGCTCAGATCGCGGCTCCGGAACCCACAGGGGCAGGTGAGGCCCAGCGCCTCCAGAAGCAGTTCCGGGACCGCTTCGAGAGCCTGCTGCCCAGCATCCAGAAGGAGTGGCCCGAGGTCGCCCGCCACACCCTGGAGGCCACCCGGGGCAGCTTCGACCACGTGGTGGAGGTGATCAGCCGCCAGAGCGGCGTCACCGCCACCGGCGTCAAGCAGCAACTGCTGGATCTGGTCAATGTCACCGGTGAACAGGCGGGGCACGTGGTGGACGCGCTGCGCCCCCTGGAGGATCAGCTCGAGCACCTGCTCGATGACCTCAACAGCACCCTGCGGCCCCGGATCGAGAAGCCGGTGCGGGAACGGCCCCTGATGGCCCTTGGCATCGCCGCCGGCGTGGGGCTGGTGGTGGGGCTGCTGCTGTCCTCGGGTCGGCGGTCGGCATGAGCGGCCAGAACTTCGCCCGCGTCACGGCGCTGATCAGCTCGGTGATGGACCTGCATGTGCGCATCGCCCTGCAGGAGGCCGATAAGGAAAAGCGGCGTCTGGTGGGCGGTGGGGTGATGCTGGGCATGGGCCTCACCCTGATGACCCTGGCGTTGGTGGCGGCCGAGCTGGTGCTGCTGCTCTGGCTCCGGGAGGCTTTCGCCTTGAGCTGGCTGCAGGCCGCGGCGGCCGTGGCGGCCATTGATGTGGTGCTGGCCGGCCTCAGCCTGCGCATCGGCGGCCAGATGCTCAAGGGCCCCTACCTGCCGCAGACCACGGCCGGGTTGATCCGCACCACCCGGGCCATCACCGGCAAGTCCTGAGGCCCTCCAGGCTCAGAAGCCCATCTCCAGCCGCAGGCTGCGCAGGGTGCCCCGGTCGGCGCGGGCGGTGTCGGACACCTCCAGGGTCCAGGTGCCGCTGGGATCTTTGCCCTTCAACGCCGCCAGGGCGGGGGCATTCACGGCGTCGTAGGTGACCTTGAGGTTGTCGGTGCCGCCGCCGGCCCGGTCGTGCAGCAGCACAGGGGCGGCCCCCAGGGCGGCGGGCGGCAGCAGCCGCACCACCAGATCGCCGATGAAGGTGTGGTCGAGATCCACCGCCACCCGGATCGACTGCAGCGGGCCCGGGGCGGCCACCGGCAGGGTCAGGGTGGCGGTCTGGAAGTCGTTGATGGGTACGTCCTGCACGGCCTGGAACACCAGGGCCGCCGCCGGCTGGGGCGGGCGGGCCAGCTCCACCGCCTTGCGGGCGCTGACCCGCCCGTAGCCGTAGAAGGGGCTGCGTCCCGTGGCGTCGTAGTTGCCGCCGGCGGTGTCGATCCGCACGCAGGCCCGCCGCAGGATCTCCCGCACCTCATCCCAGCGCAGGGCTGGGTTTCGCGCCAGCACCAGGGCCGCCACCCCGGCGACGCCGGGGCAGGCGCTGGAGGTGCCCCCGAAGGAGTTGGTGTAGTGGCCCGCTGGGTCGCCCTTCTGGGGGCTGCCCTGGTTGTAGCCCAGCCCGCCGGAGCGGTCGGTGGTCCAGATGCCGGGGGTGAGGGAGGGCCGGCCGTCGCTGCTGGGGAAGCTGCACCACACGGCCTTGCCGTAGTCGCTGTAGGCGCTGCGTTTGGAGAGGTCGTTGCAGGCCGCCACCGCGATCACCCGGGCGTAGCTGGCGTAGCCGTCGTTGTCGACGCTCTCGTTGCCGTTGCCCGCCGCGAACAGCACCACGCAGCCCTTGCCGCTGCGGCCCTGGGTGGTGGCGAAGTCGATCGCCAGCCGGGTGGAATCCGGCAGCGGCACCACCTGGCGGTGGGCGGGATCGTTCGGCTCCCACCAGGCCCCGTCCGGCGGACCCCAGCTGCAGGAGATCACATCGGCGCCGTTGCGGGCCGCCCACACGAAGGCCTCGGCTTCCGCCTGGGAGCCCAGGCCGGAGGCCAGCCGGATGGGGATCAGCCGGGCGCCGGGGGCCACGCCGGTGGCACCGAACTGGCCGTTGGCGCAGGCCACCCCCGCACAGGCCGTGCCGTGATCGTCGCCGCGGGCGGGCCGGGGATCGCCGCTCTGGCGGGTCACATCCCGCGGGGCGACGACCTTGCCGGAGGAGCGGAACTCCTCGTGGTCGATGTCGAAACCGTCATCCACCACCGCAATGATCGCCCCGCTGCCGTCGCTGAGGGCCCAGGCCGCCTCCACCTCGGCGTGGGCGTCGACGAGCCGGCCGTTGACGGCGGTGGCCTTGAGGTGCCACTCGGACGGGAAGGCCTGCCGGCGCTGCCGGCTGGGGCTCACCAGCTCGGGGTGGCAGAGCGTGACGCTCGCTTCCCCCAGAAGGGTGTCTGCGGTCTCGAAAACGCCGAGCCCACTGTTGTCAGGAGCCGCCACGAAATAGGCGTTGCGGGCATAGGTGAGGGTGCGTTTGAGGCTGAGGCCGTGGCGCTGCAACAGCGCCTCACAGGTTTCGGCCTCGGCGTCGTCCTCGAACTTGACGAACAGATTCTCCGTGTAGACCACGGGCCGGCCGGTGCCATCCACCAGAACGCGGCCGGCGAAGTCCACCGCCGGTTCCGCTTTCAGCAGGCTGCGGGCGGTGTCGCGCAGGGCCCCATCGGACTGGGGCAGTTTCGTGCTCAACAGTTCAACACCCGCCTCGCGGAAGCGGGTGAGGGTCTCGAACTGGTCAAGAATCCTGTGGGTCTCGGCGCTGACGGGCGACACCTCGAACGGCCGCGCCGGCATCACCGCCTGGCGACTGAGGGTGCGGACAACGAGGTGATTGTCGCTGACATCGAGTGCATAGCGAGCACCATCTTTGCCGCCATAGCGAACCTGAACCATCGCGGTGTCATCGCTGCGGCAATCACTCTCAGCGCATCAGCTTCCGAATTCAAGACAACGGAACAGGACGTGATCTGCTACCACAGGCTTGGGGCTATCGTCTGCAGCCTTGCGGGGGCCGTCGGTGAGCCAGGAGCGGGGGTTGGTCGCAGCGATGGTCGACGCTTTCCCGCGGCAGATCGCCGTCGGTGGGCCGGGATCGGCCCCCCTGGCTCAGAAGCCCGGCTGGTACGCCCTGCACGGGGAGCCCCTGCCGGAGGCGAACGTCATCCTGCTGTTCGAACCGGAGGCGATCGCCGTGCTGGCCGGTACCCCTGCCGGTCCCCTGGCCCCCGGCCAGGCCCTCAGCCCGGTCTATGCCCAGGCGGGAAGCGACGAGCTGGCGGTTCCCACCGGAGCACTCTTCCTTCGTGTCCGAACGGGCGACCGTGCGAAGGACCATCGCGCCGCGCTGGAGCAGGCCGGCTTCCGCATTGCCCAGGTGCCCGACCATGCGCCCGAGGCGGCCTGGTTGCGGGCCACCAGCGGCAGCATCGCTGAGGCCCTCGGCGGCCTCAGCCGGCTGCAGGAACTGCCGGGCGTGGAGAGCGTGGAGCCCCAACTGCTGCGGCGCAGGGCGCATCGGTAGCTGCCGGCCGCCGGCACCCTTCAGAGCGTCACCCCCATCGCCGCCAGGGAGGCCTCCTCCACCCACACCGACACCGAGCCCCCTGGGCAGTGCCATTCCGCCCAGCCGTCGCCGTTGGTGGTGATCGGTGCCTGGATGTGTCCGGTCAGGTCGCGGAACGTGGTGTGGCGCTTCCCCACCTCCATCCACTTGTGGCCGGCGGGCCCGTCGCTCATCAGCACCGCCATGGCCCCGGGGTGGCCCGGGGTGCCCAGGCGCGTCCAGCCGATGGTGTTGACGTGGTCGAGGTAGTCGTACTGGGGGCCATAGGCGCAGTGGCTGCGGGCCAGCAGGAAACGGTCGATCAGGAAGCGGTGGCTGGGCAGAACGATCCGGTGTTCCTGACCGTCCTTTCTGTCGGTGTACTCGGCGCCGTAGTAATCGGCATGGAAGATGCAGGGATAGCCCTGGTCGCGCAACAGGATCACGGCGTAGGCCAGGGGTTTGAACCAGGCTTCCACCACCGATTCCAGTGATTGCAGCGGCTGGGTGTCGTGGTTCTCCACCAGGGTCACCGCCAGCAGCGGCAACTGCTGCATCAGGGTGCCATCGAGCAGCCGGCGCATGTCGTAATGGCCGCCGTTGCGGCTGGCCTGGTGGAAGTTCAGGTGCAGTGGCGCATCGAACAGGCTCATGTGGCCGCCGGTGTTGGCCGCATACCAGTGCAGGCTTTCGATGTTGTACGTCCAGTACTCACCCACCACGAACAGATCGCGCTGGGCATGCTCCTCCAGGTCTCTGATCCAGTCGAGGAAGAAGTCACTGGCGATGTGCTTGATGGCATCGAGCCGGAAGCCGTCGGCGCCTATGTGGTCGAGGGTCCAGCGGCCCCAGTGCTTGAGCTCGCCGCGCACCTCGGGATGGTTCACGTTGAGGTCGCTGCCCATCAGGTAGTCGAAGTTGCCCTTCTCCAGGTCAACGTTGCTCTCGAAGCCGGCCCCCTGGGTGCGCCAGATGGCCTTGAAACCGGGATCCAGGCTGTTGTGATCGACGGCGTCGAAGTGGTACCAGTGCCACTGCATGGTCGAGTATTGGCCGCCGCGGCCATCGAAGCGAAACCGGGTCCAGGCGCTGATCATGCGTTCCTCCCCCAGGGGCCGGTTGCGATCGGCGGGGTCGTAGGGGGTGGCCCGGTACTGCTCCTGCTCGTCGGCGTTCATCTTGTGGTTGAACACCACATCGGCGTACACCTGGATCCCCACCGCGCGGCAGGCCTGGACGGCCTCCAGGTACTCCTGTTTGGTGCCGTACTTGGTGCGCACCGTCTTCTGCTGGTCGAACTCGCCCAGGTCGAACAGGTCGTAGGTGCCGTAGCCCACGTCCCACACACTGCTTCCCTTGCCGGCCGGCGGCAGCCACAGGGCGGTGATGCCCGCCTGGGCCAGGGCCGGCGCCTCCTGGCGCAGCCGCCGCCAGTGGCCGCCGTCGCCATCGCTGTACCAGTGGAACCACTGCATCAACGTGCCGTTGAACTCCGTCGGTGCCGCCAGCTTGCGAGCGCTGATCTCGGCTTCGTGGCTGGCCAGCCAGTCCTGCAGCAGTGCTACAGACGCCGCGCCGGTGTCGAGGCCCGGATCCCTCTCGACGGCGAGAACCTCCTGCTTAAGCGCTTCAAAGAGTGAGGCCATGGGGCTGGCGGGGCGGAGGCAGGACCCACCGCTAGCAGCGCTGGAGTGGACCTGCCGTCGCGGGCCTCAGCGGATGTCGTAACGGAGCCAGCGGCAGTCGATGCCGCCGTTGCTCACCGGCACCCGGCGGCTGGCCTTCATGCGCAGGGCCCCCGTGAGCGCTGGGTTGCCGCTCAGCAGCCACAGGGTCCAGCCGCTGCAGCGCTCCTTCAGCATTCGCCCCAGGTCGCCGTAGAGCGCCTCCAGGTCGTCGTCGCCGCCAAGCCGCTCGCCGTAGGGCGGGTTGCACACCAGCACCCCGGGTGTCTCGGGGGGATGGAAATCGCGAAAGTCCCCCTCCTGCAGGTCAACCCAGTCGGCCACGCCGGCCGCCGCCGCGTTGCTGCGGGCCATGGCCAGCACGGCCGGATCCCGCTCCATGCCCACCACCGCCGCCAGGGGTTCGCCGCCCGGGAGGCACGGGCGGGCCATGGCCACGGCGGCGGCCCGCTCCCGCTCCCACAGGGCGGCATCGAAATCGGGCCAGCGCTCCAGGCTGAAGGCGCGCTCCAGGCCGGGGGCGCGGCCGAGGGCCCGGCAGGCGGCCTCGATCAGCAGGGTGCCGGAGCCGCAGAAGGGATCGGCCAGGGGCACCGTGCCGTCCCAGCCGGTGTGGGCGATCAGCCCGGCGGCCAGGTTCTCCTTGAGGGGGGCCAGGCCCATGGCGGCCCGGTAGCCGCGCCGGTGCAGGCTGGCGCCGCCGCCATCGAGGCTCAGCACCGCCTCGGGACCGCTGCCGCCGGGGCGGCCGGGGCTGAGGTGAAGGTGCAGCACCAGGTCGGCATCGTCCAGGTCCACCGAGGAGCGGGATCCCCACACCTGGCGCTGCCGGTCGACCAGGGCGTTCTTGACCTGCAGGGCGCTGTAGTGGCTGTGGTTGAGGCCCGGCACGCTGCCGCTGGCCTCCACCCGGAAGCTCAGCTGGGGCGGCAGCCAGCGCTCCCAGTCGGCGGCCCGCTGCACGCCGTCGTAGAGCTCCTCGCGGCAGCGGCAGGGAAAGCGGGCCAGCTGACGCAGGAAGCGGAACGGCAGCCGGGCCTGCAGATGCAGCCGGTAGAAGGTGGCCGCATCGGCCCGCAGGCCCACGGCGCGCCGCAGGGGGCGCACCTCAAGGGCGCCGAGGGCTGACAGTTCCGCCGCCGCCGGTTCCTCCAACCCCGGGGGAACCACGGCGATGATGTCGAACGGGGAGGGGGTGGCCATCCCCCCATGCTGCTTGCCGGCCGGCGGCCTGAAGGTGGCAAGATGAACAGGCTCGTCTTCGGACGAACTAGGTGGTCCACACCAGTGTCTCGGACAGCGGTTCGATTCCGCTCAGCTCCATTCCCCCCAACACCAACGCGGGGCTGCAATGGTTTCGACGGGGCATGAGGAGGGTGACTGAAGCCTGCTCGGTAAGAGCGAACCCGTAACAGCGAACAACATCGTTCGTTTCTCCCGTCAAGCCGCCCCTGTGGCTGCCTGACACTCTTAACGGAGACGGGGTGAG
>CALRQM020000098.1:0-7695 GCA_943370335.1 Bordetella parapertussis | reverse complement strand
GAGAGGTCCGAGCTGCCATGGCCCAACGCACCCGTCTGGGAAACCTGCTGCGCCCCCTGAATTCCGAGTACGGAAAGGTGGTGCCCGGCTGGGGTACCACCCCCGTGATGGGCGTGTTCATGCTGCTCTTCCTGGTGTTCCTGCTGGTCATCCTGCAGCTGTACAACAAGTCCCTCCTGCTTGAGGGCATCAACGTCAACTGGAACGGCGTCGGCTGATTCCTCTCGCCCCCTGTCCATGAACATCTTCGGCATCGGTCTGCCCGAGATGGCGGTCATCGCCGCCATCGGACTGCTGGTCTTCGGACCCAAGCGCCTGCCCGAGCTCGGCAAGACCCTGGGACGCACCCTGCGCGGCTTCCAGTCGGCTTCGCAGGAGTTCGAGAAGGAGTTCCGCACGGCCGTGGGCACCGATCAGCCCATCGACATCTCCGGCCCCCCCGCCGCCATCCCGCCGGCGACTGACGCTTCAGCGCCGGCCGCGGTGGTTGAGGAGAGCGCCGCACCCTCCACCGGCCCCTCCAGCTGAGGGCGGCCATCCGTTGGATCTGCAACTGCTGGTGGGTCTGGGCAATCCCGGCCCCCGCTACGCCGACACCCGCCACAACGTCGGCTTCATGGTGCTGGAGCGGCTGGCCCGCGCCGGTGGCGCCAGCTTTCGCAACCAGGGCCGCCTGCACGGGCTGCTGGCCGAGATCGGCCAGGGGGAAAAGCGGCTGCGGCTGCTGATGCCCCAGACCTTCATGAACGACAGCGGCCGCTCGATCCGCGCCGCCCTCGACTGGTTCCGGCTCGAGCCCGTCCAGATGCTCGTTCTGGTGGACGACATGGACCTGCCCCTGGGGCGCCTGCGGGTGCGGGCCTCGGGCGGGGCCGGCGGCCACAACGGCCTGCGCAGCACGATCGCCCACCTGGGCAGCGAGTCCTTCGCCCGGCTGCGCATCGGCATCGGTGCCCCCGGCGAGACGCCCGAGGAGCGCCGGGCCCGCACGGTGTCGCACGTGCTGGGCAAGTTCTCCGCCGCCGATCGGCCCGTGCTGGACACGGTGCTGGCGGAGGTGGAGGTGGGCATCGACCTGATCCGCCGGGTTGGTCTGGAGCGCGCCGCTAACCGCTTGAACAGTTTTCGCGCCGATCCGCCGCCATCCTGAGAGCATCGATCGACACCGACGGCGCCCCGCCCCCCGCTTCCCGTGAGCCGCCTACCCGCCACCACCGCACAGCTGCGGGTGCTGCGCCAGAGCTTCAGCCCCTGCCTGCTGGAGGGGGAGATCAGCGCCGGCGGCTTCCAGTGGCGCTTCCGCTGGGCCTTTGATCGGGGCGAGCTGCAGGTGGAGCCGTCCCTGGGGCGTGCCCTGATCCAGGACGCCCTGCTGCGCTTCCTGCTCAAGGCCGACTACCAGCTCGAACCCGGCGGCGACTACGTCTTCACGGTGCGGGCGTCGTTCTGATCAGATCCCGCCCCAGCCGGCGCTCCAGCAGCAGCTGGGCCACCACGTCGTCGTAGTCGCGGGGGGGCTGGCGCAGGCCCAGGGGCAGCAGCTGGCGCCAGCCCCGGGCGGGGAACAGCTCCCAGTAGCGCCGCCGCGCCGCCAGGGTGGTGCCGCGCTCGTCCACCAGTTCCACCGGCAGCAGGGGCTCCAGGCGCCGCCGCCAGGGGCCGCTGCCGGTGCCGTCGCCGATCACCACGGCGGCAAGGGCCTGGTGGCGGTGCCAGTGCTCCAGGCGCTCCCAGGCGGCCTCCGGAGGCAACACCAGGGACTGGCGGATCTCGCGGCGCTCGGGATCGGTGAGCACCAGGCCGCACTTGCTGCGGCCGGGATCCAGGCCGGCCAGGGGGCCCGCACCGGCCGCGTCCGGAGTCACGGCCGTCCCGGCCGGGTCGCGGCGTCCTTGCGGACCCAGCGCAGTTCCACGCTGATCGGGTCGGGGGTGTCGGCGTTCTGGCTGGCCACCGCCTCGAGGTTGGCGGTGACACCGGCGGGCCGCTCGCTGAGCTCGCGTGCTAGGGCGTTGAGGCTGGCGGCATCGAACTGCAGACCGTTGGCCAGGGTGCCCTGGCGCTGGGCCTTGGCGAAGGCGGCGGCCAGCAGCAGGTTGAGGCGGCTGCGCACAGCGTCGGGCTCGCGCACGTCGGGCTCGAGGGCGGTGCGGGAAAGCACCTCCCCCTGCTCCACCACCTGGCGGTTGGGGCGCAGGTCGGGGAAGGCGAGCACCTGGGCCTCGCCCCGCAGCACGTTGGCGGCCGAGCGGATGCTGACCACCCAGGTGCCGGGGGTGGCGAGCAGCGATTCGAGCCGGGTGATGTCGCTGCGGGGCACCAGCAGGATCTGGCGGTTGGGGGGCTGGCCGGGCAGCAGCAGCTGGAACGCCGCCCGGTTCGACTCCTGCAGCAGGGCGTCGATCACCTGCTTGGCCTGGTCGGGGCGTTGCAGCAGCACCTTGGCGGTGGCCAGGGGCTGGCCGCTGGCGATCACCACATCCCCGCGGCGCAGGGCGATGACATTGGTTTCCAGGTCCTTGAGTTCCTTGGCGCCGGCGGCGATGCGCTGGCGGACGCTGGCCAGTTCGGTCTCGGTGCGGCGGATCTCCGCGTCCCGGCCGCGCACCTCCCTGGTGAGCCGGGCCCGCTCGGCCTCCAGCCGAACGCGCTCGGCCTGTAGGGGTTGCAGCTCACGGCGCAGGGTGTCGACGCGACGTTCGGCGGCCAGCAGCTGGGTCTGGACCCGGCGCTGGCTGGCCAGGGCCTGGTCACGGCGGCGTTCGGCGGTGGTGAGATCAAGGCGGCTGCGCTCCAGCTCACCCCGGGTGCTCTGCAGTTCAGCCTTGTTGCGCTGCAGGGCGGTGCGGCTGTCGCGCAGGCGATCCTCGATCTGATCGAGCTGGAACAGCCCCACCCGCAGGCGTTCGCTCACCAGCAGCATCAGGGCCAGCGACACGGCGCTGATCAGGCTGCCGGTGAGCACCGTGATCACCACGGCCGTCTTGCGGGGTCGCAAGTTGAACAGGCTGAGGCGCGCCTTGCCCACGCGGCTGCCGAGCCGGTCGCCCAGGGTGGAGAGCACTCCGCCGAGCACCAGAAGGGCCAGGATCAGCAGCCAACCCGACACCGTCTGCGCCTCGGTTTTGCGGTGCACCAAGTATCCCTGCCGGTGGCCGCCTGGCACCCGTCTGGGGCCGCCCGTTCAGCTGAATCGCTTGGCCAGGGCGATGGGGTCGAAGACGGTGATCTTCTTGCGGTCGATCTGGACCAGGCCGTCGTTGCGCAGATCGCCCAGCAGGCGGGTGATGGTGACGCGGGTGGAGCCGATCGCTTCGGCGATGGCCTGGTGGGAGAGGCGCAGGTCGATGGTGATCCCCTCGGTGCCGGGCACGCCGAAGTCGCGGCAGAGCACGAGCAGGAAGCTCACCAGCCGGGAGGACATGTCCCGGTGGGTGAGGGTCTCGATCATGGTTTCGGTCTGGAGGATCCGGGAGGAGAGGCCCTGCAGCAACAGCAGGCCGACGCTGGCGTCCTGCTCGATGGCGCGCCGCACCGAGGTGGCCGGGGCCGTGACCATCTCCACCCGGGTGAAGGCGATGGCGTGATAGAAGCGGTCGGAGCGCTGGCCGGTGAGCAGGGAGAGCACGCCGAACAGGCTGTTCTCCCGCAGCAGGGCCACGGTGATCTCCTCGCCGGACTCGTAGACGCGCGAGAGGCGCACGGCGCCGCGGCGCAGCAGGTAGACGCGCTCGGCGGGATCGCCGGGGAAGAAGATCGTCTTGCCGCGCTCGATGGTTTCAACGCTGCTGCCGGCCAGGCCCCGGATCACTTCCAGCAGGGTGACGGTGGTGGTGCCCGGGGCGCCCATGGGCGTCACCGCGCCGGGGGATCCGCTGGATGGGCTGCTGGGGTAGCGGCTGAAGCCACGCGTGGCGCCGACCATTAAGGCGTGGCGAATGGGTAGGAACCTATGGATCGGCCTGGCTGATCCATGTAGCCAATGACACTCTTTAGCTGGTCGTCCGTGTGGTCGGCGCCACGCTGGGCCCGGCCGGCGCCGCAGACAGGGCCTGGCGCTGGGCCTCCTGCAGGGCGCGCAGCCCCGGTTCGGCCAGATCCAGCAGGGCATCGAGGCGGGCGCGGGGGAAGGGGGCGCCCTCGGCGGTGCCCTGGATCTCCAGCAGCCGCCCCTGCTCGTCCATCACCACATTGAGGTCGACCTCGGCGCGGGAATCCTCGGAATAGTCGAGATCCAGCAGGGCCACGCCGTCCACCAGGCCCACCGACACGGCCGACACCTGCTGGCGCAATGGCGAGGCCTCCAGCACGCCCTGCTGCTGCAGGCGCTCCAGGGCGGCGGCCAGGGCCACCCAGGCGCCGGTGATCGAGGCGGTGCGGGTGCCGGCATCGGCCTGGAGCACGTCGCAGTCCACCAGCAGGGTGCGCTCGCCAAGGGCCGCCAGATCGAGCGAAGCCCGCAGGCTGCGGCCGATCAGCCGTTGGATCTCCTGGGTGCGGCCGGAGAGCTTCATCAGCTCGCGGCCCTGGCGGCTGGGGGTGGAGGCCGGCAGCAGGCGGTATTCGGTGCTGAGCCAGCCGCTGCCCGAGCCCCGCCGCCAGCGGGGCACCTCGGGATCGAGGCAGACGCTGCAGAGCACGCGGGTGCGGCCAGCCGAGAAGAACACCGAGCTGAGCGCGAAGCCCATCGGATCCCATTCCAGGCCCACCGGGCGCAGCTCGTCGGCGCGGCGGCCGTCGCTGCGCAGGGCGTCCGTGCGCAGGACGTCAGCTGGGCTGGGCACGCGGGCTTTGGCAGGGAAGGGGCAGCGTAAACGCCGCCAGTGGTACGTCTGTTCCGAGCCACTACCGATGGTGTGCCGAGCCGGCAGGGGCCGCTACATTCGGGAGGTGAGGGGCTGGGGCTAGCCGTCCGGACCCTTCACACCAACGCTTCCCTGGGGTGTCCATGACCGCCAGCCTCATCGACACCACCCACCCCCATCGCCCTGTGGCGCTGGTGCCACCCCTGGCGGCTCCCCTGAGGCTGGTGAGCCAGCCGGAGGGGTTGCTGCAGATCCATACGGCGCCGTTCCGGGGCAGCTTCGCGGCGGTGTTCAGCCAGGCCCTGCGCAGCGCCGGGCTGGGCAGCCGGGTGCTGGTGAGCCAGTTCCTCAAGGGGGGCGTGGAGCAGGGGCCGGCCGGGAGCCTGCGGCTGTGTGGCCGGCTGGAGTGGCTGCGGCCGGGCACGCCCCATTGCCTCGATGGACCGCCGGGTTCACAAGGGCCGGAGGGGGCCACGGCCGAGGAGGCGCTCGCGGCGGTGGCGGAGGTGTGGGAGGTGAGTCGCCTGCGGCTGCTGAGGGGCGATCTGGATCTGCTGGTGCTCGATGAACTGGGGCTGGCGGTGGCCCTGGGCTACCTGGGCGCCGAAGCGGTGATCGAGGCGCTTGAACAGCGGCCAGCCCATCTGGATGTCATCCTGACGGGCCCCTCGATGCCGGCCAGCCTGATGGCGATGGCCGACCAGGTCACCCAGTTGCGCCGCGGCGGCTGACGCCATGCTCAAGAACGACCACTGGATCAACGAACAGGCCGCCGGCGGCATGCTGGAGCCGTTCCAGCCGACGCTGGTGCGCCACCTGGATCCGGAGGGCCGGACCGGGCCGGTGCTGAGCTTCGGATGTTCGTCGTATGGGTACGACCTGCGGCTGTCGCCGAAGGAGTTCCTGATCTTCCGCCAGGTGCCCGGCACGGTGATGAACCCGAAGCGGTTCAACCCGGCGAACCTGGAGCCGGCGCCGCTGCACAGCGACGACGACGGCGATTACTTCATCCTGCCGGCCCATTCCTACGGGCTGGGGGTGGCGCTGGAGAAGATGCGGGTGCCCTCGAACATCACGGTGATCTGCCTGGGCAAGAGCACCTACGCGCGGCTGGGCATCATCGTGAACACCACCCCCGCCGAAGCCGGCTGGGAGGGCCACCTCACCCTGGAGTTCAGTAATTCCTCCGGCGCCGACTGCCGCATCTACGCCAGCGAAGGCATCTGCCAGCTGCTGTTCTTCGAGGGCGACCCCTGCGCCACCACCTACAACGACCGCCAGGGCAAGTACCAGCACCAGCCGGAGAGGGTCACGCTGGCGAAGGTTTGAGGGGGATGGAGCACATAGGGGAGGGAGAGGGCTTCTGTAGCGAGATGGACAGTTGGTTATCGGGTCCGTCTATAGTTGTTCGCTGGATCAGAGCCCTTGGGCTAATCGGCTGCGGCGAAGGCGTTTTGGCCGAATGGCTCGCTCAAGCCAGCGGTATTATGCGGCTGAGGGCTTGGGATGGGGGTGGTTATCGGAACCGCCCAATAAAGAGTTAGACTAAAGAAAAGGAGGTTAAGGATGAAGGATCAAATCGCCAAGCAAGCGCTTTTGGCATTATTGATACTGATTGGATCATCACCTATTGCGTTTGCGGGAATAGCCAAATTGCCGCCAGGTAGTGAGCGCCCCGCAGAGCAAAGAATGAAATTCGATGGCATTTGGGTCGGCCCAGTAAGTGTCACATTAATAAAACAGTTAGACGGATACGTTATTCTTCAGGGAAAAGACGAAGCTTCAACTTGGTCTGCAAGAGGGGTAATAAACGGAAGCGTAATTATTTCCAGGGGTAATGGTGTCACAAACGGAGGACACCAGTTTGCCTACGAAAGCTCATTAACCTTAAAGGATGGAATACTCCAGGACACTTGGAAAGCGATTTTCTCTGATGGAAAAGACCTAAAAGGAGATGACAAGCTTGAAAGAATAGAAGTTGAAAAGCCTAACAAGGCACTCCAGTCGACGCGCTAAGGCGCGCGGCTGAGCTTCGCGTTAGACGAACAGAGAAGCCCGAAAGAAAAGCCGCTAAGAGAGGCTTCTGGGAAGTTGCTGCTGATTTGTAATCAGCCGATGCCAGAACCATCTAAAGCATCGAGCTTGAGCTGGATCTCGGCTTCAGGCAGACCTTGTTCTTGAAGGATACTCTGGTAGTTGCCCTTTATCTTCTGGGTATGGGGATGATCTATCCCCCGGCTGGCTAGGAAGATCCGAACGGCTCGCGCAGAGAGGGTCTCTGCCTCTTCCTGGCGGTTGGTGGCCTTCAGCAGCTGCGCCAGGTTGTTGAGATCAATGGCCACATCGGGATGATCGGGGCCGTAGCTGGCCTCATCGATCGCCAGGGCCCGCCGATACATCAGCTCCGCCTCCGCCAGGCGGTTGGTGTCCTGCAGCAGCAGCGCCAGGCTGCAGAGACGAATGGCCACCTTGGGATGATCGGGGCCGTAGCTGGTCTCATCGATCGCCAGGGCCCGCCGCATCAGCGGCTCCGCCTCCGCCAGGCGGTTGGTGTCCTGCAGCAGCCCCGCCAGGTTGTTGAGATCAATGGCCACATCGGGATGATCGGGGCCGTAGCTGGCCTGATCGATCGCCAGGGCCCGCCGCATCAGCGGCTCCGCCTCCGCCAGGCGGTTGGTGTCCTGCAGCAGCTGCGCCAGGTTATTGAGATGAATGGCCACGTCGGGATGATCGGGGCCGTTGCTGGCCTCATCGATCGCCAGGGCCCGCCGCATCAGCGGCTCCGCCTCCGCCAGGCGGTTGGTGGGCTGCAGCAGCAGCGCCAGGTTGTTGAGACGAATGGCCACGTTGGGATGATCGGGGCCGTAGCTGGCCTCATCGATCGCCAGAG
>CALRQM020000097.1:0-7761 GCA_943370335.1 Bordetella parapertussis | reverse complement strand
GGCCCTGGCCCGGGCGATCATCAACGACCCGGCCATGCTCCTGGCCGACGAGCCCACCGGGGCCCTTGATTCCCACACCACGGAGGAGGTGCTCAGCCTCTTCGGTGATCTCAATGCCCAGGGCATCACGATCCTGCTGGTGACGCACGAAAACGAGGTCGGTGCCAGGGCCGATCGGGTCGTGCACTTCCGCGACGGCCGCATCAGCGGCTGATGTGCCCTCAGCCCGGGGGCGCGGGCAGCCGCTCCCCGGGCTGGGGCAGGGGCGAGCGGGGCCGCTCCAGGGTGGCGATGAGCTGGCCCATCAGCAGGGCCACCGCGTCGGTGGTACCACGGCCATCCGGGCCGGCCAGGCCGGCGAACAGGCTACCGCCGGGGTCGAGATCGCCCGGGTCGGTGGCGACCCAGCCGCCATCTTCGGGCAGGCGCAGCTCGAAATGCAGGTGAGGACCGGTGCTCAGGCCCGTACTGCCCACCCGGCCGATCACCTCACCCTGGCGCACCATCTCGCCGTCCTTGACGTAGAGCTCGGACAGGTGGCCGTAAAGGGTACGGCGGCGGGGGCGGTCGTGCTCGAGCTCCACCGCCAGGCCATAGCCGCCGGCCAGACCGCTGCTGACGACGCGGCCGGAGAGGGCCGCCACCACCGGGGTGCCCTCGGGGGCCGCCAGATCGCGGCCGGCGTGCATCAGCCAGCTGCCGATGACGGGATGCAGGCGCCAGCCGAAGCCGCTGGTGGTGACCGCTGAGCCGATCAGGGGGAAGAGCAGCCGCAGGTTGCCGTTGCCACCGATCGGGGCGGGACGGGGGGTGACCCGGAACACGTCGGTGAGCCGGAAGCTGCCGCCGGCACCTGTGAGCAGGGCGCTGACGGGCACGGTGATTGGCGGCAGGGGGGAGGCGTCGAGGCCGAAACCGCCGAAGCCGATGCCGCGCCCCCCGGCCACCAGATCCCCCTCGCCCAGGCCGTCAGAGAGGCCATCCTTGCGGCCACGGCCGATGATGATCACGCCGCTGTTGCATTCCTGAACCGAGAGGGCCCCGGCACGGCAGGCCTTGCTGCGGGTGGCCGCCTCCTGGGGCGAGAGCAGGGAGCCGCGCACCCGCACCCGTTCGCCAGGGGTCACCACCCCTTCCCGCACCAGGGCATCAAGGGAGGCATCGAAGCGGCGAACCGGTTCGGGGCGGCGCTCCGCCGTTCCAGGACGCAGCGTCGCCGGGGCGGCCTCGCCGCTGACCGGTGGCGGCGGCGCCAGGGGTTGGACGGGGGCCTGGAACTCGGGGCGGGTGACCGGCGCGGCGATCCTCACCGAAGGGCGCAGCACGGGGGTCGGGTCTGGGGCCTGGGCCGGCGGGGCCGTCGCTTCAGCACCAGGAACGGCCTGGGCCAGGACGAGGGGCATGGCCAGCCAGGAGACCGTGGCGCCGGCCGTGAGGGCCGTCAGGGCGGTGAGGGGCTTGGGGGCCATGTCAGGAAAAGGCGAAACACACTGTAAGGGGGTTGCTCATCCGGCGCCGAAACAGCGGTGCAGCACCCGCTCCCGCGGGCCGTGAACCAACCGCAGACCGCCATCGCTCGCCAGCCCGGCCGGACGCCAGTCCTCGCCATCGAGGCGGATGGGGCCTGCGGGCAGCAGCAGGCGTCGCTCGGCCTGCCGGCGCACCTCCTCGGGCCGCCCGGCCCAGGCCATGGCCCACTCCAGGGCCACCAGCACTTCCCCACACCAGCGCAACGGATCGGCGCGCCCTGGGCCCAGCACCGTGGCCACGGCCACCGCACCGGCAGGCACCCGGTTGGCGGCATTGAGCCCCACCCCCACGCGGGCCCAGCGGCAGGCTCCCCCCCGCAGCCGCAGCCGGGGCAGCAGGCCCGCCAGCTTCAGCGGTGCGGCACAACCGTTGGCAGAGTCGGCGGGGACCAGCAGCAGGTCGTTGGGCCACTTGAGTCGCACCGGCAGGCCCCGGGCCTCCAGCCGCAGGCACAGCCCCACCGCCATCGCCAGGCCAGGAGCGGCGGCCAGCTCAGCAGCGGCGGGCCAGGGCAGGGCCGCACTCACCCAGACCCCTCCGCTCGGCGAGCACCAGGGGCGGTCCTGCTGGCCGCGGCCGAAGCGCTGGCGGCCGGCGATCACGGCCCGGGGGGTCCGCAGCGGCCCGGCGCCGGCGAGACGCGGATCAGCGGCCAGCCAGCGGTCGAGCTCCGTCTCGGTGCTGGCGCACACCGGCAGGGCCCGCAGCCGCCAGGCAAGGGGAGACGGAGGGGCGTCCGGCAGTGCCCGCCGATGGGCCCCGATCGCGCCGATCAAAACCGCCGCAGCCAGTCGCCGATGCGGGCCGCCCCCGCCTCAAGGTCTGCGGCCGGGTGCACCAGCGCCAGCCGCTGCCAGCCCTCGCCGCCGGGGCCGAAGCCGTTGCCCGGGGTGAGGCAGACGCCACTGCCCTCCAGCAGGGCGGCGCAGAACCGCTCCGAATCCAGACCCCGAGCCCGCGCCACTTCAGGGATCTGCAGCCACAGGTAGAGCGCCATCGACGGCAGGCGCACCGGCCAGCCCTGGGCCTCGAGGGCGGCGGCCATGCGGTCGCGGCGCTCCCGGTAGACCACCCGCAGCTGCTGGGGCCAGTGGGGGGCCTGTTCCAGGGCGGCGATGGCTCCGGCCTGCAGGGCCAGGGACTGGTTGAAGTCCACCACCCCCTTGAGCTGGCGCAGGGCGGTGATCAGGTCCTCGGCGCCGATGGCGAAGGCCAGCCGGTACCCCCCCAGGCACCAGCTTTTGGAGAAGGAGAAGAACTCGATGCCGCAACGCCGCCAGGCGGGATGGCGCAGCAGGGCGGGGGCCTCCCCCTCCAGGGCCAGGTCCACGTAGGGGTTGTCGTGGGCGAGCACCACGTCGTGGCGCAGGGCCCGCTCCACCGCCGCATCCAGCCAGGCCTGCTCGCCGGTGGTGGCCGTGGGGTTGTGGGGGAAGCCCAGCACCATCAGCTTGAGGGCCTGCCACTGGCTGGGGGCCAGCCGATCGAAATCCGGCCGCCAGTCGGCCTCGGCCTCGAGGGGCAGCAGCACCGGATCGGCGCTGGCCAGATGCAGACCACCCATGTGGGAGGGGTAGTAAGGATCGAGCAGCAGGGCCGGATCGCCGGGGTTGAGCACCGCCAGCGGCAGGTGGGCCGTGCCCTCCTGGGAGCCCACCAGCAGCAGCACCTCCGTTTCCGGATCCACCGCCACGTCGAACCGTCGCCGCGTCCAGGCCGCCACCGCCTCGCGAAAGGGCAGGGTGGCGGCGTGGAGGCAGTAGGAGGCGCTCTCCGGCCTTCCCAGGCCCGCGGCGATGGCCTCAAGGGCCACAGGCGGGGGCTGCAGGTCGGTGGAGCCGAGGGAGAGATCCAGCAGCGGCGGCAGGGGAGAAGCGTCCGCGCCGTGGCCGGCGGCGGCACGGGCGGTGTAGGCGGCCTTGCGCTGGTCGTTGCGGGCGAAGACGCCGCTGCCGAGGCGCGACAGGCGCTCAGAGATGGGCATCAAGGAACGCCTTGAGCTGGGACTGGGCCATGGCACCTTCGTGGCGGGCCACTTCCAGGCCAGCCCGGAACAGGATCAAGGTGGGCAGACCCTGCACCTTGAGGCTGTCGCGGCTGATGGGGTTGGGATCGGCCTCCAGCTTGCCAACGGTGAGGCTGCCCCCGGGAGCCTCGGCGTAGGCCGTGGCGGCCCAGGTCATCAGGGGAGCCATCAGGCGGCAGGGGCCGCACCAGGCAGCCCAGACGTCCACCAGCACCGGTCCCGGAGCCTCGAGAACCGACGCCTGGAAGTTGGCATCGGTGAGGGCGAGGACGGGGGAGTCGACGTCGGCGGGCACGGCGTTCGGGACGGCAGTGGCCCGATTGTATGAATTCAGAGCTTGTCGATGGACTGGCGCAGTTCCTCGAGTTCGGCATTCACCTCGGCCACCTTGACCGGCTCCAGCTGGGGGGCCGGACCGCCCTCCATGGGCAGGGAGATGGGGGTCTTGCCGCCTTCCAGCCGGTTCTTGAGGGCCGCCAGCTCCTCGTCGACGTTGCTGCCCTCCAGCGCGGCGAACTGGCTTTCCAGATCGGCACCGGCCAGCTCCGCGGCGGCCTGGCTACGGGCCTCCATGTTCAGCACCTTCTCCTCCATCTGGTCGAAGGCGGCCATCGAACTGTTGGTGTTCAGGCTGCCCACGGCGTTCTGGAGCTGCTCCTGGGCCTGGGCCGCCTGGGCGCGGGCCTTGAGCATGTCCTTCTTGGTCTTGGCCTCGGCGATCTTGCCCTCGAGGGCGGTGAGGCTGCGTTTGAGGGTGTCGACCTGGCCGGCCTGGCCGTTGAGCTGGGCGTTGAGGGCGGCGGCGGTGTCGGTGTAGGTCTTGCGGCGGGAGAGGGACTCACGGGCCAGGTCCTCCTCCCCCTTCTTGAGGGCCAGCTCGGCGCGCTCGTACCAGGTGCGGCTCTGGGCCTCCGCCTGCTCCGCCTGATTCTGCAGCCGCTTCTGGCTGGCGATGGCGGTGGCCACGGCCTGGCGCAGCTTGACCAGATCGGCCTGCATGTCCGCCACGGACTGATCCAGGATCTTGGCCGGATCCTCAGCCTTGCTCACCAGGTCGTTGAGGTTGGCGCGCAGGAGGCGGCTGAGCCGATCGAAGAAACCCATGGAAGCGGGGCTATTGCAGAAACTGACAGTAGCCAGAACCGGCCGCGGGAGCCTCCCCGGCGGCCAGCGGATTGCCGCACCCCTAGCGTGGAGCGATGGAGCCCTCCCGTTCCCGCCAGCGCCGCCAAGCCGACAGCGGCGGCTCCCGTCGCAGGATCAGCGAGGCGGTGCAGACGCGGCGGGTGGGCAACATCTCGCTGCTGATGCCGCCCCCCCGACCGCCGGCCAGCGCCCTTTCGAGTTGCCTCGAGAGCCTCCAGCAGGACTGGCGCCGCGACGGCCACCTGGCCGGTCTGTGGCGGGAATGGCCCCGGATCGCCGGCCCCCAGCTGGCCCCCCATTGCCGCCCCCTGCAGCTGCAGGGGGGTCTGCTGACCGTGGGTGCGGCGCCAGGGCCGTGGCTGCAGGCCCTGCAGTACAACCGCCACCAGCTGCTGGGTTCGCTGCGGGCCGCTGGCTTCGCGGTGCGGGACGTGCGGGTGCAGCAGCACCACCCCGGCGCCCCCGGCACGCCGGGCGGCCAGAGCGAGGCGGACGTGTGGGCCGTCCATCCCAGCCGCTGCGATGTCCATGGGATGGCGGACTGCCCGGCCTGCGGCCGGCCGGCCCCAGCCGGGGAGATGGCCCGCTGGGGCCACTGCAGCTTCTGCCGCCGCGCTGACCTGACCTGACGGCCGCAGCCGGGACCGTTCAGGGTCCGCCAGCCGCCCTGCGGTCGTCGAACAGGGTCCGCCAGGCCTGCTCCTGGCCCGCCGCGGCCTCGGTGCCTTCGAGGGGGAACCCGGCCAGGAAGTCCTTGTCGGCGGAGGGCTCGTAGGGCCCCTGCTTGATCTCCATCAGCACCGCATCGGCGCTCAGGGCCACCAGGGTATGGATCACCCCTTCGGCCAGCTCAATTCCGAACAGGGGCCCGCCGGCACTGATCCGCTCCCGGCCCAGCACCCGTCCGGCGCCATCGAGCAGCAGCAGCCCCACCTCCCCCTGCAGCACCAGGAAGCATTCGAAACCCTCGCCGGGCTGCGCGCGCCGGTGGCGGTGGGGCCGCACGTAGGTGCCCGGCTGCAGCACATTCAGGAAGCGCTGCACCCGATCGGCGGGGGCGTGGAAGTTGTGGTTCAGACGCCGGCGCGGTAAGCCGGCAGCGCCGGCCGCCACGGTGTCGAACAGCGCCTGGTCGATGCGCTGCAGGGGGGAGGGGGCGACGGACTCCAACGGGGGCACGGGCAGCCATCGGCAACGACCCATAGATTGATCGCCCTGAGGGCAGCGGCAACGCCATGGGGGCAGGTCAGCGGAGAATCCGGCAGGCGGCGGGCCCCTTGGTGGTGGCGCTCGGCACCGGCCTGGCCCTGCCGGCCCTGGCGGCAACGCCCAAAGCGGGCGCCCCGCAGGTGGCCCCGGTGGCCACCTATGGGATGGAGGCCGTCACCAGCACGGGGATGGGGGCGATGGCCATGGGCGGCGCCGACATCATGCGGATGATGATGGGCGGCCGCCCTTCGATGAACAGCGCCAGCCGCCAGCTGGAGCTGCAGTTGCAGGCACCTGGCAACGTGGCCAGCCCCACGGCCGAGCACCGCATCCCCCCGGCCTTGGCGATGGGCACGGCGCTGCCGTTGCGAAGCGGCAGCGACAACCCTGGGCAGCCCGGCCAGTGGCAGGACAAGGACATCCCCGAGCCAAAGGGGCGGCTGTTGATCTATCGAGGCTGCGCCGAAAGCGCCGGCGCCGGCCAGCCGGAGATCATCACCCTGAAGGGGCTGTCGCCGGAACAACGTCGTCAGGCCCTGGAGGGCCTCAGGCGTCTGGCCACCAGCCCCGCCGCTGGCGGCGTGCCCCTCATCAGCGGCCGCTGGCCGTCGGGGGAGGAGGCACAGGCGGTGCCGCTGCAGGCCTCGCTGGTGGGCAGCCATGTGGTGGCGAGCAACTACGCGCCGGAAATCCGTTTCCAGGTGGACAGCAGCCACGACTTCCTGGCCCCGGTGACGCTGACCACCACCACAGCCGGCGGCGCCCAGCGGCTGGGCTGGCAGACCATCCCCACCGCCCTCGGCTACCAGGCCATGGCCACCGGCCTGGGCCGCCAGGAGGGCGACATCGTGATGTGGACCTCCAGCGAGGTGCCCTGGTCCGAAAGCTCGGTGCCGGGGGAACTCAGGGCCCCGGCAGCGGCCCGGCTGGTGCAGCGCGGCGTGCTGCTGGCGCCGGAGCGCACCACCTGCTCGATCAGCGCCCAGGCCATGGCGGCGATGCGGATGGCGATGCTCACCTTCACCGCCTACGGCGACACCCTGCTGGTGAACAACGCCAAGAGCGCCCCCGCCTGGCGGCTCAGCCTGGAGCGCCGCTCCACCGCCATGCGTCCGATCGGGGAGGGCCTCGAAGGCCTCGATCCAGGTGCGGGTGAAGGGAAGGAGGAGCCCAAGAAGCAAGGGGGCTTCAACCTGTTCAAGCTGTTCTGATCAGCCCTGGGATGGGGGGCGGATTGGGGAGTCCAGCCTGCCCAGACGCCTGCGTTGCTGGCTGAACCTGACCTCCCCGCGGGGGCCGACCTCGATCCGCACCGCTTCGCCGTACTGCCCATTGGTGACGTAGCCCTGGGAGGTGCGGATGGGCGTGCCATCCGCCAGCCGGCCGGACATCGCGAACGCGGCGTCGAACCTGATCGCGAAGGCCTGGGTGACGGCCTCCCCATCGGCGATCGGCTCGAACCGCAGCGTCTGCCAGGGCAAGGACACCTGGAGTGAGGTGATCGTGCGCCCGCTCCTGTTGGTGACCGTGAGCGCGTTCCTGGTGTGCTCCCGGAGCGCCACACCAGCGCCGATGGCCGCCAGGCCCGCGGCCATCGCCAGCACGAGGAACGAGCGTCGGGTGAGGCTTGCCACAGCAGCCACTGTGGCAAGCCAGCGGCCCGCTGCCCATGGAGCGGCTCCTTAGCCTGAGCCGGTTCACGGCACCCGATGCGCCGCCCGCAGGAGTCCGCCCCTTGGCCGCAACGCGCCACATCCTGCTGACTGGCGCCAATTCCGGCATCGGCTTCGAAGCGGCCGTGGTCCTCTGCCGGGCCGGCCACCGGCTCACCCTGCCCTGCCGGGACCGGG
>CALRQM020000096.1:0-7802 GCA_943370335.1 Bordetella parapertussis | reverse complement strand
TCACGGATGCCGTCGATGTCGACGGGGGGCGCCGCGATGAAGGCGACGATGAAGCAGATGGTGGCGGCCAGCAGGGTGGGGATCATCAGCACACCGAACCAACCCACATAGAGGCGGTTGTTGGTGGAGGTGACCCACTCACAGAACTGGTTCCACACCGAAGCGCCGGAGCGCTGCTGGAGAGTGGCGGTCATGAGTGCGAAAAAAGGTGACACCAGGCAGGCGGGGTAGCGCCGATCCGGTGAGAGAGGTAGAGGCGGAATCCCACCTGACGGCACTGTAACAGAGTGTTGCGGAGTGTGAGCGGCGCCTTCATGAAGAAAATCTGTGCTTCGGCTCGGCCACCGGCGGCCAGGACAAGCTTGTTAGCGTCCGACCACCCCCTAGAGCCGCGCGAGCCGTGAGCGACCAACGGGTGCTGCTGGTGCGGCTGCCCTGCAATCCGATCTTTCCGATTGGCCCCATCTACCTGGCCGATCACCTGCACAAGTGCTTCCCCGCCCTGCCCCAGCGCATCCTGGACCTGGCGGCCGTGCCCCTGCTCGATGTCCAGCGGGTGCTGCTGGAGGTGGTGGACCAGTTCCGCCCCACCCTGCTGGTGTTCTCCTGGCGGGACATCCAGATCTATGCCCCGGTCGATGGCCGGGGCGGCAATCCGCTGCAGAACTCCTTTGAGGTGTTCTATTCCGCCAATCCCCTGAAGCGCCTGCGCGGGGCTTTGGGCGGACTGCGGCTGATGGGCTCCTATTACGGAGAGCTGTGGCGCAACCTGCGGCTGGTGCGCCGCGGTCTGCGGCGCGCCTGTCGGCACAACCCCGGGGCCCGGGTGGTGATCGGTGGCGGGGCCGTGAGCGTGTTCTACGAGCAGTTGGGCCGCGGTCTGCCCCGGGGCACCGTGGTGTCGGTGGGGGAGGGGGAGGGGCTGCTGGAGAAGCTGATCCGCGGCCAGTCGCTGCAGGCCGAGCGGTGCTACGTGGTGGGGGAAGCCCCCCGCCAGGGCCTGATTCATGAGCAACCGGCCGGCCTGGAGAAATCCGCCTGCGACTACGACTACATCGCTTCGATCTGGCCCCAGTTGAACTGGTACCTCGACGGCGGTGACTTCTACGTCGGGGTCCAGACCAAGCGCGGCTGCCCCCACAACTGCTGCTACTGCGTCTACACCGTGGTGGAGGGCAAGGCCGTGCGCGTCAACCCCATCGACGAGGTGGTGCGGGAGATGCGCCAGCTGTACGACCGCGGGGTGCGCGGCTTCTGGTTCACCGATGCCCAGTTCATCCCGGCCCGGCGCTACATCGACGACGCCAAGGACCTGCTGCGGGCCATTCAGGCCGAGGGCCTGATGGACATCCGCTGGGCGGCCTACATCCGTGCTGACAACCTGGACGCCGAGCTGGCCGAACTGATGGTGGCCACAGGGATGAGTTACTTCGAGATCGGCATCACCTCGGGGTCGCAGGAGCTCGTCCGCAAGATGCGCATGGGCTACAACCTGCGCACGGTGCTGGAGAACTGCCGCCTGCTGGCCGCGGCCGGCTTCCGCGAGCATGTCTCCGTCAACTATTCGTTCAATGTGATCGATGAACGGCCCGAGACCATCCGCCAGACGCTTGCCTACCACCGGGAACTGGAGCGTATCTTCGGCGCCGACAAGGTGGAGCCGGCCATCTTCTTCATCGGGCTCCAGCCCCACACCCACCTGGAGCAGTACGCCTTCGACCAGGGGATGCTCAAGCCCGGCTACGACCCGATGAGCCTGATGCCCTGGACGGCCCGCAAGCTGCTCTGGAACCCCGAACCGATGGGTCGGGTGTTCGGCCGGATCTGCCTGGAGGCCTTCGAGCGCAATCCGGCCGATTTCGGCCGCACCGTCATGGCCCTGCTGGAGCGGGAGTACGGCGTGGCTCCCCTGGATCAGGCGCTGCGGGCGCCGGTGGAGGGGCGCCGGGCGTTGGCGACGGCGACGCTCTGAGGAAAGGGAGCCGGAGGCTGAGGCCGGTGTCGATCAGGGTGGGCCTTGGAAAAGGACGACTTGGCGCAAGCCTGCCAAGATGATGGCAGGAAGGCCGCTTCGGAAATTTTAAGGTAATATCCAGTTCGAAGCGGCACCGCACTGGTTTCAGGCGCCCGTCCTGCAAGCCTTCTCAACCCCAGGCTCCACCTAAGCGCCCCCCACCCATGGCCACCTTCATCGTTACCCCTCCCGGAATCCCCACGCTCCGTGAGGCGATCAATGCCGCGGCAGCAGGGGACATCATCCTTCTGGCGGATGGCATCTACACCTCCGTCCGCTCCCTGGCCAAGCAGACCTCCGTCGCTGGGGTCGTCCAAGTCTCGGGCTATGCCGTGACCGGCACCTCCGAGGCCTTCACCATCATCAAGGACACCCGCATCTTCCAGAGAAACGTCGACGGTGCCTTCGGTCCGGGCATCGTCGAGAAACTCACCCTGGACTACACCGCGGGTGGCCTCTCCGATGGCGGCGCCCTGCTGCGGGCCACTTCCGGGGCGTTCGTGGTGCGCGATGTCACCTTCCGTGGCACCCACACGGGTTGGAACGGCAACGGCAACCTCTACATGTCGTTGACCTCGTTTTCGGCCACCGCACCGATCACAGCGGATCTGACCCTAGACGATGTCACGGTCAGCTTGAAGGGGCAGACCGGATTCAATCCCCTGACCGGGGATGGCTCCGCTTTCCTGCACAGCTGGAACAACAGCGGCAATGTTCAGATCCTCGACAGCCTCTTCGATGAAGCCGGTTTCCTGAGCAGCTTCAACATCCTCAACTTCACAGGTTCCGTTGCCGCCGGTTCGGTTCAGATCTCAGGCAATAAGTTCACCCGCTCAGAGAATCAAAATGTCAGGTCGCAGGGGAATATCCTCGGCAACGTCGCCGCTACGCTGAGCGGAAATACCTTCGAGAATGGCTCCTATCTTGATCTGTATGACGTCAGCAAGCCCATCACGCTGACAGCCAACACGTTCTCGACCATCGCCAATGGCTTCGGCCTTCGCATCACTGGCCCAACCGTCGGGGTGCTACCCGTCCTTGCCGGCACGAACGTCTTCAGCGGACCGGGCCTGGCCCTCAAATACGTTGACGCCGGCAATAACAAGTCCATCAGCCTCACTGGCACCAGCACCGTCAACGGTGCCTCCTTCACCAAGCTCACCGCCGGCGGCCAGGGCAACGACACCCTCACCCTTGCCGCCGGCTTCACCGACTGGGTGAGCGGCGATGACGGCAATGATTCAATCTCCACCGGTGACCTGAACGACGTGCTGCTGGGGGGCGCGGGGAACGACACCCTGACCGGCGGCACCGGCAACGACACCGTGAGGGGGGGGGCCGGCAATGACACCATCAACTACACCGTCGGCTCCGATGGTGTGGATGTGATGGATGGGGGGGGAGGCGACTTCGATACGTTGGTATTGACATCCGGTGCGGGTGATCAGATTCTTACTGTCGGTTTTGATGGGGTGGCGATCACCAGCGTGGGCGGTGGAGCCATTACTGATATCGAATCGATAACGGCGAATCTTGGTGCGGGTACGGCTGACAGGTTGATCTACGGTTCAACGGCTGGTGTTGTCGTTAACCTGGCGACAAGTACTGCCTCTGGTTTCTCGTCTATCGCCAGCATCGAAAACGCTAATGGTGGCACTGGAGATGATTCCCTCACAGGTGGCAGCAATAACAACGCGTTGAATGGTGGATTGGGGGGTAATGACACGTTGGATGGGGCCGGCGGCAATGATTCTCTTTTCGGTGGTTTGGGGGTGGATGTGCTGACAGGTGGTATCGGGAACGACACCTTCTTTTACGATTCCGCTGCCGACTCTGGTACATCTGTTGCGACTCGCGATATTATTACAGGCTTTGATGGTGCAGGCTCGGCCGGAGGAGATATAATTCATCTCTTCAGCATTGATGCGAATACCGGTGCGGGTGGCAACCAGGCCTTCAACTTCATCGGTGAAGCAGCGTTCTCGGCTGCAGGTCAGTTGCGTTTCTTCAAGGACCTTACCAACACCATTACCATTATTGAAGGCAACACCACGGGAGCCACTGGAGCGGAATTCACCATCCAGGTGAATGGGTTGCATAACTTTCTTGCCACCGACTTCGTTCTATAAGTTCAAGTTCCCTCAGGCTTTTTCGGTCACGGGCCGGCAGCCTGCCTTTCATTGGAGTTGCCGGGTCCAGTGCCCCTCCTGATTGTCCGGAAGGGCTTTGGTGACTGACGACGAGCTCTGAGGGAGCATCAACAGTTGGTGTTGGGCATGGCGTCCTCTCGGTATCGCCTCTTCCGGCAGGCCCTGAACGCCAGTAGTCCCCCCAGACCGATCCATCCCACCAGCCCGCCGATCGGATTGGGCTGGCTGCCGCCCGGTCCCGCCAGCCATTGGGGGGCGTCGGGCAGCAGCTCCAGCAGGCCCGCCTGCAGGGCGAACCAGCCCCCCACGAGGCCTCCGTGCAGCCCGATCGCGCCCCAAAGGATGCCTCGATCGTCCCGGCGCAGCAGGGCCAGGTTCAGCCCCAGCAGGACCAGGCCACCGAGCAGTCCCACCGCTCCCACCAGACCGGCGCCGCTCCAGGGGTGCACCAGGGCGAAGATGGCCGCCTGCAGCAGCAGCGCCCCCCGGGGCGCCAACAGCCGCTGTAGTTCGCCCCATAACCAGCCGCGAAACACCAGTTCCTCGGCGAAGCCCACCCCCACCACCAGGGCCAGGGCATTGAGCCACTCGCCCCCCTCCAGGCCGGCCGGCCCGATCCAGCGGGCGCTGCCCGTGGCCAGCAGGGCTCCCACCACCAGGGCCAGCAGCGCCAGGGCCCGCAGCAGCCCCCGCCCGAAGGACCCCAGCACCGCGGGCAGCGCGGCCACCACCCCGAGGGCTTGCCAGGGGTGGGATTCTCCCCAGGCCCGCCGCAGGCGCAGTGGCAGCGTGAGAAGCAGCAGCACCAGGGACAGCACGGCCCCGGCCAGGTTCACCTGATCGGGGCGCAGGCCCGGGGCGAGGCCGCCCAGGGGGCGCACCAGGAGCCAGCCCAGGCCGTAGAGCATCGGCACATAGAGCAGGGTGCCGATCCAGCGGGGGCGCACTCAGGCCTCCGGTTCGATCGTGCTGGTGAGGCCCTTGGCCTTGAGGGTTTCGCTGTAGAACTCGGCTGGCTCCAGATCGCAGACAATCACCAGTCCCACGCCGGTGTTGTGGGCTTCCAGCATCACGGCGATGGCATCCTGCTCGCTGAGGGACGGCACCACCTGGCGCAGGGTGTTCACCACGTATTCCATGCTGTTCACCGGATCGTTGTGAAGCAGCACCTTGTAGCGGGGCGAGGTCTTGCGCACCCGCTCCGGCGCTTTCTCGATCACGGCGGCGCCCCCCGGCGATCGGGTGGGGGTTTCGGTCGCCGCCGGGGTGGTCATGGGCATGGCCGCTCCGGTCCGCATAGGGCCCAACTCTAAAGAGCCCGGATCCGGCGCATCGCCTCGTCCACGTTGGCGCGGGAGTTGAACGCCGACAGGCGGAAATAGCCTTCCCCGGCGGCCCCGAAGCCGCTGCCCGGTGTGCCCACCACATGGGCCTGGCCGAGCAGGTGGTCGAAGAAGCCCCAGGAATCCAGTCCGTCGGGGGTCTTGATCCACACGTAGGGGGCCTGCTGGCCGCCGTAGACCTGCAGCCCGGCGGCCGCCAGCTCCCGGCGAATGATGGCCGCGTTCTCCATGTAGAAGCCGACCAGGGCGCGCACCTGCTCCTGGCCTTCGGCTGAGTACACCGCCTCGGCACCCCGCTGCACGATGTAGCTCACCCCGTTGAACTTGGTGCTCTGGCGCCGGTTCCACAGACCCCACAGTTCCACCGGCTCGCCGGCCGCCGATCGGCCGGAGAGCCCCCGCGGCACCACGGTGAAGGCGCAGCGGGTGCCGGTGAAGCCGGCGTTCTTGGAGAAGGAGCGGAACTCGATCGCGCAGCGTCGCGCCCCCTCGATCTCGTAGATGGAGTGGGGCAGCTCCGGATCGGTGATGAACGCCTCGTAGGCGGCGTCGAACAGGATCAGGGCGTCGTGGGCCAGGGCGTAGTCCACCCATTGCTTCAGCTGCTCCCGGGTGGCGACGGCACCGGTGGGATTGTTGGGGAAACAGAGGTAGATCAGGTCGACCGGCTGATCCGGCAGCGGGGCGACGAAACCGTTGGCGGCGGTGATCGGCAGGTAGGTGAGTCCCCCGTAGCGTCCGCCGGCGTCGGCCTCGCCCGTGCGGCCCGCCATCACGTTGCTGTCCACGTACACCGGGTAGACCGGATCGGTGACGGCGATGCGGTTGCCGGCCCCGAGGATGTCGAGGATGTTGCTGCTGTCGCACTTGGAGCCGTCGGAGACGAAGATCTCCTCGGCGCTCACGTCGCAGCCGCGGGCCTGGAAGTCGTGGCGGGCGATCGCCTCCCGCAGCCAGGCGTAGCCCTGCTCGGGCCCATAGCCGTGGAAGCCCTCCCGGGTGCCCATGGCCTCGATGGCCTGCTTCATGGCCTCCCGGCAGGCCGCCGGCAGGGGTTCGGTGACGTCGCCGATGCCCAGGCGGATCACGGGAGCTTCGGGATGGGCCTCGCTGAAGGCTTTGACGCGTCGGGCGATCTCGGGGAACAGATAGCCCGCCTTGAGCTTGAGATAGCTGTCGTTGACCTGAACCATGGGAGGGAAGCGGAAGGCGTGGCGGCTGGGCCCGGCGGCATCTTCCTATGGCGCGGTGCGGCCTGCCTACCATCGGTTTCCAGCCCGCAGGCCATGGCCTTGACCGTTGCGCCGATCGACTTCGCCGCGCTGGTGGACAGCAGCATCTCCCGGCCGGCCCGCTACCTGGGCAACGAGCGGGGGGTGGAGCCCCGGGACTGGTCGGCCGCCCGCGTGCGCTGGGCCCTCACCTACCCGGAGATCTACGAGGTCGGTGCCAGCAACCTCGGCCATGTGCTGCTCTATTCCATCCTCAATGCCGTCCCCGGCCAGCTCTGCGACCGCGCCTACCTGCCGGCGCCCGATCTGGCGGCCCGGCTGCGGGAGAGGGGCGAGCCCCTGTTCGCGGTGGAAAGCCACCGGCCCCTGGCGGCCTTCGACATCCTTGGCTTCAGCCTCAGCTACGAACTCGGCGGCACCAACATCCTCGAGATGCTGGATCTGGCCGGCCTCCCGATCCGCGCCGCCGATCGCGCCGACCTGCCCCTGGACGATCCGGCGGCACCGCCGCTGATCTTTGCGGGCGGGCCCACGGCCACCGGCAACCCCGAACCCTTCGCGCCGTTCTTCGATTTCCTGGCCCTGGGCGATGGCGAGGAACTGCTGCCCGAGATCGGCCTGGTGGTGGCCGAGGGCCGGGCCGCCGGCCTGGGCCGCCGGGCCCTGCTGCGGGATCTGGCCGAGGTGCCGGGGGTCTACGTGCCGTCCTTGTACGCGCCGGGGCCCGACGGGGTGAGCCTGCGGCCGCTGGAGCCCGGTGTGCCCCCCCGCATCCAGCGGCGCACCGCCACCCCCATGCCCCACTACGCCATGGGTCTGGTGCCCCACATCGAGACGGTCCACGACCGGCTCACGGTGGAGATCCGCCGCGGCTGCACCCGGGGTTGCCGCTTCTGCCAGCCGGGCATGCTGACGCGCCCGGCCCGGGACGTGGAACCCGAGGCGGTCATCGAGGCGGTGGAGGAGGGCATGCTCCGCACCGGCTACAGCGACTTCTCCCTGCTGTCGCTCAGCTGCAGCGATTACCTGTCCCTGCCGGCGGTGGGGGTGGAGCTGCGCAACC
>CALRQM020000095.1:0-7928 GCA_943370335.1 Bordetella parapertussis | reverse complement strand
GCCGAGGCGGCGGGTCAGCGGGTGCTGGAGCGTGCCGGCGCCGGCACGCCCCCCGCCACCGCGGTCTGCGACCAGGCGGATCTGGAGAGCGTGCGGGCCTGTGCCGCTGCCCTGCTGGCCCGGGGGACCCCCATCGACACGCTGGTGCTCAATGCCGGCCTGCAGTACGCCGGTGCCAGCGAGCCGCGGCGCACCGCCCAGGGCCATGAGCTCAGCTTCGGGGTGAACCATCTGGGCCATTTTCTGCTGGCCCACCAGCTGCGGCCCCTGCTGGCGGCCGGCCAATCGCCACGGCTGGTGGTCACCGCCAGCGAGGTGCACGACCCCACCACCGCGGGGGGCAAGGTGGGCGCCCCGGCGGGGCTGGGTGAGCTGGCGGGCCTGGTGCCGGGCCAGGGCACCACGATGGTGAACGGCACGGACCGCTTCAATGCCGACAAGGCCTACAAGGACAGCAAGCTCTGCAACGTGCTGTTCGCCCGGGAGTTCGCCCGGCGCCTGGAGGCAGGGGGCACGCCCTATCCGGTGATCGCCTGGAGCCCGGGGCTGGTGATCCCGCCCACCAGCGAGGGCGGCTTCTGGCGCTACAGCCGCCAGTCGAACGAGCTGGGCCAGCGCCTGTTTGCCCTGGCGGCCCGCTCGCTGCTGCGCCTCACCGAAAGCGTCGAGAACGCCGGGGCGCTGCTGGCCGCCCTGGCCGTCGATGACGCCTACGCCGCCGGCGGCTTCACCTACCTCCGCAACCGCGTCACGGCTCCGGGCCGGCACCTGTTCGAGGCCAGCGCCACCAGCGCCGAAGGCCAGGACCCTGAGCTGGCCCGGCGGCTCTGGGAGGCGAGTGCGGCCCTGGTGGGCGTGGAGTCCGATCGGCCGTGAGGGGCCTGCCCGAGCGGCTGCTGTTCCTCCCCGGCGCCTCCGGCGACACGTCCTTCTGGCGCCCTCTGGACCAGCGGCTGGCCTGCCGCGCCGAGCGGCTGCACCTGGGCTGGCCAGGCTTCGGCGACACCCCGCCCCGGCCGGGGGTCCATGGTTTCGAGGACCTGCTGGCCCTTGTGCTGGAGCCGCTGGATCGCCCCTGCGCCCTGATCGCCCAGTCGATGGGTGGGGTCCTGGCCCTGCGGGCCGCCCTGGCCCGGCCCCGGTGGGTGACACACCTGGTGCTGGGCGCCACTTCCGGCGGACTGCCGATGGCGGAGCTGGGGGCCGCCGACTGGAGGGAATACTTCCGCACCAGCCTGTCCCATCTCCCCGACTGGTTCGCCACGGAAACGACGGACCTCTCCGAGCGCTTGCCGGAGGTCTCGGCACCCACCCTGCTGCTGTGGGGGGATGCCGATCCGTTCAGCCCGATCGCCGCGGGTGAGCGGCTGGCCCTGCTGCTGCCCCATGCCCGTCTGCACGTCGTCCCCGGCGGCGACCATGATCTCGGCCGGCATCAGGCCGAGCGGCTGGCGCCGCTGATCCAGGCCCACCTCAGCAGCCCCCATCACCCCAGCTCCGCTCCCCTCGCCTCACCATGAGCAAGACCACCAGCCCCTACTGGAATCCGCTGGCGCCGGAGCAGGCCCACCGCTGGCGCTGGCTGGAGGGGCTGGAGGGCCAGGTGCAGGAGCTGGTCCTCAGCCACGACCCGGCCACGGGGGAGATCACCCGCCTCACCCGCTTCCTGAGCGGGGCCGACACCGCCGCCTACGGGAGCAAGGCCCACGCCTTCCCCGAGGAGATCTTCATCGTGGCTGGGCGCCTGTTCGATGCGGCCTTCGGCCTGTGGCTGGAGACGGGGCAATACGCCAGCCGACCGCCGGGGGAGGTGCATGGCCCGTTCCGCACCGATGGGGAGGGCTGCCTGGTGCTTGACATCTCCTTCCCCCAGCGAGGAGGGGAAGGATCGTCATGAGCGGGGCCGGCGCAGACCCTGGAGCTCATCCTCCAGCGCAGCGATCCGCTCCTGCAGCGGCCGCAGCCGGGCCTCCAACTCCGCCTCGGTGAACCGGGGGGTAATGAACTGGGGGCAGTTCCAGTCGAAGGCCTCCACCCGGATGCGGAAGAGGCGCTCCACCTCCCCCGCCGCCTGCGCTCCCAGCTGCTCCGCCAGCTGGTGATCATCAGCGAGAGGCACCACCTCCGCTTCCCCGTCGATCTTGAGCCGGCGACGGGCGGCGTAATCCATCAGGAACAGCGCCACCCGCGGATCGCGGCGCAGATGGCCGGCGGTGAGCAACTGGCGATTGCCGCCGTAATCGGCGAACCCAAGGGTGCGCTCGTCGAGCACCCGCAGGAAGCCCACCGGCCCGCCCCGGTGCTGCAGGTAGGGGGCACCTGCTTCGGTGAGGCTGGCCAGATAGAAGCTGTCGCGGGCGCTGATGAAGGCGATCTCCCTGGCACTGAGGCGATCGGAGGCCGGGGCCGGGGGCACGCCCTGGCTCTGGCCATAGGCCTGGAGCTGGGCCTCCCCCACGGCGGGGGTGAGATGGCGATGCAGGTAGTGCTGGCTCATGGGTGGAAGCTCCGCTCAGGCCTCCAGGCCGTTCATGGGGAAGTAGCCCGGCAGCGCCTTGATCCGCCCGATCCAGGCGCAAACGTTGGGATAGGGGGCCAGATCGATGCCGCCGTCCGGGGCCAGGGCCACGTAGGGGAACACGGCGATGTCGGCGATCGTGGGACGCTCCAGCTCCAGCCACTGCCGGTGCGCCAGGTGCCGCTCCAGCTGGTCGAGGATGAAGGCGGCCTTCTCGGTGGCCCGCTCGATCGGGATCGCCTTGACGCCGAACAGGTGATGCAGTCGGGCGCTTTCAGGTCCCTGGCGCACCTCACCGGCGGCCGTGGAGAGCCAGCGCACCACCCGGGCCTGGCCGAGGGGATCGGCGGGCAGCCACCGGCCATCCCCCTGGCGGGCCGCCAGATAGAAAAGGATCGCCTGGGCGTCGCAAACGATGGTGCCGTCCTCCTCCAGCACGGGCACCTGGCCGAAGGGGTTGAGCGCCAGGAAGGCCTCCCCCTTGTGCTCGCCGGCCATCAGGTCGACGCGGACCCATTCGTAGTCGAGGCCGAGCAGATCCAGGAGCAGGCGCACCTTGGTGCTGTTGCCGGAGAGTTCGTGGCCGTGGAGCTTGATCATGAGCGCAAAGAGGTGAGGGGGAAGGAACGGGAGGCTGGCAGTGCAGACAGACCTGTCTGACCAAATTAAAGTAGCAGACCTTTCTGTCTAGCGCGTTAGGATCAGGGAAGTTCATCTGAGTCCATGGCCGCCAGCAGCACCACCACCAGGTCCTCCGCCAAGCGGGACGCGCTGCTGGACACCGCCGAGGAACTTTTCACCCGGCAGGGCTACCGGGCCGTGGGCATCGACACGGTGCTGGCCGCGGCAGGGGTGGCCAAGATGACCCTCTACAAGCACTTCAAGTCGAAGGAGGAGCTGATCGCCGCCGTGCTGGAGCACCGCGGCAACGCCATCTCAGCGGCGCTTACCGAGCGCATCGCCGCCGCGCCGGGGGGGCCAAGGGAGCGCCTCCTGGCGGTGTTCGACTGGCTGGAGGACGCGGTTCGCTCGCCGCAGTTCCACGGTTGCCTGTTCATCAAGGCCGCCAGCGAATACCCCGCGGAGGCGGATCTGCCGCGGCGGGCGGCGCTGGCCTTCAAGGAGGGTTGCAGCACCCTGCTGGTTGGGCTCTGCCGCGACGTCGGCGCCGATAACCCGGAGGGTCTCGCCCGTCAGCTGCAGCTGCTGCTCGAAGGCACCCTGGTGATGGCCTTCCTGCAAAGGAATCCGCAGGCCGCCGGTGATGCCCGCCGGGCCGCCGAGACGCTGCTAGCGGCAGCCTGATGATCAGGCCTGGCTGCTGGGGGGCAGCCAGTGACAAGGAATACGGTCGGCACTACAACCATGGGATCGGGATAATGGCAGACGTCATGGCCAGGAACAGCTGCTGGTTGCCGGCCCTTCTCATGGTCTCCCTGCTTCAGCTAATCCCACCGACCTCCGCCGCGCCCCTGCCGCGGAAGATCGGCGCCTGCAGCCGCACCACCGTGAATGAGATCCTCTACCGCCTCGGCAGCACCGACGCGAATGGAGTGGTGATTCCGATCGCGGGATCCGGGTCGGCGATCTCCTACACCAACGGTGGCTATCAGGTCTCCTACGACACGGTGCCGGCGATTCACAGGAGCCGCGAAGGTGATCCTGTGGAACTGTGCCTCACCTTCGTACCCGATTGCCGCGAGGCTCCCCGAGGTGATGTCCGCGGGCGCATCTACCGGGCCCGCAATCTGCGCACCGGCGGCACCTGGACCCTGCCAGACAGCCAGCACAGCTGCGGCGGCGCCTGACGCTGCCAGCGGCGCCGTCCCCCCTGCCTTTCGTCAGTTGCGGCGGCGGCCCCGATGGCAGCAGGGTGGCGGCGACCGCAGGACAGCCTCTCCATGCTCCCCTGGTTTCTGGCCGCCCTCACCCTGGTGGTGGCGGTGCTGACGGCCTTTCCCCTGGGCCGCCACCTCTGGCAGGTCTTTGACGACCGACCCCAGCCCGCCTGGGATCCCTGGCTGCTTCCGCTGGAAACGGCGCTGCTGCGCTGGATCGGCGACCGGGGCCAGCCGGCGGCAACGGCCTGGGCTTACCTGCAGCCCCTCCTGGTCGCCAACGCCTGCTTCGGCGCCCTGGCCTACGTGCTGCTGGCCTTCCAGCCCGCCTGGCTCAACCCCCTGGGCTGGCCCGGCCTGCGCTGGGACCTGGCCCTGCACACCACCCTCTCCTTCCTGACCAACACCGACCAGCAGCACCTCGTGCCCGAGCAGAGCCTGGGCACCTTCGTCCAGCTGGGGGTGATCCAGTTCCTGATGTTCGTCTCGGCGGCCAGTGGCCTGGCGGTGGGCTTTGCGGTGATCAGGGGCCTGTGCGGTCTGCCCCTGGGCAACTTCCATCGCCAGCTGGTTCGCTCCCTCACCCGGGTGCTGATCCCCGGCAGCGTGCTGCTCGCCGTGCTGCTGTTGTTCTGCGGCGTGCCGATGACCCTGGCCGATCCCCTGCGGATCACCACACTGGAAGGGGGCAGCCAGCTGCTGATCCGTGGCCCGGTGGCGCTGTTCGAGGCGATCAAGCAACTGGGCGAGAACGGTGGCGGCTTCTACGGGGCCAACTCCGCCCACCCCTTCGAGAACCCCAACGGACTCACCAACCTGGTGAGCACCTGGGCGATGGTGGCCATCCCGGCCGCCAGCATCGACGCCTTCGGGCGGTTTCTCGGCAACCGGCGCCAGAGCACCCTGCTGCTGCTGCTGGTCACCGGGCTGATCGCCGCGGGAGCCGCGCTGGCGATGGCGGCCGAGCAGGGGGGCAACCCGGCCCTGGCGGCCTGGATCAGCGGGCCGAACCTGGAGGGCAAGGAGCTGCGCTTCGGCGCTGGGCTGACGGCGTTCTGGGCCGTCCTGTCCACCGGCTCGATGACGGGGGCCGTGAACGGCGCCATGGATTCGCTGCTGCCGCTCTCCAACCTGGTGGCCCTGTTCAACCTGTTCCTGCAGGTGCTGTTCGGCGGCCAGGGCACCGGCATCGCCTACCTGCTGGTGTTCATGGTGCTGGCGGTGTTCCTCACCGGACTGATGGTGGGCCGCACCCCGGAGTTCCTCGGCCGCAAGGTGGAGAAGGCGGAGGTGGTGTGGAGCAGCCTGATCCTGCTGATCCATCCGGTGTTCGTGCTGCTGCCTGCGGCCCTGACCATGGCCGGGGCCACGGAGCTGGCGGGGATCAGCAACCCCGGTCCCCACGGCATCAGCCAGGTGGTGTACGAGTACGCCTCGGCGGCGGCCAACAACGGCAGCGGTATGGAGGGCCTGGGGGACGGCAGCCTCTGGTGGAACCTCAGCGCCAGCCTCAGCCTGGTGGGCGGCCGCTACCTGCCGATCGCCGCCCTGGTGCTGCTCGCTGATGGCTATGCCCGCAAGCCGGCGCTGCCGCCGGGTCCGGGCACCCTCTCCACCGACACCACCCTGTTCACCTCGGTGCTGGCCGTGGTGCTGCTGATCCTCGGTGCCCTCACCTTCTTCCCCGTGCTCGCCCTCGGCCCGATCGCCGACGCCCTGCTCCTCGCGGGCTGATCGCCGCACCAGCTGTTCCGCCACCCTCTCCGCCCCGACGCCCCCGATGACCTCCCTGCCGGCCCGCACGCTCTTTCCCCGCATGCCGCGGGGTCGCCGCGACCAGCGGCGCTACACGCCCCGGCCCCGCCAGAAGGGCCTGGTGCGCCGCGCCGCCCTGCAGGCGTTCGTGAAGCTCGACCCCCGCACCGCCGCCGCCAATCCGGTGATGTTCGTGGTCTGGTGCGGCACGATCGTCTGCCTGCTGGCCACCGTGAGGCCGGATCTGTTCGGCGACGGCGCCGAAGACAGCGGCCGCCTGTTCAACGGCCTGGTGAGCCTCACCCTGTTGGCCACCCTGCTGTTCGCCAACTTCGCCGAGGCCCTGGCGGAAGGGCGCGGCAAGGCCCAGGCCGATGCCCTGCGCCGCACCCAGGCCCGCACCCAGGCCCGGCTGCTCGATCCTGCCGGCGGCGAACGCCTGGTGGATTCCTCCACCCTGCACAAAGGCGACGTGGTGCTGGTGAGCGCCGGCGACACGATCCCCGCCGATGGCGAGGTGATCGAAGGGGTGGCCTCGGTGGATGAGTCAGCCATCACCGGCGAATCGGCACCGGTGCTCAAGGAGGCCGGCTCCGACGTGGCCAGCTCGGTGACGGGCGGCACCCGGATCCTCTCCGACCAGCTCACCATTCGCATCAGCGCCGATCCCGGCAAGGGCTTCATCGACCGCATGATCGCCCTGGTGGAGGGGGCGGAGCGCACCAAGACCCCCAACGAAATCGCCCTGACGGTTCTGCTGGCGGTGCTCACCCAGGTGTTCCTGATCGCCGTGGCCACCCTGCCGCCCCTGGCCGGATACCTCAAGGAACCCACCCCGGTGGTGACCCTGGTGGCACTGCTGGTGGCCCTGATCCCCACCACCATCGGCGGCCTGCTGTCGGCGATCGGCATCGCCGGCATGGACCGGGTGGCCCAGTTCAACGTGATCGCCACCTCCGGCCGGGCCGTGGAAGCCTGCGGCGACATCAACACCCTGGTGCTCGACAAGACCGGCACCATCACCCTCGGCAACCGGCTGGCGGAGGAGTTCCTGCCAGTGGGCGGCCACCGGGAGGCGGAGCTGGCGGAGGTGGCCCTGGCGGCCAGCTGCTTCGACCAGACCCCCGAAGGGCGATCGATCGTGCGCATGGCGGAACAACGGGGCGCCGTTCTGCCCTTCACGGCGGAGCGGGCCACGGGCCTCGACTTCTCCGCCCGCACCCGCATGAGCGGCAGCGACGACCCCGCCGGGGTCGAATTCCGCAAGGGGGCCGTGGATGCCATCAAAGGGTTCGTGCGCTCCCGCGGCGGCACGGTGCCGGACGACCTCGACGGCGCCTACGAGCAAGTGTCGCGGCTCGGCGGCACCCCCCTGGCGGCCTGCCGCGGCAACGACATCCTTGGGGTCATCTACCTCAAGGACATCATCAAGCCGGGCATCCGCGAGCGGTTCGATCAGCTGCGTCGCATGGGCATCCGCACCGTGATGCTCACCGGCGACAACCCGATCACCGCCGGGGTGATCGCCCGGGAGGCCGGTGTCGACGACTTCATCGCCGAGGCCACCCCCGAAGACAAGATCGCCGTGATCGACCGGGAGCAGAAGCTCGGCAAGCTCGTGGCCATGACCGGCGACGGCTCCAACGATGCCCCGGCCCTGGCCCAGGCGAACGTGGGCGTGGCGATGAACTCCGGCACCCAGGCCGCCAAGGAGGCGGCGAACATGGTGGATCTCGACAGCGATCCCACCAAGCTCATCGACATCGTGACGATCGGCAAGCAGCTGCTGATCACCCGCGGCGCCCTGACCACCTTCT
>CALRQM020000094.1:0-7966 GCA_943370335.1 Bordetella parapertussis | reverse complement strand
CATCGACGAGGACGGCGCCGCCGCCAGCTTCGCCGGCCAGCACCTGACCTTGCTCAACGTGCCCTCCCTGGAGGCGCTGGCCGCGGCGCTGCGGGCGGTCTGGTGGTCGGCCAACTCCGATTCCGCCATCAGCTACCGCAAGCGGGTGGGCCTGTTCAGCCGCCCCAGCGTCGGCGTCGTCGTCCAGACACTGCTCTCCCCCATCAGTGCCGGGGTGATGTTCACCCGCAACCCCGTCACCGGTGTCGACGAGCGGGTGATCGAGGCGAGCTGGGGCCTGGGGGAGGCGGTGGTGGCGGGCCTGGTGATCCCCGACCACATCTGCCTCGATCGGTCCGGGCAGGTGCGGGAGTGCCGGCCGGGCTACAAGACCGTGGCGATCCGGCCGCTGGCCGGGGGCGGCACCCGCGAGGAGACGCTGGCGCCCGAGCTGGTGGAGCGGCTCTGCCTCGATGAGGCCCAGCTCCAGGCCTTGAACTGTCTCGCCCTGCGCTGCGAGGAGGTCTACGGCCCCGGCCGTGATCTGGAGTGGGCGTTTGCCGATGACGCTCTGGTTCTGCTTCAGTGCCGGGCAATCACCAAGGCCGGACCCTGAATGCGCGGCGCCCCCGTCGAAGTGCTGCAGCGCGTGCCGCTGTTCGCCGATCTGAGCCCCGAGGAGCTCCAGCAGATCGCCCTGCTGTTCAAGGAACGGGACTTCGAGGCCGGTGAAACGATCATCCAGGAGGGCTCCGGCGGCTCCGCCTTTTATGTGATCGAGGCCGGTGAGGCGACGGTGTCGATCCAGGGAACCGTGCGCTCCCGGCTCGGCGCCGGCGATTTCTTCGGTGAGATTGCCCTGATCGATGACGGCACCCGCATGGCCACGATCACCGCCGCCAGCCGCCTCGACTGCTACGGGCTCACCTACTGGGACTTCCGCCCCCTGGTGGAGTCCAACGGCGTGATCGGCTGGAAGCTGCTGCAGCGCATGGCGATGATGCTGCGCGATGCCAGGCGGGCCTGAAACAGCCCGCTCCCATGGGCGCGCAGCTCCGACCTCACTGGTGGGCGTTCTCGATCGCCTTGTTGCGCTGATCCTGGGCGGCATTGACCTGATCAACGGCCTGCCTGGCCTTGTTCATCGGAGCCAGCAGCGGCGATTCCGCTGGAGCAGGCGCCACGACCTTCGCGGGTGGAGCGGAACCGCAGGCGCCCAGCAGGCCGACCAGAAGGCTGATTCCAACAAGGGCGGACCGTGACTTCACCGTCTGCACTCAACGAACTGGGTTCAACCTATGGCCCTGGCTCGGCCCTTCCCTGCCCGCAGGGATGATCGGAACCATCGTTCTGCTTCTTCCACGACCATGAACATCGACGGCAGGCCCTGGCGCACCATCTGGCTGGAGGAGGGCGGCCGCTCGGTCGGCGTCATCGACCAGACCCTGCTGCCGCACCGGTTCGTGACCCGCTCGCTCACCAACGTCGAGGAGGCGGCCGAGGCGATCGTCACCATGGTGGTGCGGGGTGCCCCCCTGATCGGCGTCACCGGGGCCTACGGGCTGATGCTGGCCCTGCAGGCCGATCCCTCCGACGCCTCCCTGGCCGCGGCCTTCGAGCGCCTCGACGCCACCCGCCCCACCGCCATCAACCTGCGCTGGGCCCTGGAGCGGGTGCGGGCCGCCGTGCTGTCCCTGGCACCGGAGCAGCGCGCCGAGGCGGCCAGGGCCGAGGCGGCGGCCATCGCCGAGGAGGACGTGGCCATGTGCGAGGCGATCGGCGACCACGGCCTGCGCCTCTTCCAGGAGATCGCCGCCCGCCGCCCCGAGGAGCGCCGCGGCCAGCCCCTGAACGTGCTCACCCACTGCAACGCCGGCTGGCTGGCGACGGTGGACTGGGGCACGGCCCTGGCGCCGATCTACAAGGCGCACCGCTCCGGCCTGCCGATCCATGTCTGGGTCGACGAGACCCGCCCCCGCAACCAGGGGGCCAGCCTGACGGCCTTCGAGCTGGGCCGCGAAGGGGTGCCCCACACCGTGATCGTCGACAACGCCGGCGGGCACCTGATGCAGCACGGCCAGGTGGATGCGGTGATCGTCGGCACCGACCGCACCACCCGCACGGGCGATGTCTGCAACAAGATCGGCACCTACCTCAAGGCCCTGGCCGCCCACGACAACGGCGTGCCCTTCTACGTGGCCCTGCCCGCCTCCACCATCGACTGGTCGATCGCCGACGGGGTGAAGGAGATCCCGATCGAGGCCCGCTCCCCCCTGGAGGTGACCCGCATCGCCGGCAAGCCCGCGGCAGGGGAGCCCACCAGCGTGCAGCTGGTGCCCGACGGCAGCGAGGGCTTCAACCCCGCCTTTGATGTCACCCCCGCCCGGCTGGTGACGGCCCTGATCACCGAGCGGGGCGTGGCACCGGCGAGCGAGGCGGGCCTCCAGGCCCTCTACGCCGCCCCGGTGGCCGCGGGCTGAGCCGGCTTCAGAGCGAAGGGCGCAGCAGGCTGATGGGTTCGCCGGGCCCATCCGGCCGGACCGTCAGGGTGGAGTAGGTCCAGGTGCCGGCTTTCTGGCGGGCTTCCACGTAGAGGGTGCCACCGCCCCTGGGCCCCTGCAGGGGAATGGCCAGCTGGGCTTCCCCCGTGCCACCGGAGAGGCTGACATTGCCGGAGACGAGGAAGCCCCCCTGGATCGGTGCGCCCAGCCGGCCGATCACCACAGGATCCTTCTGGGCCTTGGCCAGGGCCTCCTTGTAGGGCGTGGTCGACTTGAGCAGCCCGAACACGAGGCTGACGATCAGGGCGATGAAGCCCGCCACGCCGACAAGCCCCGTGAGGCAGCCGGCCGGCACCAGCCACTTCCATTGGCGGGCCCACCAGCTGGGGGCCGGGGTGCTGTCCGTGGGGTGACTCGGGTCCGTGACCCCTCAGAGCCCTTCGAAGCGAACGTTGAGGTTGAGCTGGTTGGGGCCGATGGCGGTGGCCTGCAGCACCAGGGCGGCGGCTTTGCCGTCCGCGGTGCCGTCCACCTTGGTGCCCGCCGGGGGATCCAGCACCAGGTTGAAGCCCCAGGGGCCGACCACGGTGTTGATCTTGCGCTCGCTGTAGCCCTGCTTGGCCAGGGACGCCTTCACCTTGGCGAGCAGCTCGTCCGGCTTGCCGGGCAGCTGGGTGTTGAGGCTGGTCTGGCCGATGGCGTTGGCGGCGAACAAGCTGGCCGCCGGCTTGGGCAGCGGCAGCGCCAGGCCCTTGAGCAGCGATCCGGCCGGGGTGGCCAGGGCGGCCCCGCCGACCAGGGCGCCGGCTCCCACCAGCAGGGAGGTGGAGAGGGCCAGGAGACGGGAACGCCAGTGCATGGCTTGTTGTTCGCGGCAGCAGGGCAACCGTACCCCGATTCCGCTGGCCCGCACCGCGTCCAGACTGAGTCGCCGCCCCGCTCCGGCGGACGCCCCCCGCACCTCGCTGTGCCCGACAGCCACACCGACAGCAACGCCTTCGTGGCCAGCTTCACGGTGCCGCCCACCGGCTCCGGCCCCCTCGATGGGCTGAGCTTCGCCGTCAAGGACGTCATCGATGTCGCCGGCTGGACGACCGGCTGCGGCAACCCCACCTGGCGGGACACCCATCCGCCTGCGGCCGTCCACGCCGTCTGCGTCGAGCAGTTGCTGGGGGCCGGTGCCCGCTGCCTGGGCAAGACCGTGTCCGATGAGCTGGCCTTCAGCCTGCTTGGCAGGAACCACTTCGAGGGCACGCCCCTGAATCCCCGTGCGCCCGAGCGGGTGCCTGGAGGATCCTCGAGTGGATCGGCGTCCGCGGTGGCCTGCGGCCTGGTGGATGTGGCCCTCGGCACGGACACCGGCGGATCGGTGCGGGTGCCGGCGAGCAACTGCGGTCTTTTCGGTTTCCGGCCCTCCCACGGCTTCCTTTCGGTGGCCGGGGTGAATCCCCTGGCCCCCAGCTTCGACACCGTGGGTCTCTTCGCTCCGACGGCGGACCTGCTGGCCCGGGTGGCCCGGGTGCTGCTCGCCGATGACGTCGCGCTGCCCAGGGAACCGAGCGCCATCCTTGTCGTCCGTGAGGCCTTCGCCCTGGCGGATCCGGAGGTGGCGCAGGCCCTGAGCAAACCCCTGCAGGAGATGCGGGAGCGCTTCGGCGATCGGGTGCGGGAGATTTCTCTGGCCGAGCTGGCCGGCGACGGCGCCATGGGCAGCTTCTCCGCCTGGTGCGACACCTACTGCGTGCTGCAGTGGGCCGAGATCCGCAGCTGCCTGGGGGGCTGGATCGACGCCGCCAGCCCCGTGCTCGGACCCTCCACCGCCGCCAGCCTCGCGCTCACCCGCCAGCTCGACCGCCGCCGCATCGGCGCGGCCGTGGCGCGCCGCGAGCGGATCCACCGGCGCCTGCGCCGCTTTCTGGGGCCCCATGACCTGCTCTGCCTGCCCACCACCCCCGCGCTCGCCCCGCGGCTGGCGGAGGCGGACCCTGACCGTTCGACCCAGGGGGCCGGCAGCGGCAGCACCTACTACCCCCGCACCCTCTCGCTCACGTCCGTGGCCGGCCTGGGACGTCTGCCCCAGGTGTCGCTGCCGATGGCCGAGGTCTCCGGGGTGCCGCTGGGGCTGTCGCTGCTGGCCGCCCACGGGCAGGACGGGTTCCTGCTGGACGTGGTCAGGGGCCTGGCCTGAGGAGGGGCTCTGACAGGCCCGGCGGTTTCTGAGGCGGGGCGGGGAGAATGGGGCTCGCGGAACCGTTCCGCGACCCCTTCCCCTCTGCTCTCGTCCATGGCCCAGGCCCAGCCCGCCGCTCCGGCCCTGACCGCCGCCGCCCCGCCCCCCAACTGGGTGGCCTCGCGCCATCCCCTCGGCTGGCTGATCGACCGGCTGCTGGCGGTCGAGCCCCTGCGGCGGCTGCTGTTCCTGCAGGCCCGCCAGCTGATCATCCGCACCGCCGAGCGCCGCGGCATCGCCTGGCGGGCCCGGCGCGAGGAGCTGGTGCGCCAGGCCGAGCCGCTGCTGGCCAGCAGCACGGATGCGGCCACCGCCACGCCGGCCTACTACCGGGCCCGCTTCCACGCCTACCAGGAGGGCAACCTCTGCTGGCAGGCGGCCGGCGAGGCGGAGCAGGCCACCGATGCCATGGCCCTGCGGGTGTGGCCGGGGGAAACCCTCGAGCCCCAGGACGCCCAGCGGCGGCTGAGGGACGCGATCTTCGCGGCGATTGAGCCCAGCCTCACAGGCCCGGTGCGTAGCGCCCTCGACATCGGCTGCTCGGTGGGCGTCGGCACCCTGGCGCTCAGGGACTGGCTGGAGCGGCGCGAGGGTACAGACGTCGCCGTCGAGGGCCGCGACCTCTCCCCCCAGATGCTGGCGGTGGCCAGGGTCCGTGATCCTGGGGGGCGGATCCGCCGTTGGCACCACGCCGCCGCCGAGGCCACCGGCCTGCCGGCGGCCAGCGTCGATCTGATCACGCTCCAGTTCGTCTGCCACGAGCTGCCGGCCGAGGCCACCCGGGCGGTGCTGGGGGAGGCGGCCCGCCTGCTGCGGCCCGGCGGGGTGGTGGCCCGGGTGGATCAGGACCCGGATTCGGCCGTGATCCGCCGGCTGCCGGCGCCGATCGCCACCCTGCTCAAGAGCACCGAGCCCTACCTGGCGGACTACTTCGGCCTCGATCTGCCCAGGACCCTGGAGCAGGCCGGCTTCCGCGACGTCCGCCGGGAGGCCTGCGACCCGCGCCACCGGGTGCTGGTGGCCGTGCGATGAGGGCCGGGTTCAGCCCCAGCCGCTGAGCGCGATCTTGCCGATCGTGCGGCCGGAGGCCAGCTGGGCGTGGGCGATCGCCAGGTTGGCGGCGTTGATGGGGCTGAGGGTGCGGCCCAGGGTGGGGCGCAGCTCGCTGGCCTCCAACAGCTCGGAGAGCCGGTCGAGGATCTCCCCCTGCCGCCCCATGTCGGCGGTCTGGAACTGGGAGCGGCTGAACATGAACTCCCAGGCGAACGTCACGCCCTTGGCCTTGAGCAGGTTGAGGTCGAGGGGGTGGCGGTTGCCCACGATCGCCACGATCGACCCCAGCGGGGCGATGAGCTCGGCCATCACCTCCCAGTAGGCGTCGGTGTCGCTGAAGTTGGCGATGAGATCCACCGCCCCGAAGCCCAGGGCGGCCAGCTGGGGGGCCAGGGGCCGGTGGTGGTCGACGACGTGGTCGGCCCCCAGCTCCCGCACCCAGGCGGCGCTCTCCGGGCGCGAGGCGCTGGCGATCACCACCGCCCCGGCCCGGCGGGCCAGCTGGATGGCGATCGAGCCCACCCCGCCGGCGCCCCCGAGGATCAGCAGACTGCGGCCCCGCCCGGTGCCACCGGTTGGATCAAGGTCGAGGCGCTCGAACAGGGACTCCCAGGCCGTCAGCCCCGTCAGCGGCACGCTGGCCGCCTCGGCCCAGGAGAGCCGCGCCGGTTTGCGGCCCACCAGCCGCTCGTCCACCAGCACGGCTTCGGCGTTGCAGCCGGCCCGTCCAGCATCGCCGGCGAACATCACCGCATCCCCCACCCGGAAGCGGCCCACCCGCTCCCCGGTCGCCGCCACCACCCCGGCGCCGTCCCAGCCCAGCTGCCGGGGCGGATCCCCCGCGCCCACGGCGGCCCGCAACTTGGTGTCGATCGGGTTCACCGCCACCGCCTCGATCCGCACCAGCAGGTCGAGGGGGCCGGGGACGGGCTCCGGCAGCTCCGTGTCCACCAGGGCGGGGGTGGCGAGAATCGCTCTCATGGCGGGCGGGTTCAGTAGCGGCAGTAGCCCACTTCTCCCTTCAGGGGCGGTTTGCAGGGGAAGCGCAGCGGCACAAAGATCCGGTTGCCGTTGGCGTCGTTGGTGAGGGTGATGTTGCCCTGCACGTAGAGCTCCCGGCGCCAGAGTCCCCCCAGCCGGTCGCGCAGCAGGTCGCTGCCGCTGGCGTCCTTGCCCTTGCCGGACACCGCCCGGTAGGTCATGGACTGGCCGTCCTTCCAGCGGATCTTCAGGCCACCGGGGAGCTGCTCATCGACGCAGGCCAGGGGCTTGTCGTTGTATTCACAGTCCTTCCAGCCGTCGCGGGGGATCTGGGGCGGCACTGGCTGCTCGGCCAGGGCGGGGGCCGCCACCCCGACCCCCACCCCAATGGTCAGCAGCAGGGGCAGCAAGGCGCCGCCGGCCCACGGCTTCAAGACCTGGCGGCGGCAGCGGATGGACACGGGCAGCCCCTGGAGGATCGCTCCCCGTAGTCTCCCCCCAGAGTCCCCGTTTCGCCCCATGGCCGTGCAACATCGCTGGTCGGATGCCGCCGCCCGCGAGGCGATCGCCCGCTACGGCGACCAGGGCGTGAACGAAGACCTGGCCCTGCGCACCTACTCGGCCCGGCTGCTGGGGGCCGACCCCGAGCTGGTGCTGCACGGCGGCGGCAACACCTCGGTCAAGACCACCGTGCACGGGCTGCTGGGCGAGCCGATCCGGGTGCTGTGCGTCAAGGGATCGGGCTGGGACCTGGGCACGATCGAGCCGCCGGGCCATCCGGCCGTGCGGCTGGAGCCCCTGCAGGCCCTGCGGGTCCTGGAGTCCCTCAGCGACGAGGCGATGGTGGCGGCCCAGCGCCAGAACCTGATCGATCCGGCCGCCCCCAACCCTTCGGTGGAGGCGCTGCTGCACGCCTTCCTGCCCCACACCTTCGTCGACCACACCCACTCGATCGCCCTCCTGGCCCTGGCCGACCAGCCGGATGCGGCCGAGGTGTGCCGGGAGGTCTACGGCGATCGGGTGGCCCTGGTGCCCTACGTGATGCCCGGTTTCGCCCTGGCCAAGGCGGCGGCCCTGGCCTATGAGGCCGCGGCGGCCGGCGGCAGCGAACCGGAGGGCATGGTGCTGCTGCAGCACGGCCTGTTCTCCTTCGGCGCCACGGCCGAGCAGAGCTACGACCGGATGATCGACCTGGTGCGGCGGGCCGAGGAGCGCCTGGCCC
>CALRQM020000093.1:0-8230 GCA_943370335.1 Bordetella parapertussis | reverse complement strand
GCCAGCTCGGAGGCGTTGAGCATCACCCGGGCTCCGGGTATGGCCCCGATCGCCAGTCCCTCGCTGGGCAGCAGGCTGCAGCGCCAGGTCCAGTCGCCGATCGGCGGCACCAGCGCGGCGCCGCTGCGGACGCAGTGCTGCAGGGGCAGGGCGAAGCCCCCCAGGGCCAGCAGGTGGACGCTGCCCTGCACGGCCACCGCCAGGGCCTCCACCCGCTCGGCGCGCTCCGTCACCACCGCCTCCAGGCGGCCGAGCTGGAGCAGCAGGTCGGCGAGCACGCCGGGGGCGGGAGCATCCGTGGGCACGAGCTTCAGGCAGAGTTCGGCCAGGGCCTGGGCGGCGGCCAGAGTCTCCAGCCGCTGGGCCAGGCCGCTGTAGTTGCGCAGCACCCGCAGCTGGCGCACCCGCCGCAGGCCGCTGCCGCCCCCCACCTGAAGAAACAGGTGGGCCAGGGGCACCGCCGCCGCCAGGCTGCTTTTCGGCCGGCGTGCCCCCGGCACCGCCAGCCGGGTGAGGCCTTCGGCCTCGCTGAGCAGGGTGAGCAGCCGGTCGTGTTCGCCCAGGGGGCGACAGGTGAGCGCCAGGCCCTCGAGGTGGCGTTCAGGCACCGGCGCGCAGGGCCTGCATCAGGGCCACACCCCGGCTGGTCCCCAACCGGCTGGCCCCGGCTGCCACCAGGGCGAGCGCCTGGTCCAGATCGGTGATGCCGCCGGAGGCCTTCACCGCGGCGCGGCCCCTGGCCAGGGCCACCAGCTGGCCCACCTGGTCGACCGTCACCGGAGGGCCGAAACCGCTGCCCGTCTTGAGGTAGCGCACGCCGGCATCGATGCTGATCTCCACCAGCAGGGCCAGGGCCTCGGGGTCGAGCCGACCCACCTCCAGGATCACCTTCACCGGCAGGCCGAGATCGGTGATGGCGGCAAGGTCGTCGAGCACGGCGGTGCCGTCGCCATCGGCAAGGGCGCCGAAATCCGGCACCACGTCCAGTTCGTCGGCACCGGCGGCGGCGGCCCACTCCGCCTCCGCCCGCTTGATCGCCGCGGGGATGGCTCCGAAGGGGAACCCCACCACGGCGATCAGTTTCACCGCCCCATCGACCGGCAGCCGTTCGCGGGCCAGCGGCAGCCAGCGCGAGGCCAGGCACACGCCGGCGAAGCCGAAGTGGCGGCCCTCATCGCAGCAACGCAGGATCGCCTCCTGGCCCCGGTGCGGATCCAGGAGGGCGTGGTCGATCAGGGGGGCGAGATCGGGTCGTTCTGCGTCCCGTTCAGGTGTCACGGGCCTGGATGACGCCGAATCCACCGTGGTTGCGTCGGTAGACCACCTGGATCTGACCCGTGCCCGCATCGCGGAACATGTAGAAGTCGTGGTCGATCAGATCCAGCTGATGCAGGGCCTCCTCCAGCTCCATCGCCGGCATGGCGAAGTACTTGCGGCGCACACCGCGGTGGGGCACGGCGGGCTCGAGGCCATCGGTGAGCGAGTCCCCGGGGTTGGGCAGGGTGGCGGCTCCTGCCTCCTCGGCGGCGGCCGAGCGGTGCACCGGCCCCTGGGTGCGCTCCTGCAGACGGTCCTTGTAGCGGGTCAGCTGGCGGCTCAGCTTGGTGGCCACCAAATCGATGCTGGCGTACAGGTTCTCGCTGCGTTCCTGGGCCCGGATCACCACGCCGTTGGCGAACACGGTGACCTCGGCCGTCTGCTGGGGAACCCTGGGGTTGCGTTCCACCGACAGATGCACGTCGGCTTCCTTGACGATGCCATCGAAGTGGCTGATGGCGCGGTTGAGCTTGGTTTCGGTGTACTCCCTGATCGCTGGTGTGACGTCGAGGTTGCGGCCGTGGATCAGCAGTTTCATTCGGGTGCGCGTCTCCAGAGGAATGCTGGCTCTGGGGCATCCCCAGGCTAGGAACGCAGGTGCATGGCCCCCAACACTCCCGCAATTCTTTTTGAAGCCCAGGGCCTGGTGCCGTTCCCGCTGGCCTGGGACTGGCAGCGTCGTCTGCAGCGCCGCCGGCTCGACGACCCCTCCGCCCCCGACGCCCTGCTGCTGCTGCAGCACACCCCCTGCTACACCCTGGGCCGGGGGGCCAGCCTGTCCCACCTCGGCTTCGACCCCGACCACCCGCCCCTGCCCCTTTTCCGCATCGATCGGGGGGGGGAAGTCACCCACCACGAGCCCGGCCAGCTGGTGCTCTACCCGGTGCTCGACCTCCAGCGCCATGGCGGTGACCTGCACCTCTATCTGCGGGCCCTCGAGGACGTGGTGCTGGCCGTGCTGCAGGAGCTGGGGCTGGAGGGGGAACGCCTTGAGGGCCTCACTGGGGTGTGGCTCGAGGGCCGCAAGCTGGCGGCGATCGGTGTGGGGGCCCGGCGCTGGATCAGCCAGCACGGCCTGGCCCTGAACGTGAACGGCTCCCTTGACGGGTTCGAAGCGATCGTTCCCTGCGGTCTGGCCGGCCGGCCGGTGGGACGGCTGGCGGACTGGCGGCCCGGCCTCACCCCGGAGCAGGTGGCCCCGCTGCTGCTGGCGGCCTTCGCCCGCCGCTTCGGCCTGACCCTGCGGCCGCCCCGGCCGGAGGAAGGACTGGGAGAATCCTGACCATCCGTTGCCCTGCGCCGGCCGCCCATGAACGCCAGAGCCGAGATCCACTGGAGCGGCAGCGCCCAGGACCGCCGCGCCCTTGCCAGCCGCCGCGACTGGAGCGGGCTCGAGGGGCTCGAGGGCCTCTGGCCAGAACTGGAGCACCTGTATGGCTCCCAGATGGCGCTGGACGCGCCCCATGGCCGCCATCCGGAAACGCTGCGGTTCGATGAGCTGCGCCAGGCGATCGACCGGGCCGCAGCGGCCTTCGCCGATCTGGGGGTGGCCGGCGGTGACGTGGTGGCCCTGTTCGCCGAAAACGGTCCCCGCTGGCTGGTGGCCGACCAGGGGCTGATGCGGGCTGGGGCCGCCGATGCGGTGCGCGGCAGCGCGGCGCCGGCCGAGGAGCTGCGGTACATCCTCGAGGACGCCGGCGTGGTGGGCCTGGTTCTGGAGTCGGCCGCCCTGCTGGAGCGGCTGGACCTCGATGGCCCGGCCCTGGAGCGGCTGCGCTTCGTGGTGCTGCTGGAGGGGGAGGCCCCCACCACCCCGGTGGCCGTGGCCTGCCTCACCTGGGCGGCGTTCCTGGCCCGTGGTGCCTCCAGCCCCTTGCCGCCCTCCCCGACGGGGGGGCCTGGGCGGCTGGCCACCCTGCTGTACACCTCAGGCACCACGGGCCAGCCCAAGGGGGTGCCCCTCAGCCACGCCAACCTGCTGCACCAGCTGCGCACCCTCGGGGTGGCGGTGTCGCCGAGTCCGGGGGATCACGTGCTCTCCGTGCTGCCGATCTGGCATGCCTACGAGCGCACGGCCGAATACTTCCTGCTGAGCTGCGGCTGCCGCCAGACCTACACCACCCTCAAGCAACTGCGCCCCGACCTGCAGAAGGTGCGCCCCCAGTACCTGATCAGCGTGCCGCGGCTGTGGGAGGCCCTGCTTTCCGGTTTCGAGGACGCCCTGGCGGCCATGCCGGCCTCCCGCCAGCGTCTGCTGCGCAGGGCCCTGGCCGTCAGTCGGGCCTTCCACCGGCGCCAGCGGGTGGCCCTCGATCTCACCTTGACGCAGGAATCTCCCGCCACCCGGCTGGTGGCTGCGGCGGGTGCCCTGCTGATCTGGCCGCTGCACGCCACGGCCAGGGCGCTGCTCTGGCCGAAGGTGCGCGCTCAGCTGGTGGGGGGGCGGCTGCGCACCGCCATCAGCGGCGGGGGGGCCCTGGCCATCCATGTCGACGGTTTCTTCGAGGCCGTCGGCATTGAACTGCTGGTGGGCTACGGGCTCACCGAGACCAGCCCGGTGCTCGCCTGCCGGCGGCCCTGGAGCAACCGCCGCGGCAGCGCCGGGCTGCCCCTGCCGGACACCGGCCTGAAGGTGGTGGACCCTGCCACCAGGGTCCCGCTGCCGGTGGGGGAGCGGGGGCTGGTGCTGGCCAGGGGCCCCCAGGTGATGGGGGGCTACCACAACAAGCCCGAGGCGACGGCGAAGGTGCTGGATGGCGAGGGCTGGTTCGACACCGGTGATCTGGGCCTGCTGCTGGCCGATGGAACCCTGGTGCTCACCGGCCGCGCCAAGGACACGATCGTGCTCAGCAGCGGCGAGAACATCGAGCCTGGCCCCCTGGAGGAGGCCCTGGTGGCCTCGCCGCTGGTGGAGCAGGTGATGCTGGTGGGCCAGGACCGCAAGCAGCTCGGGGCCCTGGTGGTGCCGAAGGCGGAGACCCTGCAGGCGTTCGCCGCCGAGGCCAATCTGCCCTACCCCAGTGCCGATCCGGCCCTGCTGCGGGCCCTCTGCCGGGAGTGCAATCGTCTGCTGGCGGGCCGCCCCGGCTCCCGCCCGGATGAGCGGCTCGGCGCCGTGACGCTGGTGGAGCCCTTCAGCATCGACAACGGCCTGCTCACCCAGACCCTGAAGCAACGAAGGGATCGCATCGCCGACCGGGACCGGGCCGCCATCGCGGCGCTCTACGGAGAGAGCTGAGGCTGGCCGACCCCCCATGGTTGACCGGATCGCCCGTGGCCTGAGAGCCTGGCGCCTGCACGTGCAGTCCCATGGCCGACGGCAACAGCCTGAACATCAAGCGATCGATCACGGTGCGAGCCGTGGTGACGCCGCGCTGGAAGGAGGATGCCGAGCGGGAGCTCAGCAGTGCGCTCACCAATTTCGACCAGCAGCTGGCCCAGCTGGAGCAGGAGGGGCAGCGGCTGATCGACGAGATCCGTCGCCAGAGCGCCAACCCCCTCGATCCCCGGGTGCAGGAGCAGGTGGGCTCAGTGCAGCAGCAGGTGGCGGCCAAGCGCGCCGAGTTTGAGGAGCAGAAGCGTCAGGTGCTGGAACAGCAGCGCCAGGTGCGGGAACTGGAGATGGAGCAGGTGGTGGAGCAGGGGCAGATCGAGAGCTTCTGCGATGTCCAGGTGGGCGACAACCTGGTTCAGAAGCTCCAGGTGGCGGTGCTGGTGCGGGACGGCGTCATCGAGGCGATCGAGGGGGGCTGAGCCTTCTGCCGCCTAAAATCCCCCCCATCACAGAGGCAATCCCCCGTTGGCCACCCACGAAATCTTCATGCCGGCCCTCAGCTCCACCATGACGGAGGGCAAGATCGTGGAGTGGCTCAAGAAGCCCGGTGAGCGCGTCGAACGGGGCGAGTCGGTGCTCGTGGTCGAGTCCGACAAGGCGGATATGGACGTGGAGGCGTTCCAGGAAGGTTTCCTGGCGGCCGTGCTGATGGAGGCGGGCAGCACCGCTCCGGTGGGTGAAACGATCGGTCTGATCGTGGAAACCGAAGCGGAGATCGCGGCGGCCAAGGCGGCGGCTCCTGCTCCGGCTGCGGCTGCACCGGCCCCTGCTCCTGCCGCTGCCGCAGCGGCACCGGCCCCAGCGGCTCCTGTCGCCCCGACACCGGCTGCGCCACCCCCAGCCCCCGTCGCCGCTCCGCTGCCGGTGGCAGCGCTGGCCGGCACCGGAGACGGCCGTGTGGTGGCCACCCCCCGGGCCCGCAAGCTGGCCGCCCAGCTGGGGGTGGACCTGGCCGCCCTGCGCGGCAGCGGACCCAACGGCCGGATCCAGGCCGAGGACGTGGAGCAGGCCACCGGCCAGCCGGTGAGCGTGCCGCGGGTGGCCGAGGGCACCGCTCCGGCGATGGCCGTCGCCACGGGCAACGGCGCGGCTGCCGCCCCAGCCGCGCCCGCGGGCCAGGCCTTTGGTCGCCCCGGTGAGACGGTGGCCTTCAACACCCTGCAGCAGGCCGTCGTTCGCAACATGAACGCCAGCCTGGCGGTCCCCTGCTTCCACGTCGGTTACACGATCACCACCGACCGGCTCGACGCCTTCTACAAGCAGGTGAAGGCCAAGGGCGTCACGATGACCGCCCTGCTGGCCAAGGCCGTGGGCATGACCCTGGCCCGCCACCCCCAGCTGAACGCCTCGGCCAGTGAGGCCGGCATGGCCTACCCAGCCTCCGTCAACGTGGCCGTGGCTGTCGCCATGGATGACGGCGGCCTGATCACACCGGTGCTGGCCGCCGCCGACCGCACCGACCTCTATTCGCTCTCCCGCAACTGGGCCGATCTGGTGGCCCGCTCCCGTTCCAAGCAGCTCAAACCGGAGGAGTACACCACCGGCACCTTCACCCTGTCCAACCTGGGCATGTTCGGTGTCGACCGCTTCGACGCGATCCTGCCGCCGGGCACCGGCGCCATCCTGGCGGTGGCCGCGTCCCGGCCGGTGGTGGCGGCCCTCAAGGACGGTTCGATCGCCGTGCGGCGCCAGATGCAGGTGAACCTCACCGCCGATCACCGGGTGATCTACGGCACCCATGCGGCGGCCTTCCTCAAGGATCTGGCCGACCTGATCGAGAACCGACCCGAAAGTCTGGCCCTCTAGGGATCACCGCCCCGCCGTGGTTCCCACCAACGCGCCCGATCCCTCCGACGGGCTCCTCTCCAGCTACGCGTTCGTGTTGCCGGAGGAGCTGATCGCCCAGCGGCCGGTCGAACCGCGCCACGCCGCCCGTCTGCTGGCCCTCGATGCCGCCGCGGCGGATCCGCAGGCGCCCGCCGCCCGGCACCTGACGGTGTGGGACCTGGTGGAGGAGCTGGATCCCGGCGACCTGCTGGTGGTGAACGACACCCGGGTGCTGCGGGCCCGGCTGGCGGCGCGTCGGGCCAGCGGCGGGGCGGTGGAGCTGCTGCTGGTGGAGCCCCGCGGCGAGGGTCTGTGGCTGTGCCTGGCCCGTCCGGCCAAACGGTTGCAGCTCGGCGAGGTGCTCAAGGTGGTGGCCCAGGGGGAGCCGCCGCTGCCGGTGCGGATCGAAGCGATCGACCCGGAGAGCGGTGGCCGGTTGGTGCGCTTCCCGCCCGGCTGCGCCGACGCGGCCGCAATCGAGCCCCTGCTGGAGCGCTACGGCGCCATGCCCCTGCCCCCCTACATCCAGCCCGCCGCCGACCTGGACGACAGCCGCTACCAGACCCGTTACGCCGCCAGGCCCGGAGCCGTGGCGGCCCCCACGGCCGGTCTGCACCTCAGCGACGAACTGCTGGAGGCGCTCAGGGCCAGGGGGGTGGAGCGGGCCACCGTCACCCTGCATGTGGGACTGGGCACCTTCCGCCCGGTGGAAACCGAGGACCTCAGCCAGCTCAGCCTGCACAGCGAGTGGGTGGAGGTGGGCGCGGCGCTGGTGGAGGCCGTGGCCGCCTGCCAGGCCCGGGGGGGACGGGTGATTGCCGTGGGCACCACCTGTGTGCGCAGCCTGGAGGGCGTGGCCGCCTTGAACGGCGGGCGGCTGGTGCCCCACGCCGGTCCGGTGAACCTGGTGATCCAGCCCGGATTCCGCTTCGCCGTGGTGCAGGGCCTGCTCACCAACTTCCATCTGCCCCGCAGTTCCCTGCTGTTGCTGGTCAGCGCCCTGGTGGGCCGGCGCCGGCTGCTGAATCTCTACGACGAGGCGATCGAGCGTCGCTACCGCTTTTTTTCCTATGGCGATGCCATGTGGATACCCCCCGGGGCCGTGCGGTCGGAGGCACGGCCCCGGGGGGCAGGATCGGGCGGAGCCTGATCAGGCGGCGGCGAGGTTCGCGGCCACGAAGTCCCAGTTGACCAGCTTGTCGAGGTAGGTGGTCATGTAGTCGGGACGGCGGTTCTGGTAGTCGAGGTAGTAGGCGTGCTCCCAGACGTCCATGGTGAGCAGGGCCTTCTGGCCATGGGCCAGGGGCAGATCGGCGTTGGCCGTCTTGGTGATCTTCAGGGTGCCGCCATCGAGCACCAGCCAGGCCCAGCCGCTGCCGAACTGGGTGGCGCCGGCGGTCTTGAACTGCTCGCTGAAGGCCTCGAAGCTGCCGAAGTCGGCGGCGATCTTGTCGGCCAGGGCACCGGTGGGGGCGCCGCCGCCACCGGGCTTGATGCACTGCCAGTAGAAGCTGTGGTTCCAGACCTGGGCGGCGTTGTTGAACACCCCGGCCTTGGTGGTGTCACCGGCGACGGCCAGGATCACCTCTTCCAGGCTCTTGCCGTCGAGGTCAGTCCCTTCGATCAGCTTGTTGAGGTTGGTGACGTAGGCGGCGTGGTGCTTGCCGTGGTGGAACTCGAGGGTCTGCCGGGAGATGTGGGGCTCGAGTGCGTCGAGGCCGTAGGGCAGTTCGGGCAGCTGGTGAGCCATGG
>CALRQM020000092.1:0-8293 GCA_943370335.1 Bordetella parapertussis | reverse complement strand
ACCTGCGCAGCCGCTGGCCGGATGCGGTGGACCCGATCGCCGACCTGGTGCCGGGCCGGATCGACCTGCTGCTCAACCTCTCGGCCTCCCCCTTCGGCCGCGGCAAGGGGGAAGTGCGCCAGGCCCTGGCGGCCCGGGCGGCGGCCCGTCTCGGGGCGCCGGTGGCCTACCTCAACCAGGTGGGCGGCAACGATGAGCTGGTCTTCGACGGCGCCAGCTTCGTGGTGGATGGATCGGGGCGTCCTTTGCTGCGGCTGGCCTGTGCCGCCGAGGACCTGGGGCTCTTGGACGCCACCACCCCGGCCGCGGCGCCCGCCGCGGCGCCGCCGGACCCCTGGGAGCAACTGCTGCGGGTGCTGGTGCTGGGGGTGCGCGACTACGCCGCCAAGTGCGGCTTCCAGCGGGCCCTGCTGGGGCTGAGCGGCGGCATCGATTCGGCCCTGGTGGCGGTGATCGCCGCCGCGGCCCTCGGCCCCGACCGGGTGGAGGGGCTGCGGATGCCCTCCCCGTTCAGCTCGGCCGGCTCCCTCGACGATGCCGACGGCCTGGCCCGGCGGCTCGGCCTGCGCACCGCCACCCTGCCGATCGCGCCGCTGATGGAGGCCTTTGCCGCCGCCCTCACCCCCGAGCTGGGGGCGCCGCCGCGGGGGGTCACCGAGGAGAACCTGCAATCGCGGATCCGGGGCACGCTGCTGATGGCGGTGGCCAACGCGAAGGGGGGCCTGCTGCTTTCCACCGGCAACAAATCCGAGCTGGCGGTGGGCTACTGCACCCTCTACGGCGACATGAACGGTGGCCTGGCCGTGATCGGCGACCTCTACAAGACCACCATCTCCGGCCTCTGTGACTGGCTGGATGGGGCGGCCTCCGGCCCCTGCCGCGCCGCCCTCGGCCTGCCGCCCGATGGGGAGCTGATCGGCGCGGCGATCCGCACCAAGCCCCCCAGCGCCGAGCTGCGCCCCGACCAGCGCGACAGCGATTCTCTGCCCGACTACGCGGTGCTGGATCCCCTGCTGAAGGCCTGCATCGAGGAGATGCGCATGCCGGAGGAGCTGGTGGCTGACGGGGCCGACCGGGAGCTGGTGGCCCGGGTGGCCGGGTTGCTGCGGCGGGCCGAATTCAAGCGGCGCCAGGCGGCACCGGTGCTCAAGGTGAGCGACCGGGCCTTCGGCAGTGGCTGGCGCATGCCCATCGCCTCGGCCTAGGGTTTGGCCACGATCGCCCCCGGGCGGCAATTCTTCCTGCCCCATGCCAGCTCCCGGCCCGGCACCCCTGGCCTCCCCGATGGCGAGCATCGGGGTGCCCACGGAAATCAAGCGTGACGAGCAGCGGGTGGCTCTCACCCCCGACGGCGTCCATGAGCTGGTGTCCCAGGGCATGGAGGTGCGGGTCCAGGAGGGGGCAGGGCTAGGGGCCGGCATCAGCGACGACGACTACCGCGCCTCGGGCGCCAGCATCGTCAGCTGTGAGGAGGCCTGGGCCGCCCACCTGGTGGTGAAGGTGAAGGAGCCCCAGCCCCAGGAATTCGCCTTCCTGCGCAGCGATCTGGTGCTGTTCACCTACCTGCACCTGGCGGCCTACCCCGAGGTGGGCCGGGCCCTGCTGGAGGCGGGCACCACGGCGGTGGCCTATGAGACGGTGCAGCTCGAGGACGGCAGCCTGCCGCTGCTGGCGCCGATGAGCGAGGTGGCCGGACGGCTGGCGGCCCAGGTGGGGGCCCACCTGCTGGAGAAACCCCACGGGGGGCGTGGTGTGTTGATCGGTGGCTGCACCGGGGTGCGGCCGGCCCGGGTGGTGGTGCTGGGGGCCGGCACGGTGGGCTGGAACGCGGCCCGCATCGCCGCGGCGATGGATGCGGAGGTGTTCCTGCTGGATCGCTCGCCGCACCGCCTGCGGGGGCTGGAATCCGCCCGGCGCGGCCGGATGACGGGCCTGGTCAGCAGCCGCAGCCTGATCGAGCGGCTGGTGCCGGGGGCCGACCTGCTGATCGGCGCCGTTCTCCTGCCGGGCGGCCGGGCCCCCACCCTGGTGGAGGAGGCGCTGGTGCAACGCATGCGGCCAGGCTCGGTGATCGTGGATGTGGCCATCGACCAGGGGGGCTGCATCGCCACCAGCCGCGAGACCACCCACACCGATCCGGTGGTGACCATTCATGGCGTGCAGCACTACGCCGTGGGCAACATGCCCGGCGCCGTGCCCTTCACCTCCACCGAAGCGCTGGTGAGCGTCACGCTCCCCTACATCCTGGTGATGGCGGGGCGGGGGCTGCTGGAAGCCGTCACCGACCGGCCCGAACTGCTCTCCGGCCTGAACACCGTCGATGGGGCGGTGTGCCATCCCGGGGTGGCCAAGGCTCTTGGGGTGGCACCCCGCCATCCGATGGCCTGCCTGCGCTGAGCCGACGGCAGGGCCTTCAGGCGGCGTTCTGGGGGCTGGCGTGGAGGGCCTGAAAGATCACCGAGGCGGGCTGGCCGCTGAGGGGATCAACGGGTTCGCGCACGTCCTTGACGACCAGGTCGTGGCGCCGGAACAGGCGCATCCAGGATTCCATGGTGCGGAAGTACCAGGGAGCCGGCGCCCGGAAGGCTGCGGAGAAGCCGGCCCAGGAGCCCTCGCGCCATCCATCTTCGTAGGGGTGTTCGGCGCAGACCAGCAGGGGGTGGAGGGTCTGCACCAGCACGCAACCACCGGGTCTGAGCAGCTTCGGCAGGGCCTGGAACAGGTCGTCGAGGCTGCGATCCCCCAGCAGGGAGAAGTTGGCCACCACCGCATCGAACTGTTCGTCCAGGCCACCGGCGGCGATCTGCTGGTAGGTGAGCGTCTGGAAGCGGGCCCCGGGTGGGGCGCTTTCCGCGGCGATGGCGGTGAGCTCGGCCACGGCGTCGGTGCCGAGCACCTCGATTCCCTGCCGGGCGCACTGATGGCTCAACCAGCCTTCGCCGCAGCCCAGATCCAGCAGGGTGCGTGGGGCGCCCGTGCTGATCGCTTCGAGGATCGCCCCATTGGTCACCCGTTCGCGGCTGAGGACCTCACCGTGGCGGATGGCCCGGGTCCAGGCGGCGGCGTTGACGACCCAGGAGGCCAGGATCTGCTCCTCCAGGCCCGGCAATGGAGGCTTCTGCACCAAGGCCTCCTCACTGTCGACGTCTTGGGGAAAGAGCATGGAGGGACGCCCTGCACAGGCAAATCTTAATCAGAACTTAACGAGCGGGTGAACTTTTGCTGAAAGAGGGCGGCAACGCCACCTCCGGTCAGCGCCTTCAGGATCGCTGCCGTGCAATGTAGTCAGTACGAATCCGAATTGGCATCGGAGGCCAATCGGATCGCTTCGGGTGTGGATCCTGAGGCCCCGACACCAACAGGGGGACAGGGTCAGGCCGCCGGCTCGACCAGCAACCCGGTGAGGTCTTCGCTGCCGAACACCTGGCGGTAGGCGGCCGTGCTGGTGCAGAGGATCACAGGCACCGCCACCAGCAGCCCCACGAAGCAGGCCAGCAGGCCGAGCAGGGCGATCGCGAATTCCACCAGGGCCAGCAGCAGCACCGAGCCCCACTGGGGATCGAGCAGGGTGCGCCCCCGGGCGATCGATTCGATCGGTCCGAGCCCCTGCAGCAGGGCGATCTGGGCCATGAACTTCTGGTTCACCGCCAGGTAGATCAGCACGGCGAACGCCACCAGAAAGGGCAGCACGGCCAGGACCTGGTTGAGCTGGGCGGCGGCGACCCCCACCAGGGCAGCCATCACCAGGACCGCGCCGAACAGGATCCCCAGCACCAGTCCGTTGCGGAACAGTCGCCAGCTGGCCTGGCCATCCCAGCGGAGGAAGGTGCCAAGGCTTGGCTTCCCCCCCGCCAGGGCGCTCCAGGCGCCCCGTACCAGACCGGTGGTGCTCCACAGGCTCACCAGCACGCTGAGGATCGAGCCCAGCACGATCCGGACCAGCTGAAGCGTGGTGATGGCGTCGGCGGCTTCGGGGTCCACCTGGCCCTGGATCAGGGAGCAGAGGCTGCTCAGAACCCCCGCCAGGAGGGTGAAACCGATGAACACCCAGGGGGACCGGGCGAAGGCCTGCCACCCCTCCTTCACCGCCTCGACCACCTTCAGGGAGGACCCACCGGAGGGATCCTGCATCAGAGACAAGGCCATCGGGGGGAGGGGAGCGTTGCCGGGAGACTAGGTAGAGGGTTGCCGGCGGGCACCCCATCGGGGGCGAACAGTTGCAAGGGGCGGCGGCCTGTCGATTAGCCCGGGTGAAGAAACTTGAGCACCGCCTGGGTGCGGTTGCCCACCTCCAGCTTCTGAAAGATGGTGTGCAGATACACCCTCACCGTGCCTGTGCCCAGGCCGAGGCTGGTGGCGATCTGGCGGTTGCTGAGACCGCCCGCCATGGCCGCCAGGACGTCCCGCTCCCGTGGGGTCAGCAGGGCCAGGGACGCCTCAGCGGACCTGTTGTCCACCGGCGCCACGCGCGTGCGCAGGGCCTGGGTGGCGGAGCGGTCCCACCAGCTGGCCCCCTGCTCCAGGCTGGCCAGGGCCGTCTCCAGCCGCGTCAGGGCCTCGGCCTTGTGCAGGTAGCCGCTGGCGCCGGCATCCCAGAGCCGCTGAACCCAGCAGCCGTCCTCCTGGCTGGTGAGGATCAGCACCGGCAGGTCGTGGTCGTCGCTGATCCGCCGGCAGGTCTCCAGGCCCCCCAGGCCTGGCAGGCCGATGTCGAGAATCACCACATCGGCGCCGGCGGCGGCAAGGGCCTCCAGCCCCTGCTCGCCGTCGCCCACCGCCCGGACGGCGGTGATGGCCGGCAGGCGCAGCAGGAAGGCTTCGATCCCCACCCGGAAGGCCTCGTCGTCCTCGATCAGCAGCACACGCATCAGGGTCCGTGCTCCGGCACCGGTAACACCACCTCCAGGCTGGCCCCCCCCGAGGGCAGGTTGCGGGCCCGGATGCTGCCCCCATGGGCTTCTGTGATCTGGCGGGACAGGTAGAGGCCGAGCCCGCTGCCCCGTTGTTCTGGATCGCTCTGGTAGAAGCGCTCGAACAGGTGGGGCAGGCTCGCTTCAGGGAAGCCCCGGCCCCGGTCGCTCACGGTCACCACCACCTGGGACGGCAGCCGCTGCAGGTCGATCCAGACCCGCTCGCCCCGCAGGCTGTGGTTGATGGCATTGAGCAGCAGGTTCTCCAGCAGCCGGCGCAGCCCGCTGGCATCCCCCGGCAAGGAGAGGGGCTGCGATCCGGTGGGTTGCCTCTGGATCAGCGTCACCGACCGCTCACGGGCAATCGCCCCCACCGCCGCGATCGCCTCGTTGGCGAGGCGGCCCAGATCGCACGTCTCGCGCTGCAGCCGCAGTCCCTCCTGATCGGCGCGGAACAGGCGCAGCAGGTCCTCGATCAGCCGCAGGCTCCGCTCCTGGCTGGCCAGGATGGCCGCCACGCCCCGCTCCAGCAGACTTCCCGCCGTCGCCTCGGCCTCCAGCGCCAGCATCCGGGCGGTGGCGATCGTGCCCAGCACGGGAGTTTTGAGGTCGTGGGCGAGGGTGGCGATCACATCCCGGCGCAGATCGGCCTGGGCCAGCCGGACCTCCAGGTCCACCTGCTGACGCAGCAGATGGCGGTTGTTCAGGCAGAGGAAGGTGGTCACGGTCAGGGCCAGGCACACCAGCAGGCGATCAATCAGCACGGCCCTCCAGTCGGGATCCGGCACGGGCACCAACAGATTGAGAAGCGTGAGTGCGCCGCAGAGCAACAGAAATCCGAGGGCCTGCGACCGGTTGCGGTGTGGCGCCCCGATCACCAGGGGAATCACATAGAGGTACCCGAACACGACCCGGGGGGGGGAGGCCAGCTCCAGCAGCAGGATCAGGACCGTCAGCGCCCAGAGGGGCCCTGGCGATCGGACCACCCGCGTGAGCCGGCCCTTGTCTCCAGCCAGGGCGCCCGAAGTCATCGATCCTCGGTGCCTGCCGGCGAGGAGCTGTCGGAGATCAGATGCAGATCGATGTTGAGGCCCCGCAGCAGTTGCTGCAGCCGTTCGGAGATGGGCCGCCGCAGCAGTGCCTGCCAGCGGGAGCGCAGGCTCTGACCCAGCACGATCTGGGTGATGCGCCGCTCGCGGGCCACCCGGGCGATGGTGCCGAGCACGTCGGCGCTTTCGATGCGTATGAACGTGCCGCCCACGTCCTGGCAAAGGGTGGTGCATTCCTCGAGCATCAGGCTTTCCTCCTTGCTGAGGAACCGGCCGGGATCCTGGATGGTCAGCGCCAGCAGCGGCGCATCCATGGTGCTGGCCAGGCGGGCGGCCCGTCGCAGCAACCGCAGCGCACTCGGGTAGGTGGACAGGCACACCATCACCCGCTCCCGCAGGCCCGAGGCCGTGGGCTCCTCCTCCTCCACCCGGTCTGCCACCTCCCGCAGCGACAGCTCCCGCAGGGCCACCAGGTGGCGGCGCTGGAAGAAGTTGCCCAGGGCCTGGTCGACTTTCTCCGGCGCATAGACCTTGCCCTCCTTGAGGCGCTCCTGGAGGGTCTCGGGGGTGACATCCACCAGCACCACCTCATCGGCCTGCTCCAACACCCGGTTGGGAATCCGCTCGCGCACCACCACCCCGGTGAGCCCGGCCACCAGGTCGTTGAGGCTTTCCAGATGCTGGATGTTGAGGGTGGAGTACACATCCAGGCCCGAAAGCAGCAGGGCCTCCACGTCCTGCCAGCGCTTCTGGCGTTCGCTGCCCGGGATGTTGGTGTGGGCCAGCTCGTCCACCAGCACCAGCTGGGGCCGGCGCTCCAGCACGGCGGCCACGTCCAGCTCCTCCAGGGCCACGCCCTGATAGAGCAGTTGCTTGCGCGGCACCTGCTCGAGGCTCTCGGCCTGGCGGATTGTTTCCTGCCGGCCGTGGGTTTCCAGCAGGCCGATCACCACGTCGACGCCCTGCTTGAGCAGCTCCCGTCCCTCCTGGAGCATGCGGCAGGTCTTGCCGACGCCGGGGGCCATGCCGATGAACACCTTGTGGCGGCCGCGGCCGCGGCTGGAGCGGATCAAGGCGCCAGCTGGTCGAGGGCGAGATTGAAGGCCAGCACGTTCACCAGCGGTGGCCTCGCCAGGCCCAGCAGCGGCCGGTGGGTCTGCCGTTGCAGCAGGGCCTCCAGCCGCTCGGGCGGCAGCCGGCGGGCGACGGCGATCCGCGGCAGCTGTTGCCGGGCGGCCTCGAGGCTGATGTCGGGGTCGAGGCCCGAACCGGAGCTGGTGAGCAGATCGGCCGCGGGCCTGGCCACACCGCGGGAGGCCCAGGTGGCGGCGTCCGCCGCGACCCGCTGGGCCAGATCAGGGTTGCCCGGGGCCAGGTTGCTGGGGCCGGAGCTGGCCGGATCGCCGCTGCCGTAGGCCACGGCGCTGGGTCGACCCTGCAGGTAGCGATCGCTCGTGAAGGCCTGCCCGACCAGGGACGATCCCACCACCCGGCCGCCGGCACGCACCAGGCTGCCCTCGGCCTGCTGGGGGGCGACGAGGCGGGCCAGGCCCAGCATCGGCAGCGTGATCACCACGACGGTGAGCAGCCAGAGCACCAGGGTGAGGCGCAGCCCCTGGCCAAGGCGGGAAAGGGCGTTCATCAGAATTTCTCCGGGCGGACCATGGCGGTGAACAGGTAGGCCGATAGGGCCAGGGTGACGCTGATCAGCAGGGCCAGGGCATGGCTCTGGAGGCTGTCCAACCGGCCCCGCTGCAGGGGGGCGAGCAGCACCGTGCCGGCGGCGAGCAGCAGGGGAAGCCAGAACAGCGGTCGTTTGAGCAGGTCCATGGGAACGGGGACGGTGTGGAGGGTGGGACGCAGAGGACGGGGCGGGGAGAGCCGCGGCTCAGAGGAAGCCCAGGGCGCCGATCGCCAGATCAATCGCCTTAATGCCCACGAAGGGGGTGATCACGCCCCCCAGGCCATAGAGCAGCAGGTTGCGCCGCAGCAGCTGGTCGGCGCTGAGCGGCCGGAACTCCACCCCCTTGAGGGCCAGGGGCACCAGGGCCGGGATGATCAGGGCGTTGAACACCATCGCCGAGAGGATCGCCGACTGGGGACTCTCCAGGCCCATCAGATTGAGCGGGCCGAGGCCCACCCCGGCGAACAGGGCCGGCAGGATCGCGAAGTATTTGGCCACGTCATTGGCCAGGGAGAAGGTGGTCAGGGCGCCGCGGGTGATCAGCAGCTGCTTGCCGATCGTCACGATGTCGATGAGCTTGGTGGGATCGCTGTCGAGATCCACCATGTTCGCCGCCTCCTTGGCGGCCTGGGTGCCGGAGTTCATCGCCA
>CALRQM020000091.1:0-8403 GCA_943370335.1 Bordetella parapertussis | reverse complement strand
GCCGGTGGCCCGGGTGGTCAACCTCAACCGCTCCCTCGACACCCTCAAGCAGGAGGGCTACCGGGTGGTGGGTCTGGCCGAGGAGGGCACGGTCAGCCTGGAGGAGGTGGACCTGGAGGGCCCCCTGGTGGTGGTCACCGGTTCGGAAGGAGATGGCCTGTCGCTGCTGACGCGCCGGTCCTGCGATCAGCTGGTGCGCATCCCCCTGCGGGGCGCCACCCCGAGCCTCAACGCTTCGGTGGCCACGGCGCTGCTGCTCTATGAAGTGGCCCGCCGCGGCTGGATGCGGGGCCTGACGGGCTCCGCCCCTGCCCCCAGGATCGTGCGCCCCTCGATGCCGGCGCCGCCCGACCCCGAGCTGCCGAGCGAGCCCGAGCCGCCGGCCCAGGTGGAGCCCGAGCTGCTGACCCAGGTGGAGCCTGAGGCCGCCGCCTTCGAAGCGCCGGCCGAGCCAGTCGCCTGGCAGCACCAGGAAGCGCCTGGCGAGAGCGAGCCGGAACCGCCCGTGGATGGCGAACTGGAAGGACCTGTCGAGCCGGCTGCGAGTGGTCTGCCAGAGGCGGCCCCCCAGGCCCCCCCGTCGGAGGCTCCCCTGGAGACCCTGCCCTACCCGCCCGCCTCGGCGCCGGGCTTCGAGGGCGACATTCGCCTCTGAACCCAGCAGGGGGGTGGCGCCGACCGCCCCCCAGAATGTCCACCTCCCATCCTCTCCTCCATGAACCCACTGCTCTGGCCCTCGCGCGGCATCGCCAATGGGTTGGGCCTGGCCTGGTGGGCGCGGGTGGAGACCCGCTCCCCCGACGCGGTGTACTGGTTCGGCCCGTTTGTGCGGCGACAGACGCTGGAGCGGGCGCTGCCGGCGTTCCTCGACGACCTGCGGGCGGAGTCACCGGCGTCGTTGGAGCACCAGTGCCTGCGCACCGGCCGCAGCGAGCCGTTCACCGAATCCGCCGACCTGGCCGACTGATAGCGTCCAACGTAGCTGGCTAGCGGTTGGATGGGCATCGCCGAATGGCGGGAGCAGCTTCAGCGGGGCGAGGTGTCGGCCCGGGAGCTCACGGATCGCCACCTGGCGCGCATCGCGGCGGTGGATCCCACGCTGCATGCCTTCCTGGAAGTCACCAGTGAACGGGCGCGGGCCGATGCCGACCGCATCGATGCGGCCCGGGCCGCCGGTGAGTCCCTGCCCCCCCTGGCCGGCATCCCCCTGGCGATCAAGGACAACCTCTGTACCAAGGGGATCCGCACGACCTGCTCCAGCCGCATGCTGGAGAATTTCGTTCCCCCCTACGAATCCACGGTGACCGAGCGGCTCTGGCAGGCCGGTGCCGTCCTGCTGGGCAAGACCAACCTCGATGAGTTCGCCATGGGCAGCTCCACCGAGACGTCGGCCTTCGGTGCCAGTCGCAACCCCTGGAATCCGGATCGGGTGCCGGGGGGCAGTTCCGGTGGCAGTGCGGCGGCCGTGGCCGCCGGCGAGTGCATCGGTGCCCTGGGCTCCGATACCGGCGGTTCGATCCGCCAGCCCGCCAGCTTCTGCGGCGTGGTGGGTCTCAAGCCCACCTACGGCCGGGTCAGCCGCTGGGGACTGGTGGCCTTCGCCTCTTCCCTCGACCAGGTAGGCCCCTTCAGCAACAGCGTGGCCGATGCCGCCGAGCTGCTGCAGGTGATCGCCGGGGAGGACCCCCGCGATGCCACCTGCCTGCGGGCGCCGGTGCCCGATTACTCCGCTGACCTGGAGACACCCATCAAGGGCCTGCGGGTCGGGCTGATCCGGGAATGCTTCGACCAGGAGGGACTCGATCCCGAGGTGAAGGCCTCGGTGCTGGCCGCCGCCGCCCAGCTGGAGGCCCTGGGCTGTGAGCTGGTGGACGTGAGCTGCCCCCGCTTCAACGACGGCATCGCCACCTACTACGTGATCGCCCCCTCGGAGGCGTCCGCCAACCTGGCCCGCTACGACGGCGTCAAGTACGGCTTCCGGGCGCCTGCCACCGAGGCCGGCAGCGACGGCCTGGCGGCGATGACCGCCCGCAGCCGGGCCAGCGGTTTCGGCGACGAGGTGCAGCGCCGCATCCTGATCGGCACCTATGCCCTCTCCGCTGGGTATGTGGACGCCTACTACCGGAAGGCCCAGCAGGTGCGCACCCTCATCCGCCGCGATTTCGACCGCGCCTTCGAGAGCGTCGATGTGCTGCTGACCCCCACCTCACCCACCACCGCCTTCCCCAGCGGCGCCCACGCCGGTGATCCCCTGGCCATGTACCTGGCCGACCTGCTCACCATCCCCGCCAACCTGGCCGGCCTGCCGGCCATCAGCGTGCCCTGCGGCTTCGACGCCCAGGGCCTGCCGATCGGGCTGCAGCTGATCACCGGGGTGCTCGAGGAGTCGAAGCTGCTGCAGGTGGCCCACCAGTACGAACGGGCGGCGGCGGTGATGGTGCAACGACCCACGGCGGCGCTGGTGGCCTGAGCAGCACCATCGCCCTGCCGGAAGGGCCTGCCGCCTCGACCTAGGGTTTCCCTGCCGAGCGGCTGTCGCTGACCATGAACGCGGACGAAGCGGCCATTCGAGACGTGCTGGAGCAGTGGGCCGAGGCCACCCGAGACGGACGGGAGGAGGAGATCCTCGCCAACCATCTCGATGATCTGGTGCTGTTTGATGTGTTGTCGCCGCTGCAGTACACCTCAGCGGCGCAATACCGGGACAGCTGGGAGTCCTGGCAGCCGGAAGCCCGGGGCACCATACAGTTCGCGTTGCAGGATCTCTCTGTTCAGGCGGGAGTTGATCTGGGTTACGCCTTTGGCTTGCTCCAGTGCGGCGGCACGCTCCCGGATGGTGAGCGGTTTGGCGATACCGTGCGCATCACGTTCTGCCTGCTCAAGCGGGGTGGCATGTGGAAGGTCGCCCATCAGCATGTCTCCAGACCCGTTGAACGCGGCTGATGCATTGTCCAACCGCGATGGAGCCACCGATGAAGCGAAGCATGGCCTTCCTGCTTCTCTTGATCGTTGCGGCCCCGCCCGTTTCGGCTGACCAGGACAATGTCCGCTGCCTGAGATCCGTTGGAGAGACTTCTCTTCTCAGGATTCAGTTTGGCCTTAAATCTGACAGCGATTCCAGTGCCTATGTTCTTTATCAGGGCAGTCGTGGGCCCATCCCCTTGACATTGTTGAAAGTGACGGAGCTCAGAAGGGTCTATGGGGGAAGGCCGTCGGAGTTCGAAACCCAGTGGGTTGAAACGACGGCCACTCCAACGGCAGGACGCTATGTCTATACCAACCAAGGGGCTCTGATCGATGACTTCCACTACATCCGCAAGGATGGAAGGATCTTCAAGTTTGTGGATGATTCCGATGTTCTTGATGCAGGCCGGTGCAGCTGGGCAGCGCCATAGGCTGGAGTTGCGCAGGTCTGTGATCATTGACTTCGGCCCCAGGGAATGGGTCGCAGCACATCCGCCACTGTTCTGCAGCCCCGCTCTGGCTACGTCGCCCTGATGGCTGAGTAGAGAGGAGTATGGAAAACCTCTCAAATCGGCAGAACAGGTACTGGGTGGCCTTGGTTTCTGTCGTTGTGTTGGTGGTGGCTGGTTTCGCCATCCTCAACAACCAGCATCAGCAACGGCTTCAGGCCGAGGCCAAGGTCCAGGCCCAGGCCCAGGCCCAGGATCAGGCCAACAGGGATGTGATGGAGCGGATGCAGGCCGAATTGGCGCTCAAGAACGAGCTGGAATCCGCCTCCCAGCGTGAGGCCGCCCTCCAGCTGCAGCTCAAAGAGATGGACGCAGGGGCAAGCCGGCTCCTGGCGGCCGATGGCCAGCAGCAGGCCAAGCGCCAGCAGGCGGAGCGGGACCTTCAGGATCTCCGAACCCAGCGAGCCAAGCTCGAGAAGCAGGTGGACTGTGAACGGATTCAGTTGACGGTGAACCAGCTGGGCGCTAAGGGCGACACCGATCAGGCGCTCAAGCTGAAGAGCCTGTGGACCGTTCCCTGCCCCAATCTCCAGGCGGCAGGATAGCTGGCTGAACGCCTCGAAGGCCCACCGAATCTCCGGCCCGGGCCCGGATCGAGGGGATCAGGTCGAACCTCACTGGCAGCGGTTGTGTGCAGGCGACTGACGCCGCCGAGGTGCGGAGGTTCGTGCAGCATGACCAGCCCAGCCCGTTGCCGCCGGTGGAGCTGGTGGTGCGCATGCGGTTCAAGCCCGAGCTCAACAAAACCTGGTTCGCTGCCTTGAACAAGCTGTGGGCATCGTCCTGGGCACCTTTGCCCGGTCGATGGCCCTGGTTCCTTGCCCTGCTGCTGATTGGCTCGGTGTTCTTCGCGGTGGCCCACGCCAGCTTCCGCAGCGCCATCACGGCGATGGTCTGAGTCATGGTGGCCAAGATTCCAATCGTGGGTGTTCTGGAGCATGCATCACAATTCAGCCTTTGAGTTCCAACAACAAGATTCTCTGGAACCTGCAGATCACTGGGCCTAGCTTTCTCGAGCATGAAGGGCGGCGAGGGTGTTCTCTGACCAGTGATCGGCAGGCAGCATGCAGAAGCAGATGTGCTGAACATACGGCCCATCAGGAGCTTGAAGACTACGTTTGGTCAGACCTCTATTGATGCGCTCAAGCACTGTCACCTGGCCAGTTGGTTCGCAGAACCAACGAATGAATGATGAAAGAAACAAAAGGAGAACACGGTGTACTACAGCAGTGGCAACTACGAAGCCTTCGCCCGCCCGCGCAAACCCATGGGCGTCGAGAACAAGTCGGCCTGGTTCGTCGGCTCGGGACTGGCGGGCCTGGCTGGTGCGGCCTTTCTGATCCGCGACGCCCAGATGCCAGGCCACAGGATCACCATCCTGGAGCAGCAGCACTTGGCAGGTGGCGCGCTGGACGGCATCAGCGAGCCTAAGCAAGGTTTCGTGATCCGCGGTGGGCGCGAGATGGAAGACCACTTCGAGTGCCTGTGGGACCTGTTCCGCTCGATCCCGTCGCTGGAGGTCGACGCTGCCAGCGTGCTCGACGAGTTCTATTGGCTCAGCAAGGACGATCCGAACCTCTCCTTGCAGCGCGCCACGATCAATCGCGGAGAGGACGCCCATACTGACGGCCTGTTCACCCTCAGTGAACGGGCGCAGAAGGAGGTCATCAAGCTGTTCCTTGCCACCCGCCAGGAGATGGAGAACATCCGCATCAACGAGGTGTTCGGGGAGGAGTTCCTGAACAGCAACTTCTGGCTCTACTGGCGCACGATGTTCGCCTTCGAGGAGTGGCACTCGGCGTTGGAGATGAAGCTGTACCTGCATCGCTTCATCCACCAGATCGCCGGTATGCCGGATTTCTCCACCCTCAAGTTCACCAAGTACAACCAGTACGAATCTCTGGTGCTCCCCTTGGTCAGCTGGCTGCTCGACCATGGCGTGGTGTTTCAGTACAGCACCAAGGTCACCGATATCGACTTCAAGATCACAGCCGGTCGCAAACAGGCCACCGGCATCCATTGGCTCAGAAACGACGACAATGGCGGCGTTGATCTCGGCGCCGATGACCTGGTCTTCATCACCATCGGCTCGCTCACTGAGAATTCCGTCAACGGCGACCACCACACGCCGGCAGCTCTCAATGATGGGCCTGCCCCAGCCTGGGATCTGTGGCGGCGCATCGCCGCGAAAGATTCGGCGTTCGGCCGGCCGGACGTGTTTGGCACGCACATCCCCGAGACCAAATGGGAATCGGCGACCGTCACCACGCTCGATGAACGTATTCCGAAGTATATCCAGAAGATCGCCAAGCGCGATCCGTTCAGTGGCAAGGTGGTGACGGGCGGCATCGTCACCGCGAAGGATTCGTCCTGGCTGCTCAGTTGGACGGTGAACCGCCAGCCGCACTTCAAACAGCAGCCCAGGGACCAGATCGTGGTTTGGGTCTACGCGCTGTTCGTCGAGAAACCCGGTGACTATGTGAAAAAGTCAATGCAGGACTGCACCGGGGAGGAGATCACCCAGGAATGGCTCTACCACCTGGGTGTGCCGGTCGAGTTTATCCCCGATCTGGCCGCCACTGGTGCGACCACCGTGCCGGTGATGATGCCGTACGTGACGGCGTTCTTCATGCCGCGCCAGGCCGGTGATCGGCCGGATGTGGTCCCCGAAGGCGCGGTCAACTTCGCCTTCATCGGCCAGTTCGCCGAGTCCAGGCAGCGCGATTGCATCTTCACCACGGAGTATTCCGTCCGCACGCCCATGGAGGCTGTGTACACCCTGCTCAACGTCGAGCGCGGTGTGCCGGAGGTCTTCAACTCCACCTACGACATCCGCATGCTTCTGGCCGCATCCGGTCGTCTGCGCGACGGCAAGGAGATCAACATCCCGGGGCCCGCCTTCGTGCGCAACCTGCTGATGAAGGAACTCGACAAAACCCAGATCGGCGTACTGCTGCGCGAATTCCGGATCATCGCGGACGACTGACCCTGCCTGGATCCGGTCACCGGCACACTCTGGCGCTGATGCCGGAGCGGCCGTTCACCTCCAGCATGGTGCTAACAATGCGGTGGAAGCTGTGGAGGTTGAGCTCCAGCAGTCGTTGGCGCACCTCCGCATCGTTGCTGATGGTGTCGTTGGCCTCCTCGTCCACGACATTGTCGAGAGCCCCGCTGGTGGCACTTCAGCCCAGGTTGAAGTTGAGCCTTTTGGCCACCTGCCGCACCCCTTCTTAGCTCGAATGGAGCATGCCCTCGTACCACTGGGGGTTGGGCGGCTTGGTGCGGGAATCCTGCCGGATCGTTTCACTCAGGGAGCGCACCGGGGCAGTGCCGGCGCTGCTTTGTCGAGCGTTTCATCACGGCCCCTGGCAGGCATGCTGGCCTGACTCCAGGCCCGTCCCAGGCCTCTTCACACCAGATCTGGTGGTTCTGCCGGTAAGGTGACCGCAACATGTGGTGGCGCTGCCCTCCGACGCCGTGGCCTTCGTTCCGCTCCACAACCACAGTGACTACAGCCTGCTCGACGGGGCCTCCCAGCTGCCGGCGATGGTGGAGCGGGCCGTGGAGCTGGGCATGCCAGCCCTGGCCCTCACCGACCACGGGGTGATGTACGGCGCCATCGAGCTGCTGAAGCTCTGCACCAAGGCGGGCATCAAGCCGATCATCGGCAACGAGATGTACGTCATCAACGGCTCGATCGAGGATCCCCAGCCGAAGAAGGAGCGGCGTTACCACCTGGTGGTGCTGGCCCGCAACGCCATTGGCTACCGCAACCTGGTCAAGCTCACCAGCATCAGCCACCTGCGCGGCATGCGCGGCCGGGGGATCTTCGCCCGGGCCTGCATCGATAAATCCCTGCTGCAGCAATACAGCGAAGGCCTGATGGTGGCGACCGCCTGCCTGGGCGGCGAGATCCCCCAGGCGATCCTGCGGGGGCGCCCCGACGTGGCCCGCGAGGTGGCCGCCTGGTACCGGGAGGTGTTCGGTGACGATTTCTACCTGGAGATCCAGGACCACGGCGGCCTCGAGGACCGCATCGTCAACGTGGAGATGGCGCGGATCAGCGCCGAGCTGGGCATTCCCCTGGTCGCCACCAACGACGCCCACTACCTCACCAGCAACGACGTCGAGGCCCACGACGCCCTGCTGTGCGTGCTCACCGGCAAGCTGATCAGCGACGAGAAGCGCCTGCGCTACACGGGCACCGAATACATCAAGAGCGAGGCGGAGATGGCCCGGCTCTTCGCCGACCACCTCGAGCCTGAGGTGATCGCCGCCGCCATCGCCACCACCGCCAAGGTGGCCGAGAAGGTGGAGGACTACGACATCCTGGGGCGCCAACAGATGCCCCGCTTCCCGATCCCCGAGGGCCACACCCCGGTGAGCTACCTCAGCGAGGTGAGCCACCAGGGACTGCGCCGTCGCCTGTCCCTGGCAGGCGACGGCCCGATCGATCCCGACTATGGCGAGCGGCTGGCTTTCGAGCTCCAGGTGATGGAGCAGATGGGCTTTCCCACCTACTTCCTGGTGGTCTGGGACTACATCCGTTTCGCCCGGGAGCAGGGCATTCCGGTGGGACCGGGCCGGGGGTCGGCGGCCGGCTCGCTGGTGGCCTACGCCCTGGGCATCACCAACATTGATCCGGTGGAGCACGGCCTGCTGTTCGAGCGCTTCCTCAACCCGGAACGCCAATCGATGCCTGACATCGACACAGATTTCTGCATCGAGCGGCGCGGTGAGGTGATCGATTACGTCACCCGCCGCTACGGCGAGGACAAGGTGGCCCAGATCATCACCTTCAACCGGATGACCTCCAAGGCGGTGCTCAAGGACGTGGCCCGGGTGCTCGACATCCCCTACGGCGAGGCCGACCGGCTGGCCAAGCTGATTCCCGTGGCCCGGGGCAAGCCGGCCAAGCTCGCCGAGATGA
>CALRQM020000090.1:0-8556 GCA_943370335.1 Bordetella parapertussis | reverse complement strand
CTCTCGGGTGATGACTCCCAGTTGACTGCCGTCCGCATCCACCACACGAAGGTTGGGGTAGCTGATGCGGTCGTTGATGTTGGGCAGCTCCCGCACGGGAGCACGGCGATCAAAACGGGGACGGGGAGGCATTCACAGGGGCGGTTAGCTGTTCACCCTAAACCGCCCATGGCCGCTCCTATGGCCTGTTGAAGCACATCGGCCTCCGAAGCCCCGGCGGTGGCCGCCTTGTCTGTCAGCCAGAGGGGATGGTGCTGGCGCCGGAACCAGGTGCGCTGCCGCTTGGCGTACTGCCGGGTCCGGCGCTCCGTGAGGGCGATGGCGGCGTCCCGCTCCAGTTCGCCCCGGAGGAGCCGCGCGGCTTCGCCGTAGCCGATCGTGGCCAGCAGGGGGCAGTCGGCGCCGAATCTGTCGATCAGCCGGGCCGTTTCCTCCACCAGTCCCCCGTCGTAGAGGGCGGCCGTGCGGCGCCCGATCCGCTGGGGCAGGTCGGCCGGATCCAGGCCGAGCTCCAGCACCCGCCAGGGGGGAGGGCACTGGCTCTGCTGGGCCGACAGGGGCCGCCCGGTGGCATAGAGCACCTCCAGGGCCCGGATCGTGCGGACCGCATCCGCCGCGGCGATGCGACCGGCCGCCACCGGATCCGCCTGGCGCAGCACCTGGTGGCACACCGGCTGACCCAGGGCGGCGAACTGGGCCCGCAGGGCCGGCTGGGGCGGCACCGCCGGCGGCTGCAGGCCAGCCAGCAGGGCCTTGAGATAGAGCCCGCTGCCGCCCACCAGCAGGGCCACGCCCCGGCGCCGGTGTTCCGCCGCGATCGCGGCGCCCGCCAGGGTCGTGAACTCCTGCAGGGTGAGCGGCTGGTCAGGGTCGCTCAGATCCAGCAGTTCGTGGCGCACCCTGGCCCGCTGCTCAGGGGTGGGCTTGGCCGTGCCCACGTCCATGTGGCGGTACATCTGGCGGGAGTCCACCGACAGCACGGCCAGATCAAGGGCCTCGGCCAGCTCGATCGCCAGGGCGGTCTTGCCGCTGGCCGTCGGGCCGAGCAGGGCGATCACCAGGGGGCGATCGTCGCCGGGGAGGGGCGCCACGGGGGTCGGGTGCGGCGGCCACAGGCCGGGCGCGACAGGGGGATCGGGCCATCCTGCCGGAGGCGGGATCCTGGGGTGATTGCACCCCTGGCGCAAATCGATTCCCAGAGGCGTCTCTGGGGCTCTCCGGGACGGCGGTGGTAGATTGGCCTTTGCGCAGCGTCCTTTCGGAGCCGCTTCGCCCCATTGCCGCCCCACCGCCCCTGGGATTCGCCGCCCTTGTCAGCCCCCTGGGGAGACCTTTTCTGAATGAGCGACGCCATCAAAGTCGAAGCGGCCTACGGCGCCGAACAGATTCAGGTGCTGGAAGGCCTGGAGCCGGTGCGCAAACGGCCGGGCATGTACATCGGCACCACCGGCCCCCGGGGTCTGCACCATCTCGTCTACGAGGTGGTCGACAACTCGGTGGACGAGGCCCTGGCCGGCCACTGCGACGCGATTGTGGTCACCCTGCACGCGGATGGCTCCGCCAGCGTCACCGATAACGGCCGTGGCATCCCCACTGATATCCACCCCCGCACCGGCCGCAGCGCCCTGGAGACGGTGCTCACCGTGCTCCACGCCGGCGGCAAGTTCGGCAGCGGCGGTTACAAGGTCTCCGGTGGTCTGCACGGCGTCGGCATCTCGGTGGTCAACGCCCTCAGCGAGTGGGTCGAGGTCACCGTCCACCGCCAGGGCCAGGTCCACCGCCAGCGGTTCGAGCGCGGCCTGCCCATCGGCACCCTCGTCTCCGAGGACGCCCCTGACGCCGGCACCGGCACCGCGGTGCGCTTCCTGCCCGACCTCGAGATCTTCAGTGGGGGGATCGCGTTCGATTACCACACCCTTTCAGCCCGTCTGCGCGAGCTCGCCTACCTCAACGGCGGGGTCCGCATCGTCTTCCGCGATGAGCGGCCCACGGCCACCAACGCCGCCGGTGAGGCCCATGAGGAGGTCTATCACTACGAAGGCGGCATCAAGGAGTACGTCGCCTACATGAATGCGGAGAAGGATCCGCTGCATGCCGAGATCATCTATGTGAATGCCACCAAGGAGGGCGTCCAGGTGGAGGCGGCCCTGCAGTGGTGCGTGGATGCCTATTCCGACAGCATCCTGGGCTTCGCCAACAACATCCGCACCGTGGATGGCGGCACCCACATCGAGGGTCTTAAAACGGTGCTCACCCGCACCCTGAACACCTTCGCCAAGAAGCGCGGCAAGCGCAAGGACGCCGACACCAACCTGGCCGGCGAGAATATCCGCGAGGGTCTCACGGCCGTGCTCTCGGTGAAGGTACCCGAGCCGGAATTCGAAGGCCAGACCAAGACCAAGCTGGGCAACACCGAGGTGCGCGGCATCGTCGACACGACGGTGGGTGAGGCCCTGGGGGAATACCTCGAGTTCAACCCCCAGGTGATCGACCTGATCCTGGAGAAGGCGATCCAGGCCTTCAACGCCGCCGAAGCCGCCCGCCGGGCCAGGGAGCTGGTCAGGCGTAAGTCGGTGCTGGAGAGTTCCACCCTCCCCGGCAAGCTGGCCGACTGCAGCTCCCGCGACCCGAGCGAATCGGAGATCTACATCGTGGAGGGGGATTCGGCCGGTGGCTCCGCCAAACAGGGCCGCGACCGCCGCTTCCAGGCCATCCTGCCCTTGCGCGGCAAGATCCTCAACATCGAGAAGACCGATGACGCCAAGATCTACAAGAACACCGAGATCCAGGCCCTGATCACGGCCCTTGGATTGGGCATCAAGGGGGAGGATTTCGAGGAGAAGAACCTCCGCTACCACCGCATCGTGATCATGACCGATGCCGACGTGGACGGCGCCCACATCCGCACCCTGCTGCTCACCTTCTTCTACCGCTATCAGAAGGCTCTGGTGGAGGGTGGCTACATCTATATCGCCTGCCCACCGCTGTACAAGGTGGAGCGCGGCAAGAACCACAACTACTGCTACAACGAAAATGAGCTCAAGAAGGTTCTCTCCGGTTTCGGCGAGAAGGCCAACTACAACATCCAGCGCTTCAAGGGCCTGGGCGAAATGATGCCCAAGCAGCTCTGGGAAACCACCATGGACCCCGAGACCCGCATGATGAAACGGGTGGAAATCGAGGATGCCCTCGAGGCCGACCGCATCTTCACGATCCTGATGGGCGACAAGGTGGCGCCGAGGCGGGAATTCATCGAGACCCACAGCGCCGAGCTGGATTTCGCCCAGCTCGACATCTGATGACCTCGCGCCATCCCATGCCTCCTCGGGCCGGCCGTCGACGGGGCCCCGCCCCCCATGCACGAGCTGGGTTGCCTGCCTGGCGCTGGGCGGCCTTGCTGGGCTTCGCCCTGCTGGCCCCAGCGGCCTTGCCGGCCGGAGGCGCCGAGCGGCGTCTGCCTGAGGTGCGACGCCGCGAACGTCAGGGGGAGCCCCTGCTCTGCAGCGGGCCCACCATCCTGCACTGCGCCCCTGGGTGCCAGGCCCCTGTGCTGGTCCGCCTCGAGCCTGACTCACCCTTGCGGGTGCTGCGTCAGTGGTTTGATCCGGAGGGGCGACGATGGCTGCAGGTGCAGGCCGGTCGGCGCCCTGGTCTGGCCGAGCGTGGCTGGTTGCCGGGCTGAAAGCCCTACGAGATGATCACCTCCTGAAGTGCAGGCCGGCCGCCGTCGTGCTGGCAAGGCTGCCCCCCCAAAGAGCTTTGATGACTCTTCCTGCGGTCGCCATTCTTGGAGGAGGTCTGATGGGTATCGCCACTGCCCTCGAGCTTGCCACCTCGGGTGTGGCTGCCCTGCTCATTGAGCAGGACCTCGAACTTCTGAACCGCGCCAGCCTCAGGAATGAGGGCAAGATCCACCTTGGCCTGATCTATGCCAACGAGGGCTCACTGGACACGGCGGGGTTGCAGCTGGAGGGGGCACTCTCGTTCCGCCGTCTGCTGGCCCGCTGGCTCGGGGAGGGGTCAACGTCGCTTCCTCTTTCTTCCAGGTTCATCTATCTCGTCGCCGATTCCTCGATCTGCAGTCCGGATGCGCTGGAGGCCCATTACGCCAGGGTTAACGACCTCTACAGGGAGCGTCTGGCCGAGGATCCCGCCATCGACTACCTGGGCCATCGGCCCGAATCCCTCTATCACCGCCATCGGCAGGTCCCGGAGCATTTCCGTGGCGGGCCCGTCAGCGCCGGTTTCCATACCGAAGAGCGGGCCATCGACACCGATGCTCTGGCCATCACGTTGCGTGCCGCCATTGAGGAGCATCCCCTGGTCCGTGTCCTCACCGGTGTCCGGGTCACGTCGGTGCGCCGTGATCAGGATCGGTTGCTCGTCGAGGGGCTGTCCCGCGAGGGACCGTGGTCGCAGCGCTTCGAACAGGTGGTGAACGCTCTTTGGGAGGGCCGGATCGCCATCGACATCAGCTACGGATGGCAGCCCGAACCCAACTGGGTCTATCGGCTGAAGTACCGATCGATCGTGCGACTGCCGCCAGAATTCGATCCCGGGGCTCCCTCGGCGACCATGGTTCTGGGCTGTTTCGGCGATGTGGTCATCCGCCCGGACCGGACGGCCTACCTGTCCTGGTACCCCCTTGGGATGAGGGGCTGGAGCCATGGGGTTGAACCTCCCGAGGAATGGGTGCCCGCGTGCCGCGGCGAGCCTGGGGATTCCCTGGCGATGGAGATCGCGGAGGCGTCCCGCCGGGAGCTGGACCGGTGGTATCCCGGGATCGGTCGGTCCACCACCCTCCGTGCCGACGCCGGTGTCATCTGTGCCCATGGGACCACCAACATTGATGATCCCTCCAGCGGTCTGCACGGTCGGGCCCGGGTCGGCGTGCGCAGCGACGACGGTTACCACAGCGTGGATCCCGGAAAGCTGACAACTGCTCCCCTCTTCGCCCTGGCGGTGGCCGAAGCCGTGCGGGCCCACTGACCGATGGCTTCGCCGGCAACTGATGGACGTCCTGCCGTGGTGGCCTGCGTTCCGATCCGCAATGCCGGGGAGTTTCTCGCCGACACCCTCCGTTCCCTGGCGGCGCAGGACTACCCCGATGTCCGTGTCCTGATGTCCGACGACGATTCCAGCGATGACAGCGTGGCGATCGCCCAGGACTTTGTGGCCGCTTCCGGCCGGTTTCAGCTGCTCGTCCAGCCGCGGCAGCTGGGTTGGATCGCCAATGTCAACCTTCTACTGGAGAGGGCACGTAGGGAGGCCCGCTATCTCTTCGTGCTTCCCCATGACGACATCGTCGCCCCTACCTACGTCTCCAGGTTGGTGGACGCCCTGGAAGGAGCGCCGGAGGCAGCGCTGGCCTTCACTGATGTGCGGCACGTCTGGAGCGATGGCCCTGCGGCGCGGAGGCCACCACCCATGGTGGCCAGCTACCGCCAGCTGGATGGCCTCCGCAGCCGCCTCGAACGGGGACGGATCGCCCTCGGCTACCACCGCGACCTGGCACAGGGCCATTACCCCCATGTGCTGACCGCGGCCTACAGGGGGCTCTTTCGGGCTGAAGCCCTGGGCAGGGTGGGCCTGATGCATCCCAACCCTGCCGGGTCCTTCGGTGCCGATTGGGGATGGCTGCTGGCGATGGCCCTGGAGGGCCGGGTGCTTCGCCTCTCGGAGACCCTCGTCATCAAGCGCAGATACCACCGTTCCCTTTCCAGGGGATGGAGGTATTCCCTGGGGCAGCGGCTGGGCGAGGCCATCGGCTGTGCCCAGAGCCTGCGTCGCTACCCCCTCTCCCTGAGGGAGGAGCTCCTGCTCCAGGCCCAACTGCTCGGCAACGAAGCGTGTTTTCTGCTGAAGACCCTGAGGGGCTGAAGCCTGCGCCGGGCTGACCCTGTGGGCCGCTCCACTCGCTGAGCAGCCCCGGGGGTCAGGCGGCCAGCGCCTTCTCGATCGCAGCAACCAGCTCGGCCCCGTCCGGTTCCACGGCGCTCTTGAAGCGGGCCAGCACGGTGCCGTCCTTGCCGATCAGGAACTTTTCGAAGTTCCAGGCCACGTCGCCGGCGGGTTCGGCCTGGGTGAGGGTGTCGTAGGGCGCCGTCTTGGAGCCGGTGGCATGCACCTTGTCGAACAGCTCGAAGCCCACCCCGTAGGTGGTGGAGCAGAACTGCTGGATCTCCTCCAGGCTGCCAGGTTCCTGGGCGCCGAAGTCGTTGCAGGGGAAGCCGAGGACGGCGAACCCCTGGGGGCCGAAGCGGTCCTGCACGGCCTGCAGGCCGGTGTACTGGCGGGTGAAGCCGCAGCGGCTGGCCACGTTGACGATCAGCAGCACCGTCCCTGCCCATTCGCCGAGCTGGCGCTCTTCGCCGCTGGCGCTGCGCACCACCACGTCACTCACGTTCAGCGTCACGGATTTCTGGAGAGGGAAGGTCGCCGCGGACCCTAGCGGTTCAGCCCATACACTCGTACCCACCGGCATGTGAGCAGCGATGGCTGAGGCCTCCGCCGTCGCCGAGGTGGTGGCCCGCCAGTTGGAGGGACTGCTGCAGGCGGGCAACTACGACGGCGCCAAACTGCTGCTGCAGCCCGTGCAGGCGGTGGATTCCGCCGAGGCGATCGGTACCCTGCCGCGCACGCTCCAGGCGCTCGCGTTCCGGCTGTTGCCCAAGAACGAGGCGATTGAGGTCTACGAATACCTCGATGGCTCGGTGCAGCAGAGCCTGCTGGAGCGGCTGCGCTCCGGAGCGGTGCTGGAACTGGTGGAGGAGATGTCCCCGGACGACCGGGTGCGGCTCTTCGATGAACTGCCGGCCAAGGTGGTGCGGCGGCTGCTGGCGGAGCTCAGCCCGGCCGAGCGGCGGGTCACGGCCCAGATGCTGGGCTACGAGGCCGAAACCGCCGGGCGCCTGATGACCACGGAGTTCATCGACCTGAAGGAATTCCACAGCGCCCAGCAGGCCCTCGACATCGTCCGCCGCCGCGCCCGCGACACCGAGACGATCTACAGCCTTTATGTGACCGACGCCTCGCGCCACCTCAGCGGCATGCTCTCGCTGCGGGATCTGGTGACGGCGGATCCGGAGGACCGGCTGGGGGATGTGATGACGCGGGAGGTGATGAGCGTCGCCACCGACACCGACCAGGAGGAGGTGGCCCGGGTGATCCAGCGCTACGACTTCCTGGCGGTGCCGGTGGTGGACCGGGAGCAGCGGCTGGTGGGGATCGTCACCGTCGACGACGTCATCGACGTCATCCAGCAGGAGGCCACCCGTGACCTCTACGCCGCCGGCGCCGTGCAGGCCGGCGACGAGGACGACTACTTCCGCAGCAACCTGTTCACCGTGGCCCGTCGCCGGGTGGTGTGGCTGCTGGTGCTGCTGGTGGCGAACACCGGGACCTCGGCCGTGATCGCCTCCGAGCAGCTGGTGCTGAAGCAGGTGGTGCTGCTGGCGGCCTTCATTCCACTGCTGATCGGCACCGGTGGCAACGTCGGGGCCCAGAGCTCCACCGTGGTCATCCGGGGCCTGAGCACCCAGCGGCTCCAGTCCCTGGGGCCCTGGCGCACCATCGGCCGGGAGCTGGTCGCCGGGGCGCTGCTGGGTGGTCTGCTGGCGGTGGTGGTGGTGCCCTGGGCCTGGACCATGGGGGGCAGTGCGCTGGTGGCGACCTCGGCCGGCATCAGCCTGGTGGCGATCACCACCCTGGCCGCCACCGCAGGAGCGGCCCTGCCCCTTCTGTTCGACCGCCTCGGCCTTGATCCGGCCCTGATGTCGGCCCCGTTCATCACCACGGCCACCGACGTGGCCGGCGTTTTCATCTACCTCAAGACCGCCCAGCTGCTGCTGCCACGGCTGGGAATGGGGTGATCCGGCGGATCGACGTTTTCTGAGAGGAGTTCACACTTCGTGATGTTAGGCTTTACAGACAGTTATGGATCAGCTCCATGGTCGTCGCCTTCGCCATTGCCCAGCCCTCGACCTCCGACGCTGTCCGTCCCGTCACTGTCCAGGCGGTGGTTCGCGCCTCGCAGGGACGTTCCATGCCCCCCGTCGATGGCGATCTGGTCCGCTCCTACCTGCGCGACATCGGCCGGGTGCCGCTGCTCAGCCATGAACAGGAAATCACCCTGGGCCGCCAGGTGCAGGAGCTGATGGCCCTCGAGGAGATGCGTGAAGAGCTGAAGATGCGTTCCGGCGGCAGCGATCCGAGCCAGCAGGAACTGGCGGTGGCGGTGGGCCTGCGGCCCGAGGTGCTGCGCAAGCGCCTGCACGCCGGCCGCCGCGCCAAGGAGCGGATGGTGGCGGCCAACCTGCGCCTGGTGGTGAGCGTGGCCAAGAAGTACACCAAGCGGAACATGGAGCTGCTCGACCTGATCCAGGAGGGCACGATCGGCCTGGTGCGGGGCGTCGAGAAGTTCGACCCCACCCGCGGCTACAAGTTCTCCACCTATGCCTACTGGTGGATCCGCCAGGGCATCACCCGGGCGATCGCCGAGAAGAGCCGCACGATCCGCCTGCCGATCCACATCACCGAAACCCTCAACAAGCTCAA
>CALRQM020000089.1:0-8563 GCA_943370335.1 Bordetella parapertussis | reverse complement strand
TGGTCGACCTCAAGCTCAACACGGTCTGCCAGGAGGCCAGCTGCCCGAACATCGGCGAGTGCTTCGCCGGCGGCACCGCCACCTTCCTGATCATGGGGCCGGGCTGCACCCGGGCCTGCCCCTACTGCGACATCGACTTCGACCGCAGTGTGCGGCCCCTCGACCCCACCGAGCCCGAGCGGCTGGGGGAAGCGGTGCGGCGCCTGGGCCTGAGCCATGTGGTGATCACCTCGGTCAACCGGGACGACCTGGCCGATGGCGGGGCCAGCCAGTTCGTCGCCTGCATCGAGGCCGTGCGCCGCAACACGCCCCTGACCACGATCGAGGTGCTGTTGCCCGATCTCTGCGGCACCTGGGAGGCGCTGGCGGCGGTGATGGCGGCGGCGCCGGAGGTGCTCAACCACAACATCGAAACCGTGCCCCGGCTCTACCGGCAGGTGCGGCCCCAGGGGGTGTACGAACGCTCGCTGGAACTGCTGCGCCGGGTGCGGGACGGCTGGCCGCGCACCTACACCAAATCAGGGTTGATGGTGGGCCTGGGGGAAAACGACGCCGAGGTCCGCTCTGTGCTGGCCGATCTGCGCGCCCACGCCGTCGACATCGTCACGATCGGCCAGTACCTCTCCCCCGGTCCGAAACACCTGCCGGTGCAGCGCTTCGTCTCCCCAGAGGTGTTCGAGGACTTCCGCCGCCACGGGGAAGCCGACCTGGGCTTCCTGCAGGTGGTGAGCAGTCCGCTCACCAGGAGCAGCTACCACGCCGGCGAGGTGCGGCGGCTGATGCGCGAGCACCCGCGCTGATCAGATCCGGACTTCGGTGCAGGATGAGAACGCCGCAGCCCCCTGGTCCGGTCATGAGCAAACTTGCCTCCCTCGGCCTGGTGGTGGCCCTGTTGACGCCGGGGGAGCCTGCCCTGGCCGTGCCGCACGTCTATTCGGACGTGGTGCTGGGGGTGAACAACCTGATGGCCTGCGTCGAGAACGCCAAGAAGGTGGCCAGCAAGAACGGTTTCACCGACGATGTCCAAGTGCTCGGCACCGGCGAGAGCCGCTCGGTGTACGCCGACCACATCAGCCTTCCCATGGCCCTCTCGATCAGCTGCAGCACAAAGCTGGGTGCGGCGTCGATCGCCGTGGCTGGCATGAACAACGACGACACCTTCGCCGCGTTCAAGAAGGTCTACGACGACTTCTGAGCCTGGACCGCAGGCCGGCTCAGGCCACTACCGCTTCCCGTTGGGCCAGACCCACCGCGGCCTTCTCGCTGGGGGGCACCAGCACCTGGAAGCGCCCCTTCCAGGTGGGCCAGTCGGCCAGGATCGCCGCCGCCCTGGTGCTGCCGGTGGCCAGCAGATGGGCCTCCAGCAGGGGCCGCAGCAGCGCTTCCTGCTCGGGGGTGGTGAGAGGCACCAGTTCCACCGACTCCGGATTGAGGCGGGCCGCCAGGCCACCGCTCTCGTCGAGCAGGAAGGCCACCCCGCCGGTCATGCCGGCGGCCACGTTGCGGCCGGTGCCGCCCAGGACCACCACCACGCCGCCGGTCATGTATTCGCAGCAGTGGTCGCCGACCCCCTCCACCACGGTGCGGGCACCGCTGTTGCGTACGGCAAAGCGTTCACCGGCCCGGCCGAGGGCGAACAGCTCGCCGCCCGTGGCGCCATACAAACAGGTGTTGCCCAGGATCACCTGGTCGCCGGGATCGGTGACACCGGCCGGAGGCACCACGGTGATGCGGCCGCCGTTGATGCCCTTGCCCACGTAATCGTTGGCCTCCCCCACCAGGCGCAGGTCCATGCCCTGGAGCACGAAGGCCCCGAAGCTCTGGCCGGCTGCGCCGTGGAAGGTGAGGGCCAGGCCCCCCTGGAAGCCGGTGTTGCCGTGCAGGGCGGCGATCTCGCCGCTCAGGCGGGCGCCCACGCTGCGGTCGGTGTTGACGATCGGCAGCTGGCGCACCACATGGCCGTGGGCGTCGATGGCCGCGCGCACCTCCGGGTCGGCCAGTAACGCGTCCTCAAGCACCGGGCCGTTGTCGTGGGCGACGTCGTCGTGGCGAAGCCAGGAACGTTCGGCGGCCGCGGGGATCGGATCAAGCAGGCAGGAGAGATCCAGGGCGCTGGTTTTGGTGAGGCCGATGGCGCGGGGCGCCAGCAGATCGGTGCGGCCGATCAGGTCATCAAGCCTGGCCACGCCCAGCACGCTCAGGAGCTGGCGCACCTCCTCGGCCACGAAGACGAAGAAGTTGACGACGTGCTCGGGCAGGCCGGTGAAGCGCTTGCGCAGGGCTTCCTTCTGGGTGGCGACCCCCACCGGGCAGTTGTTGGTGTGGCAGACGCGGGCCATGATGCAGCCCTCGGCAATCATGGCGACCGAGCCGAAGCCGTACTCCTCAGCCCCCAGCAAGGCGGCGATCAGAACGTCCCAGCCGCTCTTGAGGCCGCCGTCGGCCCGCAGCAGCACCCGGTCCCGCAGACCGTTCTCCAGCAGGCTGCGGTGCACCTCGGTGAGCCCCAGCTCCCAGGGGCTGCCGGCGTGCTTGATCGAACTCAGCGGCGAGGCTCCGGTGCCACCGTCATGGCCGGAGATCTGGATCACGTCGGCATTGGCCTTGGCCACCCCGGCGGCGATCGTGCCGATACCGATCTCGGCCACCAGCTTCACCGAGACCCGGGCGGCAGGATTCACCTGGTGCAGGTCATGGATCAGCTGGGCCAGATCCTCGATCGAATAGATGTCGTGGTGAGGCGGCGGAGAGATCAGCGCCACACCCGGCTTGCTGTTGCGCAGCCAGGCGATGTAGGCATCCACCTTGGGTCCAGGCAGCTGGCCGCCTTCGCCGGGCTTGGCGCCCTGGGCCACCTTGATCTCCAGCTGCCGGCCACTCCGCAGGTAGGCCGGGGTGACGCCGAAGCGGCCGGAGGCGATCTGCTTGATGGCGGAGCAGGCACTGTCGCCGTTGCGCAGGCCGCGCAGGCTGGGAAGGGTGGGCGAGTGGCCGTCGCCGTCGACGTCGTGGAGGGAGTGATAGCGGGCCGGGTCCTCGCCGCCTTCACCACAGTTGCTCTTGCCGCCGATACGGTTCATCGCCACCGCCAGCACCTCGTGGGCCTCCCGGGAGAGAGCCCCCAGGCTCATGCCGCCGGTGCAGAAGCGGCTGCAGATGCTCTCCACACTCTCCACCTGCTCGATCGGCAGGGGCACCGGGGCCGGCCTCAGTTCGAGCAGGTCCCGCAGGGCCGTCACCGGACGGTTCTCCAGCAGGGTGCGGTAGGTGGAGAAGTGGTCGTAGCCGGGGCCCGCCGCCACGGCGGAATGCAGGGCCTTGGACATCTCCGGATTGTTGAGGTGGAACTCCCCACCGGTGCGGTACTGCACGAAGCCCATGAACTCCAGCTTGGTGCGGTTCAGCTCCGGGTAGGCCTTGGCATGGAAGGCCAGGGTCTCGCTGGCCAGGTCCTGCAGGCTGAGGCCGGCCACCCGGCTGGTGGTGCCGGTGAAGGCCAGATCGATCAGATCGGCGCCGATGCCGATGGCTTCGAAGATCTGGGCGCCGTGGTAACTGGCGAGCAGGGAGATGCCGATCTTGGAGAGGATCTTGCGCAGCCCCTCCTCCAGGGCCTTGCGCACGTTGGCCTGGGCCGTGTCGGCATCGATTGAGGGTAGTTTGCCCCGCTCGATCATCGACTGGGTGCGGGGGTGGGCCAGCCAGTGGCGGGTGGTCTCCCAGGTGAGCCAAGGGCAGACGGCGCTGGCGCCGTAGCCGATCAGGCAGGCCAGGTGGTGGGTGCTCCAGCACTGGGCGGTGTCGACCACCAGGGAGCACTGCAGGCGCAGGCCGAGACGCAGCAGGTGGTGGTGCACGGCCCCCACCCCCAGCAGGGGAGGAATGGCCGTGGTGCCGGCGCTGATGCCGCCATCGGCGCGGTCCGAAAGGACCAGGATCTGGGTACCACTGCGCACGGCCGCCTCCGCCTCGAAGCAGAGGCGGTGCAGGGCCTGCTCCAGGCCATCGGGGCCGCTGACCACCGGCAGCAGCGTGGAGAGGGTGGTGAGCCCGAGGCCCTGGGAACCGAGCGCCTCGAGCTCGGCCTCGTTGAGCACCGGAGACGTGAGGTGCAGCACGGCGGCGCCGGAGGCATCAGGCCGCAGGGCCGAACCGCGCCGGCCCAGGTGCATCTCCAGGCTCATGACCAGCTTCTCGCGCAGCGGGTCGATGGGGGGGTTGGTGACCTGGGCGAAGCGCTGCTTGAAGTAGTCGTAGAGGAGGTGGGGCTTGGAGGAGAGCACCGCCAGCGGGATGTCGTCCCCCATGCAGTAGGTGGGTTCCTTGCCCTGGCCGGCCATGTCCTCGATGACCAGATCCAGGTCCTCGGCCGTGAAGCCGAAGGCGGTCTGCTGCTGCAGGAGTTCCAGGTCGCCCAGGGAGCGATCGGTCTGCCAGGCGCCCGGGGAGAGGCTGCGGCGATGGTCGAGCAGCCAGCCGGCGTAGGGCAGCCGCGCCGCGGTCTCCTCTTTCACATCCCAGTTGCGCAGCAGCCGGTGCTGCTCCAGGTCGACGGCCAGCATCTGGCCGGGACCGAGGCGTCCTTTCTCGATGATGCGGGATTCCTCCAGCTCGACCACGCCCGTTTCCGAGCCCATCACCACGTAGCCGTCGCTGGTGATGCAGTAGCGGGCCGGCCGCAGGCCGTTGCGATCGAGGGTGGCCCCCACCATGCGGCCGTCACTGAACACCAGCAGGGCGGGGCCGTCCCAGGGCTCCTGCAGGCAGGCGCTGTATTCGTAGAAGGCCTTGATCGCCGGCCGCTCGTCGAGCTCAGGCTGGTCGCGGAAGGCCTCCGGGACCAGGGTGAGCAGGCTGTCGGTGATCGGCCGGCCGCTGCGCACCATCAGTTCGAGGGTGGCGTCGAGGTTGGCCGAATCGCTGAAGGCGGCGTTGACCAGGGGCCGCAGGTCGCGGGCGGCATCCCCCCAGACGGCCTCGAGGTGGGATTCGGCGGCCCTGGCCCAGTTGATGTTGCCCAGCAGGGTGTTGATCTCGCCGTTGTGGCCCAGCAGGCGCATCGGCTGGGCCAGGGGCCAGCGGGGCAGGGTGTTGGTGCTGAAGCGGCGGTGGTACACCGCAAAGGCGACGCTGAAGCGTTCGTCCCGCAGGTCGGTGTAGAAGGCGTCGAGCACCTCCGAGCGGACCATGCCCTTGTAGACGACGGTGCGGGCGCTGATCGAGGCGAAATAGAGGTCGGTGGTGTCGGCCCCCCACACCTCCCGCACCCGGTCGACGGCGCGGCGCCGCAGACGGAACAGCAGGGATTCGAGGGCGTCCACATCAGCCATGACGCCGGGCACGGCATCGGGGGCCGCCAGCAGCCACTGCTCGATGGCCGGGGCGTTCTCCCGGGCCAGGGGCCCGAGCACCTCGGGGACCACCGGGACCTGTCGCCAGCCCAGGCTGAGGAGCCCGAGGCGCTCGGCCTCCTCGTCGCAGATCCGGCGCGCCTGGTCGCGGCGGTCGGGATCCGCCGGCAGGAACAGCATCCCCAGCCCCCGCACAATCGCCGTGGAGGCGGCGGCCGCCGGCCAGACGGCCTCCAGGTAGCTCCAGGGGATCGCGGTCAGCAGGCCGGCCCCGTCGCCGGAATCACCATCCCCGCCACAGCCGCCCCGATGCTCCATGCAGCGGAGGCCCCGCAGGGCCTGCTGCAGCACCCAGTGGTTGGGAACCCCATCAAGGTGGGCCAGAAAACCCACCCCGCAGGCGTCCGTCTCGCCAGGGCCTGGGGCAGAGCTGTCGCGGTGGGGCCAGACGGGGACGGAGGAGGACATAGGCCGGGTTGGGGCTGCTGAAACGGAGCTGGAACGGGCTTGGAGGGAACAAGCCTAAGGACGCCGGCAGGCGGGACCTGCCGAGGAGCTGCCGTGTCACCCGTGCAGCAGCCGTGTCGGCGACGACAGGGCGAGCCATCGATCCTAGGCAGCCGCCCCTACCCCGGAGCCATGGGACTAACTTTCTGCCTCAAGGGGCAGGATTTTGCCTCAAGAGGCAGGACGCCGTCGATGGCCAGGACTCCCCCGATCACCCTGGCCCTGCTGGCCCTGATCGGAGCTCCCCCGGTCACCAGGGCCGCTCCGCCGCCGATGCCCCCGCCCTTGCCGGAACTGGCGGCCCCGCCTCCCAGCCGGCCCGGACCGGTGCGCTCGGCCCCCGGCGCGGAGGTCGGCGGCACCGGTCTGACGCTCAATGGCCGCAGCCAGCAGGCCGCCTGGCGCTGGAGCGGCGATGACCCGCTCCGGCCGGTGGCCCTTTGGCTGCCGCTCGAGGTGCTCGAAGGCCAGCTGGGCTTCAGCAGCCGCTCCAGGCCCGATGGCGCTCTGGCGCTGGAATGGTTCGGCCGGGAGCTGGTGGTGCCGCCGGCGCAGCAGCGGTCACTGGCGGACGAGGTGGCCGTCGACGTGGCCGCCCTGCTGCAGGACGTGGGCGTGGCGGTGGAGCGCCGCGGCGGGCGGCTGGACCTGCGCCTGCCGGCGCCCCGGCTGCTCCAGGTGCGCAGCTCGGAGCAGGCCGGCGTCCGGCGGGTGGTGCTCGACCTCGACGGACCCACCCTGGTGCGCAGCAGTGAGGGCGGTGTTCAGCTGTCCCTGCTCAGCCGACCCGACCAGCTGACCCTGCTCACCGCCCGGGGCCTGCGCAGCGGCGCCGACGGGGCCGACCTGACCCTGGCGGTGCCGGGTGGCGCCGCCCCCCTGCGCACCTTCACCCTGGGGGATCCGGCCCGGGTGGTCATCGACCTGCCGCAGGGCGCCGGCAGCGTCGGCACGGCGCCGCAGGCTCCGGCGCCGATCGATCCGCGGCTGCTGGCCATGCTGGGCTCCCAGTTGCGCTGGGACCAGCAGGTCCGCAGCGTGGGCGGCACCAGGGTCCTGGTCAACGCCGTCCGGATCGATCCCCGCAGCGGTCCCCTGGAACTGCGGACCCTCAGCCGCCCCGACGGCATGGCGGGGCTCAGCTCCCTGACGGCCCTGGCCCAGCGCCAGGACGCCCTGGTGGCGATCAACGGCGGCTTCTTCAACCGGGTGCGCCGCCTTCCCCTCGGCGCCCTGCGGGACCAGGGCCGCTGGCTGTCCGGGCCGATCCTCAACCGCGGCGCCATGGGCTGGGATCCCCGCAGCCTGCCCCGCTTCGGGCGCCTGCGGCTGGACGAATGGATCAGCGATGACCGGGGCCAGCGCTGGCCGCTGCTGACCGTCAACAGCGGTTACGCCCAGCGGGGCCTGAGCCGCTACACCGCCGACTGGGGCCGGCTCTACCAGGCCCTGACCGGCTCGGAAACGGGCGTGATCGTGAGTGGTGGTCGTGTGCAGCGGCGGATCAGCAGCCAGGAGCTGGCGGCGGGGGTGCCGCTGCGGCCGGAGGACACCCTGGTGGTCGCCCGCGGAGGGGCCGCCCTGCCCTGGAATGAAGGCGAGTCGCTGCGCCTGGAGAGCCGCCCCAGCGACCCGGTGGGCAACGCCGGCTCCGTGATGGGCGGGGGGCCGCTGCTGCTCCAGAACGGCCGCATCGTGCTCAACGGCAGCGCCGAAGGATTCGGGGACGCCTTCCTGCGGCAAGGGGCCCCCCGCACGGTGGTGGGCAGCGATGGCACCCTCCTGTGGCTGGTGACCCTGGAAGGGGCTGGGGGTGGCGCAGGGCCCACCCTTGCCGAGACCGCCTGGCTGCTGCAGCAACTGGGCCTGGTCGATGCCCTCAACCTTGACGGTGGGAGTTCCACGGGCCTGGTGATGGGCGGCAGCCACCGGGTCAAGGGCCGGGGGGTGGCCGGCTCGGTTCACAACGGCCTGGGGCTGGTGCCGGTCGGGGGCGGCGCAGCGGCCGCCGGCCTGAGCCCCACCAGCCAGCGGCTGGCAAACTGAACCCATTCGCCACTCCACCGTGCCCCGGGGCCACAGCCTTCGCCTCACCCCCGCCGCCGCCGCCGAGCTGTGCCGCCAGGCGGCCGTGGCGGGCACCCCGGGGCTGATGCACCTGGAGCTGCTGGAGGGCGCCTGCGAAGCCTGGGCGATCCGGCTGCGCCCCGGCCACCTGGCCGGCACCCCCGTGGCCCGGGCCGACGGCATCACCCTCTATTCCCCCGCTGGGCAGCTGCCGCTGCTGCAGGGCCTGCAGCTCGACTATCGGGGCGACCTCAGCGGCGGCGGATTTCTGGTGCGTCCCGGGCCGGGCGTGCGCAGCTGTGCCTGCGGGGCCGCCTTCAGCCGCGAGAGCTGAGGGGGACGGCGACGAAGTAAGGTGTCGGATTGTCGAAACGGTCGGACAACCGACCCGTCCACACCGAGCAGCACCCCGGCCTTCGATGCCCACTATTCAGCAGCTGATCCGCACCGAGCGGCAGCGTCTCACCCGCAAGACGAAGTCGCCCGCCCTGCGCGCCTGCCCCGAGCGGCGTGGCGTCTGCACCCGGGTGTACACCTCCACCCCGAAGAAGCCCAACTCGGCGCTGCGCAAGGTGGCCCGGGTGCGCCTCACCTCCGGGTTCGAGGTGACGGCCTACATCCCTGGCATCGGTCACAAC
>CALRQM020000088.1:0-8917 GCA_943370335.1 Bordetella parapertussis | reverse complement strand
TCACGGATGCCGTCGATGTCGACGGGGGGCGCCGCGATGAAGGCGACGATGAAGCAGATGGTGGCGGCCAGCAGGGTGGGGATCATCAGCACACCGAACCAACCCACATAGAGGCGGTTGTTGGTGGAGGTGACCCACTCACAGAACTGCTTCCACACCGAAGCGCCGGAGCGCTGCTGGAGAGTGGCGGTCATGAGTGCGGAGAAGGGTGCCGGCAGGCGAATGCGCTGGCGCGCAGGCCTGGGGCGTAAGGAAGGGCGAAGGCTCGCCTTAGGCCAATGTAACAGTCCATTGCGGCATATGAGCGGCCGTTCATGAAGAAAAGCTGAGCCTCCTGCCTGGCCCGCCCCCCCCCCGCCGCTGCTAGGAGAAGCGTTGCACCGGTCATCTCGCCCGCCCGCCGATGGTCTCGCGTTCGCCGTTCTCACCCCAGCCACCGAGCCCCGCCGGCTTCCGCCTGCGGCGTCTGTCGCCCGCCCTGCTGCTCCTGCCGCTGCTGCTGGCGGGTTGCCAGGGCTTGCCCAATGCCGAGAGCCGCCGCATCGACCAGCTCGAGCTGAAGATCCAGCAGCTGGAGCAGCGGCTGAACAAGGCCGACACGCGCCCGGACACCGCCGATCCTGCCGGCAAGCCCCCGGCCGGCGTGGTCAAGTCGCTGACCCTGCGCACCGACACCGAAGACGACCGGCTGCGCATCTACTGGGCCGACGGCAGCAAGACCGACCTCCCCTGCACCAAGGAACAGACCACCCTCGTTTGCGGATGACCATGGCTCCCCCCCGTCTCCGGCCCCTGCTGGGCGCCCTGGCCCTGCTGCTGGCCGTCCCCACGGCAATCGTCCCAGCCCGGGCCCAGATGACCCAGGAACAGGCCTTCCAGCGCGGCCGCGCCGCCAACCTGGCCCGCATGCGGGGCGAGCTGATCAACGGCGGCCTCGGCGTCTATCGGCCCGCCCTCTGCATGTATGAGCGCAGTGGCGGCGACTGCCTGGTGCGCGCCGATGCCGATGGCTTCCTGTTCCGCTTCTACGGCGGCGTCCCCGGCTGGGCCCAGCTCGGCCTGCCGCCGACGGTGGAGACCGAGATCCTGGTCGCCCCGGATGGTCGCAGCGTCCTGAGCGTCGTCTACAACGGCCCGCCCCGGTCCCAGCCCGCCCCCGCCGGCCAGCCCCAGGCTCAGCCAGGGCTCTGAAGGTCCCGGGCCAGGTCAGCCAGGGCCGGGCCCCAGCCCGGCTCCACGGGCCAGGACTCCCGGCGGGTCAGGCTGAGGGCGATGCCCTTCTCGCCGTAGGCCGCCTCGTTGATGAACACGGCCCAGACGGAACCGTCCCCCTGATCGGCCTGGGGGTGGAAAGGGATCGTGAGGCCCTCCGCCGTGAGGAAGAGGGGCTCGCCGGCGCCGATCGGCTGCCAGTCACGTCCCTGACGGTGCGGGTGCACCACCGCCGCCGGGGATCCGTCGTCGTGGCGGGGCAGGTCCAGGCTGCCCAGGTGCCGGTGCACCACCAGCCGCGCCGGCTGGCGCAGGGCTCCGGAGCGGGCCTCCGCCAGCACCTCCAGGGCCGCCTCCAGGGCCAGCTGGCTCTGCCGGCAGATGGTAGTCTGGATGACGCCCTGGGGCACCGGGCCCACCTCCACCACCAGCCCGCAGGGCCAGCGCTCCACCAGATAGCCGGTCTGGGCCCGGTCCTGCTCATGCAGGTAGATCGGCAGGCCCAGGCGCTGCTGAACGCCCGCCGCCAGGGCCAGATCGGCGGGCCTCCGGCCGTAGACCACCAGGCTGTTGCCCATGGCGGCGGTGGTGCTGTGCAGGTCGAGGGCCACCAGGCAGGGGGCACTGCCTTCGGGCCCGTGGAGCGCCAGCAGCTGCCGCGCCCGCTGCCGTTCCCGGTCCCCCGGATCGGGGGCGTCCAGCAGGGCCGGCACGAAACTGCGGTTGAGGTCGCGGTCCAGGTAGCGGACGCCGGCGGCGTGGGCGGCGGGGTTGCCCAGCACCAGCTCCAGGCCGAGGCCACGGCTGTGCAGCAAGGCCGGGTGCCGTCGCCAGGCCTCCAGCAGCCAGGGCGCGTTGCGCTCGTTGCCGTGGGTGCCCCCCACCACCATCACCCGGCCCGCCACCATCGGCTGCTCGCTCACAGGGCTCCAGCCTGGCGCAGAGTCAGGGGCAGCAAACCGTGATGTCCATGGCCCCGCCCGCCACCCTGGTGCGCACCGCCCGGCAGCTCTGGCAGTGCCAGTGGCGGCTGCTGATGGGTGGGCTCGGACCCGCCGACGGCCAGGGCCGCTACCGCCGGCCAGCGGGAGCCTTCACCAGCCTGCCGCCCCTGCCGGAGGACGCTGCCGGCCCGGGCGGCCACGTGCTGATCGTGGGCCGCAGCTGCCCCTGGGCCCACCGGGCCTGGCTCACCTGGACCCTGCGGGGTCTGGCCCCCACGATCGAGACGGTGGTGGTGGTGCCCGATCCGGCCGCCGGCCGCTGGCGGTTCGAGACGCCCTTCGAGGGCTGCCAGACCCTGCTCGACCTCTACCGCCGCTGCGGAGCCGATCCCCGGGCCCGGGCCACCGTGCCGGCGCTCTACTCCCGCAGCCGGGGGCAGATCCTGGTGAGCGAGAGCGCCCGCCTGATCGAGCTGCTCAACGCCTGGCCCGCGTCGCCCGGGGCGCCGGACCTGGCCCCGCCGGACGATCTGCCGGCGATCGCCGCCTGGCGGGAGCGCCTGCAGGGCGATGTGAACGACGGGGTTTACCGCTGTGGCTTCGCCCGTAACCAGGCGGCCTACGACGGGGCCGAAGCGGCCCTGTTCGCCGCCCTGGGGGCCGTCGAGGCCGGCCTCGCCGCCCAGGGGGTGGGCGGCAGCGGCTGGCTCTGCGGCGGGGCCCAGCCCAGCCTGGCGGACGTGGTGCTGTTCCCCACCCTGATCCGGATGGAGCTGGTCTATGCGCCGCTGTTCGGCTGCAGCCGCCAGCCCCTCTGGCAACTGCCCCGGCTGTGGGACTGGCGGCGCCGCTTCCATGGCCTGGCGGGGGTGGCGGCCACCTGCTTCCCGGACGCCTGGCGCAGCGACTACTTCGGGGCTCTCTTCCCCCTGCATCCCTCCGGCATCGTCCCCGCGGGACCGGACCTGGCCACACTGGTGGGAAGCCCGCCCCCTGCCGCCCCCGGCGCCCCCACCCGATGAGCAGCACCCTGGCCACCCCGGATGGCGCCGACCCCGTCTTCGAGGGGGTGTACGGCCACTTCACGATCACCGCCACCGACCGCCGCGAGGTGCTCGGCTACCGGCTGGCCCTGACGGCCGTGGCCCTCGGCCAGCTGGCCCTGCTGGCCCAGTGGCGCCAGCTCGGCCCCGACCTGCTCTGGCCCTGGTTGCTGGTGATGGCGGCAGGCCTCGGCCTGGCCCTGCGCTGGATCCACATCTACCTGCGTCCCCTGCACCGGGCCCTGCAGCTGTTCTGGCTGGCCGGTTGCCTGGGCGGAGTGCTCCTGGCCCTGCGGGCCGGACCGGGCCAGATGCTTCCCGCCCTGGCCCAGCAGCCCCTCTGGATCCTGGCGGTGGGGCCCTTCTTCGCCGCCCTGGCCGGCATCGGCTTCAAGGAGTTCTTCTGCTTCCAGCGCCCCGAGGCGATCGGCGTCACCCTGCTGCTGCCCCTGGCCCTGCTCGGGCGCCTGGCCGGACTGCTGAGCCCCGCCACCACCGCCAGCCTGCTGGCCGCCGAAGCCCTGCTGCTGCTGGTGCTCTGCCTGCGCAAGTTCCCCATGCCGGCGGCGGCGGACGTGGGCGACAAGAGCGTCTTCGCCCACCTGGAGCAGCAGCGCCTTGGCCTGGGCCAGGGCGGCGACACCCCATGAGCGCGATCAGCCTGGTGGGGGCCGCCAAGGACTTCGGCCTGCGCAGCCTGTTCGCCGATCTCGACCTGCACGTGGGCGAGCGGGACCGGCTGGGGCTGATCGGCCCGAACGGCGCCGGCAAGAGCACCCTGCTGCGGGTGCTGGCGGGCCTCGAACCGCTCGACCGGGGCGAGCGGCGCTGCCACGCCCGCACCCGGGTGGTGCTGCTCGACCAGGAGCCCCGGCTGGATCCGTCCCTGACGGTGCTGGAGCAGGTGTTCGCCGGGGACGGGGAAGCCATGGCCCTGCTGCGGGAGTACGCCGGGGTGAGCCACCATCTGGCCCTCCATCCAGAGGACGGCCAGCTCCTGGCCCGCCTCAGCGCCCTGCAGCACCGCATGGACGGCTGCCAGGCCTGGGATCTGGAGCGCCGCTGCCGGGAGGTGCTGGGGCGCCTGGGCATCGACGCGGCCCACCAGGAGCGGACGATCGGGGAGCTCTCCGGCGGCAACCGGCGCCGCGTCGCCCTGGCGGCGGCCCTGGTGGCCGAACCGGAGGTGCTGCTGCTGGACGAACCCACCAACCACCTCGACGCCGAGGGGGTGGAGTGGCTGCAGAGCTACCTGGATCGCTTCGCCGGCGCCCTCGTGCTCGTCACCCACGACCGCTACCTGCTGGACCGGGTGACCCGCCGGATCGTGGCGGTGGAGCGGGGCGAGGCCCGCCCCTACGAGGGCAACTACGGCACCTACCTGGGCCTCAAGGCAGCTGAAGAGGAGGCCGAAGCCTCCACCGCCGCCAAGCTCAAGGGCACCCTGCGGCGGGAACTGGCCTGGCTGCGCCAGGGCCCCAAGGCCCGCAGCACCAAGCAAAAGGCCCGGCTGCAACGCATCGATGCCCTGCTGGAGGCCCCGGTCCGCCAGGGACGCACCAGCCTGGCCATGGCCGCCACCGCCCGGCGCATCGGCAAGCGGGCGATCACCGCCGAGGGGCTGGCGGTGGCCGTGGGTGAGCGCACGCTGCTGCGGGACTTCAGCTACGACTTCAGTCCCGAGGACCGGGTGGGGATCATCGGGCCCAATGGAGTCGGCAAATCCAGCCTGCTGGAGGTGATTTCCGGACGGCGCCCCCCCAGCGAGGGCCTGCTGGAGCTGGGGTCCACGGTGAAGCTGGCCTACTTCGACCAGCACAGCGACGTGCTGCTGGCCAGGGACGGCAAGCGCAAGGTGATCGAGGTGGTGCAGGAGGCCGCCAGCCGGGTGCAGGTGGACGGGGTGGAGCTGACGGCCTCCCAGCTGCTGGATCGGTTCCTGTTCCCCCCCGCCCAGCAGCACCAACCGGTGGCGAAGCTCTCGGGGGGCGAACGGCGGCGGCTGCACCTCTGCCGGCTGCTGATCGAGGCTCCCAACGTGCTGTTGCTGGATGAACCCACCAACGACCTCGACGTCCACACCCTGAGCGTGCTGGAGGAGTTCCTCGACGATTTCCGCGGCTGTGTGGTGGTGGTCTCCCACGACCGCTGGTTCCTGGATCGCACCGTCGACCGCCTGTTCCACTTCGAGGACGGCCGGCTGGAGCGCTTCGAGGGCAACTACAGCAACTGGCTGGAGCGAGGGGCAGGGTCGCCGGCCGCCTCCCCTGGGCCGGCCGCCGCCGCCCCGGAAACCGCCAAGCGCTCAGCGCCATCCTCCAAGGTGCCGGCAGACGGCCCCCGGCGGCGCAGCTTCAAGGAGGCCCGGGAGCTGGAGCGACTCGAAACCGAGCTGCCCCAGCTCGAACAGCAACGTCGCGATCTGGAGCAGCACCTGGCGGCTCCCAGTGGCCCGGATTACGCCCGCCTGGAGGAACTGACCCACGAGCTGGCGGCCGTGGTGGAGCGGATCCACGCAGCGGAGGAGCGCTGGCTGGTGCTCAGCGAACTGGCCGCCTGAGCGCCGCGGCCGGGGCGGTGGGTGTGCGGGACCCCACAGGAAAAGGCGGCACCCCTGCCCCGACCGTATGGTGTCTGCGGTGAGTTCCGGCTCGTGAAGGCCGGTTTTTGCATGAAGACGATCGACGATCACATCGAGAAGGACAAGGTCGAGATCGAGACGGCCAAGGCCGACGGCAATCTCGGCAAGGTGCGCCATCTCGAGGAGGAGCTCAAGGCCCTCAACGAGTACAAGGAGCACCACCCCGAGGACAGCCACGACCCCAGCCCCCTCGAGGTGTACTGCGACCTCAACCCCGAAGCGCCCGAGTGCCGGGTCTACGACGACTGATCCCCTGACCAGGCCCTGACCACGCCCCCCTTGGCGGCTCAGGCGATGCCCAGCTGCCGCCACACGGCGGCCAGCAGGGCATCGAGCCCCTGGGAAGCGGCGGCGGAAATGACCAGGGGGGGCTGGCCGTTGTGGGCGCCAATGGCCAGCACCCGTTCCTCCAGTTCCTCCGCATCACACAGCTCCATCTTGTTGAGCACCACGAGGCGGGGGCGTTCGCTGAGCCCGTTGCCGTAGGCGGCCAGCTCCTCCTCCACCACCAGCAGATCCCTGAGCACGTCGTCGCCGCCCGCATCCACCAGATGCAGAAGGAGGCGTGTGCGTTCGATGTGGCGCAGGAATTCGTGGCCCAGGCCGGCCCCGCGGGCCGCCCCAGCGATCAGGCCGGGAATGTCGGCGAAGACGGTGCCGTCCCCGCTCGGCCGCCGCACCACCCCCAGGTTGGGCACCAGGGTGGTGAAGGGGTAGTCGGCGATCTTGGGCCTGGCGGCGGAGAGCACGGCGATCAGGGTGCTCTTGCCGGCATTGGGCAGACCGATGATCCCCACCTCAGCCAGCAGCTTCAGCTCCAGCTGCAGCTTCCATTCCTCGCCCTCCTTGCCCTCGGTGAACTTTTCCGGGGCCCGGTTGCGGTTGCTGAGGTAGTGGGCGTTTCCCAACCCACCCCGGCCGCCGGCCGCCACCAGGAGTTCCTCACCGGCATTGGTGAGATCCCCCAGCAGGATGCCGGTGCGGCAGTCGCGCACCTCCGTGCCGCAGGGCACCCGGATGGTGAGGGTGGAGGCGCTGGCCCCGGAGGAGCGGTTCGGGCCACCGCGACGGCCGTCGTCGGCGGCGAACAGGCGTCGGTACTTGAAATCCAGCAGGGTCTGGAGATTGGAATCGGCCACGAGGAGCACGTCGCCACCGCGACCCCCATCGCCACCGGAAGGCCCACCGGCGGGGACGTATTTCTCACGACGGAAGGCCACGATGCCGTCGCCGCCGCGGCCGGCGCGCACGGCGATGCGGGCCTGATCGATGAACTGCAAGGAAGGTTTTCGGCCGGGGCTCGGATGAGGAACAACCCTAGGATCCCCCGGTTGCAGCGCTTGTTTGGCCGAGGTCCGCTTCCAGAAGGTCGGCAAGACCTACCCGCCCCGTCGCGGCGGCAGCCCGGTGGAGGTGCTGCGCGGGCTCGACCTGCAGATCGAGGACGGTGAATTCCTGGTGCTGGTGGGCCCTTCGGGCTGCGGCAAGAGCACCCTGCTGCGGCTGCTGGCGGGCCTGGAGGCCACCACCTCGGGCGAGATCTACGTGGGCGAGCGGCCCGTGAGCCGGCTGCGGCCCGCCCAGCGGGATGTGGCGATGGTGTTCCAGAGCTACGCCCTCTACCCGCACCTGAGCGTGGCCGACAACATCGGCTTCGGCCTGCGGCGCAGCCGCCACCGCAGCCTGCCCCAGCAGCTGCAGGACAGCCTGCACCGGGCCAGCCGTGGATGGCCGGCGGCCCTGCGGATCGATTCCGAGCGGGAGCGCCGCATCGCGGCGCGCATCGACGAGGTGGCCGCCACCCTGGAGCTGGGGCCGCTGCTGGAACGCCGGCCCAAGGAGCTCTCCGGCGGCCAGAAGCAACGGGTGGCCCTGGGCCGGGCCATCGCCCGCCAGCCGGCGGTGTTCCTGATGGATGAACCGCTCAGCAACCTCGACGCCAAGCTGCGCACCGGCACCCGCACCCAGATCGTGGAGCTGCAGCGGCGCCTGGGCACCACCACCCTCTACGTCACCCACGACCAGGTGGAGGCCATGACCATGGGCCACCGCATCGCCGTGCTCAACGAGGGCCGGCTGCAGCAGCTGGGAACGCCGATGCAGCTCTACCAGTGGCCCTCCAACCTGTTCGTGGCCCAGTTCATCGGCAGCCCGGCGATGAATCTGCTGCCGGTGGAGGTGGCCGGCTCCGCCCAGCTGCTGCTGGGGGGGCGACGCTTCCCGGTGGAGGGGCCGATGGCGGAGCTTCTGGGCGACTGGATCGGCCACCACATCACCGGCGGCCTGCGGCCGGAGCACCTGCGGCTGGCCCCCGCCACCAACCGCAACCTGGCGGCGGAGGTGAGCCACTGCGAGGCCCTCGGCAACGAACAGCTGGTCACCTGCCGGCTGCTGGAGGGCAGCCACCTGGTGCTGGTGCGGGCCACCCCCGACCAGAGCGTGACCGTGGGCCAGACCGTCCATCTGGACATCGACCCCACGGGCTGGCGCCTGTTCGACGAGCTCGGGGCCGCCCTGTTGCCCAGCGAGGCCACGGCACCGGCGCGGCAGGAACCCCAGCTGCCCGCCATCAACCACTGAGCCCTACTTCACCCAGATGACGCTGCAGCCGGGGCCGCCATCCGCCTGCTCGGCATCGCTCACCCGCTCCACCCAGGCCAGGCCGGAGAGCCAATCGCGCAGGCCCCGCTTGAGCTTGCCGGTGCCGATGCCGTGGATCACCCACACCGGACCGTTGGCCCCCCGCAGGCGCTCCTCCACCGCCGCTTCGGCCTCGTGCACCCGCAGGCCGCGCACGTCCACCGTGTTCCCCTCGGTACGCACCTCGGGGCCCCGGCTGCCCGGGGAGCGGCGGCTGCGGATGCGCACCTGGGGCGGCGGCTCGGGGGGGGCCGGCTTTTCGCCATGCAGCCCTTCGATCGCGGCCAGCGCCACCGTGAGCCGCAGCACGCCGCAGCGCACCGTGAGCTCACGGCCCTCCTCCGAGATCGCCAGCACCTCGGCGGCCTTGCCCAGGGCCAGCAGCCGGATGCGATCGCCGACCCGGGGCCGCCAGCCCCCGTGCTCGCGCCGCTCCG
>CALRQM020000087.1:0-9044 GCA_943370335.1 Bordetella parapertussis | reverse complement strand
CGGTCCATGCCTGAGGGCGCTGCTAGTTTCAGTTCGTTGGTTGTCGATAACGGGTGACCCGGTCCCTAGATCTTCCGGCCCTGGACCGGATCGATACGCTCGCCCAGGAGCTGGCCATGCTCCAGGACCGGGGCAAACGCAGAATCGCTTTCCTCGGCAGCCGCCATGTGCCGGTGGTGTCGATCCATCTGGTGGAGCTGGTGGCCCGCTCCCTGGCCCAGGAGGGCCACAACCTGATCACCTCCGGTGCCCAGGGGGTCAACGCCGCCGTGATCCGCAGCGTGCTCGAGGTGGATCCGGCCCGGCTCACCGTGCTGCTGCCCCAGAGCCTGGAGCGCCAGCCCGGCGAATCCCGCAGCCAGCTGGAGCGTGTGCTGCACCTGGTGGAGAAGCCGGAGAACGATGAGCTGCCCCTGCCGATGGCCAGCAGCCTCTGCAACCAGGAGATCATCAACCGCTGCGACCAGCTGATCTGCTACGCCTTCCACGACAGCGAGACCCTGCTCTCCAGCTGCCGCACCGCCGAGGACATGGGCAAGGTGGTCAGCCTGATGTTCTTCGACTAGCCCAGCAGGTTCTCCGGGCGCGGCAGCACCTGCAGCCGCGTTCCCTCCCGGCCCATCACGGTCACCTGGGTGCCGGGGTGCAGGAGCTGATCCGGGGCCAGGTTCTGGGCGGCCCAGCTCTGGCCCTGCCAGCGCACGCGGCCCTCGCCGTTGGCATCGAAGGCCGTGGTCACCTCCGCCAGTTCAGCCCGGGCGCCGGGGGGGATCGTGCGCGCCTGGCGCCCCGCCGACCAGCGCCGCATCCAGCCGTAGCCGGCCCCCACCAGAGCGCCGAACAGCAGCACCTGCGCCAGCGGCGGCACCACCGGCACCAGCACGGCCACCAGCGTGAGCAGCAGGGCGGCCACGGCGCCCACCAGCAGCAGGCCGTCCGCGTCGGCGCCCACCAGCTCCAGCAGCAGCAGCACCCCCGCCAGGGCCAGCCAGAGGATCGGGGGTGCGGGCATCGGCCGGGTACGGAGGGACAACGAAACCAACGGGACCGTTGGCCTTCCCCCCCATCCTGCCTAGCGTTGCCCCAGTGAAGAAGCCTGCATGGAAGCGCTCATCATCCCGGTGCTCGTGGTGCTCGCCGGTCTTGGCATCAGCGGCGTCAAGGTCACCAGCAGCAGCCGCTCGATGCTGGTGGAGCGCCTCGGCAAGTACGACCGCGAACTGCGCCCGGGCCTGTCCTTGGTGATTCCCGGCCTGGAGCGGGTGGTGAGCCACGAATCGCTGAAGGAGCGGGTGCTCGACATCCCGCCCCAGCAGTGCATCACCCGCGACAACGTTTCGATCGAGGTGGATGCGGTGGTGTACTGGCAGCTGCTCGAGCATGCTCGCGCCTACTACGGCGTCGACAACCTGCAGGCGGCCATGGTCAACCTGGTGCTCACCCAGATCCGGGCGGAGATGGGCAAGCTCGACCTCGACCAGACCTTCACCACCCGGCAGGAGGTGAACGAAACCCTGCTCAAGGAACTGGACCAGGCCACCGATCCCTGGGGCGTCAAGGTGACCCGGGTCGAGCTGCGCGACATCCAGCCCTCCCAGGGGGTGCAGCAGGCGATGGAGCAGCAGATGACCGCCGAGCGGGAGAAGCGGGCGGCGATCCTGCGCTCCGAGGGGGAACGGGAGTCGCAGGTGAACGCGGCCCGGGGCCGGGCCGAGGCCCTGGTGCTGGATGCCAAGGCCAAGCAGGAGGCCGTGCTGCTCGATGCCGATGCCCAGGCCAAGCAGCAGTTGCTGCTGGCCAAGGCGCGGGCCGAGTCGGCCACCCAGCTGGCCGCTGTGATCGAGGCCCATCCGGCGGCGGCCGAAGGTCTGCGCTTGCTGCTGGCCAAGGACTGGATGGCGATGGGCCAGCAGATGGCTGCCGCTCACGGGGGATCGGTGCTGATGGTGGATCCCCAGAGCCCGGCGTCGTTGCTGGCGGCCCTCAAGGGTCTTCAGGAAAGGGGCGGCAGCTGACTCAGCTGCGCAGCACCGCCCGCAGGCCCTCGCTGTAGAGCAGGGCGGTGCAGAGGATGGCGCCGGCCCAGCAGAGGCTGCGCACAGGCGGCAGGTTGGCCACGTAGGCCGCCAGGTAGCCCAGACGAAGGGCCGGGTGCAGCCAGGCCGCCAGCGCCAGCCAGGGGGAGGCCGCCAGCACGCCAGGGGCCACCACCAGGCACAGCAGGCAGGCTGGGGCGTGCAGGGTGAAGGCCTCGAAGCTGTTCTGGTGGGCCCAGTTGGCCCGCTTGCCCCAGGCCGGCAGCCGTTCGAACATCGCCCGCGGCGCAGCCAGGTCGGAGGGTTTGAAATCGGCCTGGGAGCGGGCGGCCCCCAGGGGGATCAGGCTGAGCACCACCACGGCGCCCGAGAGCACCAGCGACCAGGCGAAGGGCCCACCCGCCGCCGCCGGCAGCACCGGCAGGGCGATGCTGGCCGCCAGAAGGGTGCTGGGTAGAGAGAAGGTCATCGAGAGGGGGCCGCAGGGTCTCTTTTCTAGGCTGGCGCTGCTTTGCCTTCGCCCGCGCCATGGCCGACAGCTATTCCTTCGACGTCGTCTCCGACTTCGACCGCCAGGAGCTGGTGAACGCCGTCGACCAGGTGCGCCGGGAGGTGGGCCAGCGCTACGACCTCAAGGACTCCAACACCGAGATCGAGGTGGAGGAGGCCAGCCTCTCGATCACCACCGCCAGCGACATGACCCTCGACGCGGTGGTGGACGTGCTGCGCCAGAAGGCCACCAAGCGCAACCTGTCGCTGAAGATCTTCGACCTGCAGACCCCTGAACCGGTGGGCGGCAATCGGGTCAAGCAGGTGGTGAAGCTGCGCAAGGGCCTCAGCCAGGAGCTGGCCAAGAAGCTCAGCAAGCTGGTGCGGGATCAGATCAAGAAGGTGACCGTGGCGATCCAGGGCGAGAGCCTGCGGGTGACCGGCAAGAACAAGGACGACCTCCAGCAGGTGATCACCCTGCTGCGCGCCGAGGATCTGGAGGTGCCCCTGCAGTTCGAGAACTACCGGTAGGAGCGTTTCGGATCCTGCGTCTCAGCCGACGGCTGAAGCCGAAGGCGGCGGCGGCGCCGAGGAAGGGAGCAGGGCCAGGGACGGCGGGATCGCCAGGGTCGCCGTGCGGGGGCGGTGTGAGCCATCCGGATCTCGGCTCGGTGCCCGGACCGGGAGCTGGACACTGTTCAAGATCGCCAGCCAGCTCAAATCCTGGGCAATAGAGCAGCAATCCGTTGAGGTCCCAGGGTGTGGCGCCGGGATCATGTTGTGGAACGGAGCTGATCAGCAGTTGCCAGCCACCGTTATGGCCATGGAAGACGGTTGGGCCGATGAATGTCGAACCGTTGGCGGTCACGGAGATGTAGCCGCAGTCCGGAAGCAGGCAGCGCGGCGCCGTCTCGAACCGCCCCTTGGGCGAACCCGAAGACGAAGCGACATTCATTTCGACTTCGGCGGGAGGAGAACTGGTGGCTGTCCCGGCCTCAAGATTCCGGAAGGTGCCGATCAAGCCATCGAAGACGAAGATCAGATCCCCTGCGAAGGCTGGCGGTTGCGCCGCCAGGGCTCCTGCGACGGCACCAAGGAAGATCGCTGCAGACCTGTGAAGGCTGGCCGGCATCATCACGACGTGTCCCTAATTCGATATCATTGTTCTTTTATAGGTCGATGCGTGTGGTTGCAACGGTTGCATCTTCATGGTGGATGCCGAAGTAATGCCGTGGTGCATCGCCTGGGGAAGGGCTGACGCTGGGCTGGGGTCCGTTGGAGTCGCTGTCGGGAGATGTGGCAGGGATCCAGTCTTGGATCCGCCGCTTCAGCCTGCGGCTGTAACCGAAGCCGGCCTCGGCACCCAAAAGGCCAGATGAAGGTGGTATTTTTGAGAGTCGCCCAGAAATTTCTGTCCGGCTTTATGCCGGGCTTGGCTCCATCAGGACATCGCCATGGAAAAACTCACGGCCGAAGGCCTTGAGGTCGTCAACGAGCTGGCTCAGCGCTATGGCTTCAGCCAGGACGCCGTGCTGCACATGACTTTTGCCATGCTCAAGGGGCGTGGCGGCATGGCGCAGTTCAACCACCCTGAATTCGCCGGCTCCGGCCAGTGGATGAACGGCGGCATGATGATGCTGGGTGACATGTTCAACCATGGGCTCAAGGCCCGTGTCGATGGGCTCTGCCGCGAGCTCGCCGTAGCGATCGCCAGCCAGCCCGAGCTGTTTCCGCGCGGGAGTTTTCAGTCGCAGAGCCAGAGCGGTGGCGGCCAACAGGTGCTGGTGGGCGCCGCCGCTCTGCAGCAACAGGCCAGCAGCGGTGGCGGCCAGCAGATGCAGGTGAATGGCGGCATGGCACCCATGGGATCGATGGCCCCGATGGCACCGATGGGCTTCGGTTCCGGTCCGCTGTTCACCACCGATCCCCGCGACAGCTGGTGGCCCCCCGAGCTGGGAAGCCCCAGCTCCAGCGGCGCCCAGAACGAGGTGCGCTACGCCTATTTCCCGACGGTTGGGCGGTTGGCGGTGGAGGTCAACGGTCAGGTGAGTGTCTATGACACCAGCGGCCATCAGATCGCTGGCATCTCCTCCCAGCAGCAGTCCGACGGTGGCGGGCTGCTGTTCAGCACCGCCGACGGCAGCATCAGCCTGGCGCACCTGGCCGCCGTGGGGGCACCTCCGCCCACGGAGCCCCCAGCCCCATCCACGCCATCGGCAGCCGTTGCCGCCAGGCCCGAACCCACGGTCGTTGAGCCGGCCACCGATGTGTTCGCCACCCTGGAGCGACTCGCGGCGCTGCAGCAGAAGGGCATCCTCACCGAGGAGGAATTCGCCGCCAAGAAGGCCGAGTTGCTCAGCCGCCTCTGACGCCCGTGGTGGCTGGCTGGCGGTTCTGGATCGACCGCGGCGGCACCTTCACCGATGTGGTGGCCTGCTCCCCCACCGGCGAACTGGTGGTGCGCAAGCTGCTCTCCGATCCGCCCCCGCCGGCGGACGACACCCCTCCGCTTGACCCCGCCGTTGCGGCCGTGCGCGAGGTGCTCGGCCTGGCGGCCGGCCAACCCATCCCCGCCGGTGCCGTGGCGGAGGTGCGGCTGGGCACCACCGTGGCCACCAACGCCCTGCTGGAGCGCCAGGGGGCTCCGGTGCTGCTGCTGGTCAACCGTGGCTTCGCCGACCTGCAGCGCATCGGCGACCAGCATCGCCCCGATCTCTTTGCTCTGGAGATCCTGCGGCCCGAGCCCCCGCCCCTGCGGGTGGTCGAAGTGGGTGGCCGGCTGGCGGCGGATGGGCAGGAACTGGAGCCGCTGCAGCTGGATGAAGCGCTGGAGCAGTCCCTGGCCCAGGCCCGCTCCGACGGCTTCCGCAGCGTGGCCGTGGCCCTGCTCCATGCCGGTCGCCACCCGGTCCATGAGCACGCCCTCGGGAGCTGGCTGGCGTCGAAGGGCTTCGCCGCGGTGGTGCTCTCCCACCAGCTCAGCCGCCAGCCGCGGCTGGTGCCCCGTCTCGACACCGCCGTGCTGGAGGCGGCCCTGGCTCCGGTGCTGGGCGCCTATCTCGATCAGGTGCGCGCCGCCATCGGGGCGGCCATCCCGCTGCGGGTGATGACCTCCGCCGGAGCCCTGCGCGCGCCCGCCCTGCTCCAGGCCAAGGACACGATCCTCTCCGGCCCCGCCGGCGGCATGGTGGCGGCCGTCGCGGTGGCGGCGGCGGCCGGGTTCGGCGACGCCCCGATCCTCGGCTTCGACATGGGCGGCACCTCCAGCGATGTGTTCCATTTCGACGGCAGCCGCGGCGACGCCGCCTGGGAGCGCAGCAACGAAACCGAGATCGACGGCCTGCGGCTGCTGGCGCCGATGCTGCCGATCCACACGGTGGCGGCGGGCGGCGGTTCGGTGCTGCAGGTGCGGGACGGGCGCCTGCAGGTGGGGCCCCGCTCGGCCGGCGCCAACCCCGGCCCCGCCTGCTACGGCCGCGGGGGGCCCCTGGCGATCACCGACGCCAACCTGCTGCTGGGCCGGCTGCCTGTGAACGCGCTGCCGCGGCTGTTCGGCCCCGGCGGCGACCAGCCGGCCGATCGGGGGGTGGCCGTGGAGCATTTCGAGGCCCTGGCCCGCCAGCTGGGGGTGGCCGGGCCGGAGGCGGCGGCCCAGGGGGCGCTGACGATCGCGATCGAGCGCATGGCCGAGGCGATCCGGCGCATCTCGATCCAGCGCGGCCACGATCTGCGCGGCGCCGTGCTCGTCACCTTTGGCAGCGCCGGCGGCCAGCTCACCTGCCCCCTGGCCGATGCCCTCGGGCTCACCCGGGTGCTGCTCCATCCCCTGGCCGGGGTGCTCTCGGCCTACGGCATCGGCCTGGCCCGCCCCTCCCTGCTACGGGAGCGCACCCTGAGGCAGCCCCTCGAGCCGGCCCTGCTTCCCCAGCTGGAGCGGCAGATCGAGTTGCTGGTGGAGGAGGCCAGTGCCGAGCTCCGCTGCAGCGGTGATCTGGCGACCGGCCAGGCGCCGCGCTGGCAGGCCCGCCTGGAGCTGCGCTATCGCGGCAGCGACCAGGGGCTGGAGCTGCCCTGGCCCGCCGGTTCGCCCGAGGGGGTGCGGGCCGAGCTGCGTACGGGCTTCGAGGCCCGCCACCAGCAACGCTTCGGCTTCGTGGTGCCGGACGAGCCCCTGGTGGTGGAGCGGCTGCAGGTGGAGGTGGGTGCCCCGGTCCCCGAAACCTCGGCGGGGGCTGTCAGGGCTGCTGAACTCCCTGGGGCGGCGGATCCGCCCGAGCCCTGCGAATGGGTGGCCCTCTGCCTGGCCGAAGAGCACGGCGCCGCTGCGGGCGCCGGGATGCTCTGGCGTCAGGTGCCCCTCTGGCGCCGGCAGCAGCTGGCGGCGGGTCAGCGGATCGAGGGGCCGGCCCTGGTGGTGGAGCCCACGGGCACCACCGTGCTGGAGTCCGGCTGGGGCGGCCGGGTGCTGGCGGGGGGCGAGCTGCTGCTGGAGCGGCAGGCGCCGTCAGCCGGGGCGGCCCTGGCCACCAGCAGCGCCGGGGCGGTGGATCCGGTGCGGCTGGAGCTCTACAACCACCGCTTCAGCGCCATCGCCGAGCAGATGGGCGAGCGGCTGCACCAGTGCAGCCGTTCGGTGAACATCCGCGAGCGGCTCGACTTCTCCTGCGCCCTGTTCGATGGCACGGGCCGGCTTGTGGCCAATGCCCCCCACATCCCCGTGCACCTGGGTTCGATGGGCGAAAGCGTGGCCAGCCTCCTGGCCGCCGTGGCCGCCGGTAGGCGGCCGCCGCTCTCGCCCGGAGAGGCCTATGCCGCCAACAACCCCTTCGATGGCGGCACCCACCTGCCGGACATCACCGTGATCACGCCGGTGTTTCCCCCGGAAGGCGGGGCTACACCTCTGTTTTTTGTTGCCTGCCGGGGACACCATGCCGACGTGGGCGGCCTCACCCCGGGCTCGATGCCCCCCTTCAGCCGTCGCATCGAGGAGGAGGGTCTGCTGCTCGATCACGTGCCGCTGCTGCGGCAGGGCCGCTTCGAGGCGGAGCTCTGGCGCCAGCGCCTGGAGGCCGGCCCCCACCCGGTGCGCAACCCGGCGATGTTGCTGGCCGATCTGCAGGCCCAGGTGGCCGCCAACCGCCTGGGGGAGAGCGAACTGCTGCGGCTGCTGGAGCGCGAGGGCACCGGAGAGGTCACCGCCTATATGGGCCACGTGCTGGCCAACGCGGCCGAAGCGGTGGGCGACGCGATCGCCGGCCTCAGCGATGGCGACCACAGCGTGGTGCTCGATGACGGCAGCCGCATCGTGGTGGCCGTGCACATCGACCGGGCCGCCCGCCGGGCCCGGATCGATTTCAGCGGCACCTCCCCCCAGCAGGAGGGCAATTTCAACGCGCCGCTGGCGATCACCAAGGCGGCGGTGCTGTACGTGTTCCGCTGCCTGGTGGGCCGCCCGATCCCGCTCAACGCCGGCTGCTTCGAACCGATCGAGCTGGTCGTGCCGGAGGGGTGCCTGCTGCATCCGCTGCCGCCGGCGGCGGTGGTGGCCGGCAATGTGGAGACCTCCCAGGCGGTCACCAACGCCCTGTTCGGGGCGCTGGGGGTGATGGCGGCGGCCCAGGGCACGATGAACAACCTCAGCTTCGGCGATGCGCGCTGCCAGTACTACGAGACCATCTGCGGCGGCACCGGCGCCGGGATGCTGGCCGATGGCAGCGGTTTCGCCGGAGCCAGTGCGGTGCAGAGCCACATGACCAACTCGCGGCTCACCGATCCGGAGATCCTCGAGGACCGTTTCCCTGTGCGCCTGGAGCGCTTTGCCATCCGCCGCGGCAGCGGCGGCGCCGGCCGCTGGCCTGGTGGCGACGGCGTGATCCGGCGGCTGCGCTTCCTGGCGCCGATGACCGTCGCCATCCTTTCGGGCTCCCGGCGGGTGGCTCCCTTCGGCCTGGCCGGTGGCGGCGACGGCGCCGTGGGGCGCAACCGGCTGGAGCGGGCCGATGGCCGCCTGGAGGAGCTGGCCGGCTGCTACCAGGTGTGCGTCCAGCCCGGCGACCTGCTGGAGATCGCCACCCCCGGCGGCGGCGGTTTCGGCGCTCCGGGTGCCTCGCTGTGAGCGTGAGTCGCCGGGGGGGCGTGGTGGCGGTGCTGCTGCTGGTGGGGCCAGGGGCCGTGCCGGTGCCGCTGGCCCGGGCCCAGACCGTGGCGCCGGCCGCCGGAGCTGCAGAGAGCAACGTGCTGCTGGAGGGCGAGCAGCGTTTCCGGCCCCAGTGGTCGGCCCGGGGGCTGGTGGCGGCCCAGGAGCCCCTGGCCTCGGCGGCGGGGGCGGCGATCCTGCGCCAGGGGGGCAACGCGGTGGACGCGGCAGTAGCCACCGCCTTCGCCCTGGCGGTCACCCTGCCCCAGGCCGGCAACCTCGGCGGCGGAGGCTTCCTGCTGCTCTGGCTGCCGGGGCCTTCGCCAGCCCGCCAGCGCGGCTGCCTGGCGGGCCCGGACCCCGAGCTGGCCATCGGCGGCGGC
>CALRQM020000086.1:0-9059 GCA_943370335.1 Bordetella parapertussis | reverse complement strand
GACGAGCAGCACCAGCGGCAGCCCAACGGCGAACAGCATTCCCAGCCGCACGTCGAGCCAGACCAGGGAGCGATAGAGCTGTTCCGGCACGTCCGCTCGGTTCGGTAAGGCGCCATTATCCGTGTGCCCCCCAGGCGATAGGGTCCGTTGATGGGTTCCCTCCCCTCCTTTCCCTGGTTGCAACGCCGTCCCGGCGGCCCCTGGTGCCGCACCGCCCTCGGCCGGGACGTCTCGCTTCAGGAAGCGGTCAACCAGGTGTTCGAGCAGCTGCGGGGTGCCCCGGAGGCCGACCTGGCCCTGGTGTTCGCCTCCGCCAGCTACGCCAGCGACCTGCCCCGCCTGCTGCCCCTGCTGCAGCAGAAGCTCAGCGCCGCCCACTGGCTGGGCTGCGTCGGCGGCGGCGTGGTGGGCACCGATCCGGCCGGCGCGCCCCATGAGATCGAGCACCAGCCGGCCCTGGCGGTCACTCTGCTGCGGCTGCCCGGCGCCAGCCTGCGCCCCTTCGCCATCGACACCACCGCCCTGCCCGACCTCGATGGTCCGGCCGAACCCTGGCGCGAGCGGGTGGGGGCCGAGCTGGAGGAGGGCCAGTCGATGCTGCTGCTGCTCGATCCCACCGGCACCGCCATCAACGACCTGATCAGCGGCCTGGATTACGCCTACCCCAACACCACCAAGGTGGGCGGCATCGCCGGCCCCCACAGCGCCGCCCACGGCTCGCTTCTCTTCGGCAGCGGCGACAGCGACCCGGCCGACACCGTCCGCACCGGCGCGGTGGGCTGCCTGATCAGCGGCTCCTGGCGGCTCGATCCGCTGGTGGCCCAGGGCTGCCGGCCGATCGGCCCCGTCCTTGAGGTGGAGCAGGCCCAGCGCAACGTGGTGATCGAGGTGAGCTGCGGCAGCACCCGCAACAGCCCCGTGGCGGCGTTGCAGTCGATCCTCACCGACCTCACCCCGGCCGAGCGGGAGCAGGTGAAGCACTCCCTGTTCCTCGGCGTGGGACGCAGCGATTTCAGCCTTCCCAACGCCGACCTCACCCCCGTGGCAGAGGCGCCGGGCTCCTTCCTGGTGCGCAACCTGATCGGCGTCGATCCCCGCAACGGGGCGGTGGCGGTGGGCGAACGCATGCGCGTCGGCCAGAAGGTGCAGTTCCAGCTCCGCGATGCCGATGCCTCCCGCGATGAATCCCGCCAGTTGCTGGCCGGCCAGTCGCGGCGCCGCAGTGAGCCCCTGGCCGCCTTCCTGTTTGCCTGTCTGGGGCGGGGCGAAGGCCTCTACGGCGAGGTCGACGGCGACGTGAGCCTCTGCCGGGAGGTGTTCGGCACCGTGCCCATCGCTGGCCTGTTCTGCAACGGCGAGATCGGCCCGGTGGGCGGCACCACCCACCTGCACGGCTACACCGCCAGCTGGGGGTTCCTGGTGCCGAACGAGCCGCCCGGGGGCGACGCCACACCGCTCTGATGGTGCGCCAGCACGTCAATCCCCTCAGCCGGATCCACCAGCTGGCGCGGCCCCTGCCGCCGCTGATCGAGCTGTTCGCCGATCCCGCCCTGCCCCTCCACCTCGACATCGGCTCGGCCCGGGGCCGCTTCCTGCTGGCCATGGCCCCCCTGGCACCGCAGCGCAACCACCTGGGCCTGGAGATCCGCCGGACCCTGGTGGAGGCCGCCGAGGACGACCGCCGCCGGGACGGGCTGACCAACCTGCGCTTCCTCTACGGCAACGCCAACGTGAACCTGCCGGAGTGGCTGGGGCAACTGGGGGCTGGTCAGCTGGAGCTTGTCACGCTGCAGTTCCCCGATCCCTGGTTCAAGCTGCGCCACCGCAAACGCCGGGTGCTGCAGCCCGCCCTGCTGCTGGCGATCGCCGCGGCCCTGGCCCCCGGCCGCCGCCTGTTCCTGCAGAGCGATGTGGAAGCCCTGATCGCCCCGATGCGGCAGCTGGTGGAGGCCAGCGGCGCCTTCGAGCTGGCCGGGCCCGAGGAGTGCGGCCCCGAGCGGAATCCCCTGCCGGTGGCCACCGAACGGGAAGGCCAGGTGCTGGCGGGGGGTCTGCCGGTGCACCGCAGCCTCTACCGCCGCAGCAGCGCCCCCCTGCCGCCGCTGGCCGATCTGGAAGCCCAGCTGGAGCCCACCGCCAGCGGCACCGATAATCGCCTCGACGCTGCAGCGGATTGATGGTGCCTGCCCCCGCTCCCGTGCCCCTGCTGCTGCGCTGGCAGGGGCTGCTGGCCGGCCTCCCCGCCGGCCGACTCGGCGCCCACCTGCCCCTTGTGGCGGGCTGGATCCTCTGCGCCCTGATGGCCGGCCTGCCCCTGGTGACCCGGGCGGGCCTCAGCCTGCTGATCGCCGCCTCCGCCCTGCTGTGGGTGGTCTGGGCGCTGCGCACCCCGCCGGGTCGCCTCGGCGCCATCAACCTCTGGCTGCTGCTGGTGATCGCGGTGGCCGTGGTGGCCACCGGCTTCTCGCCCGTGCCGAAGGCCGCCCTGGTGGGGCTGTTCAAGCTGCTCAGCTACCTGAGCGTCTACGCCCTGATGCGTCAGCTGCTGGCCACCGCCCCGGTGTGGTGGGACCGGCTGGTGGGCGCCCTGCTGGCCGGTGAACTGGTCACCAGCGTGATCGGCATCCGCCAGCTCTACGAAGCCCCCGGGGCCCTGGCCCGCTGGTCGGACAACAACTCGGTGGCCGAGGGCACGGTGCGCATCTACAGCACCCTGGAGAACCCCAACCTGCTGGGGGGTTACCTGCTGCCGATCCTGCCCCTGGCCGTGGTGGCCCTGCTGCGCTGGCAGGGCCGGGGCCGGCGCCTGTTCGCCCTGGCCAGCCTGGTGCTGGGCCTGGTGGCCCTGGTGCTCACCTACAGCCGCGGCGCCTGGATGGGCATGGTGGCCTCCCTCGGCCTGCTGGCCCTGCTGCTGGTGTTGCGGCAGACCCGCGACTGGCCGCCCCTGTGGCGGCGCCTGTTCCCCCTGCTGCTGCTGCTGGGCGCCACCGTGGTGCTGGTGGTGCTGGTCACCCAGGTGGAGCCCCTGCGGGTGCGGGTGATGAGCCTGGTGGCGGGCCGGGAGGACAGCTCCAACAACTTCCGCATCAACGTCTGGACCTCCGCCCTGGCGATGATCCAGGACCGCCCCTGGATCGGCATCGGCCCTGGCAACAGTGCCTTCAACCTCATCTATCCGCTGTATCAGCAGCCCAAGTTCAACGCCCTCAGTGCCTATTCGATCCCCCTGGAGCTGCTGGTGGAAGCCGGCATCCCCGGGCTGCTCGCCGGGCTGGGCCTGTTGCTGAGCGCCGTGAAGGTGGGGCTGGGCCAGTGGCGCAGCAGCGCCCCCCTCGCCCTCCCCTCTCTGGCGGCGGTGGCCGTGTTCGCGGCCCTCGGGGTGCAGGGGCTCACCGACACGATCTTTTTCCGGCCGGAGGTGCAGCTGATCGGCCTGTTCAGCCTGGCCACCCTCGCCGCGGCGGCAGCCTCCGCGGCTCCGGAGAAGGATCCGGTGCCATGCGACTGATCGCCGGCTTCGACGCCGGTCAGACCCACACCACCTGCCGCCTGGCCCTGGCCGCCGATCCCGTGGCGTCCGCTCCGGGCCGGGAGATCGCAGAGGGTGACGGCCCCGGCGTCTGCCACCTGGCCGCCCCGGAGGGTGCCGAACGCTTCGGGGCCGCCCTGCGCGAGAGCCTGGTGCGGGCCCGGGCCCATCTCGTCGACGCCGGCGACCCTGCCGGCACGGCCGTGCTGGTGGCGGCCGCCGTGGGGGCCAGCGGCATCGAGCAGGGCACGGCGGTGCAGGGCCAGGGACAGGCCCTGGCGGCCGCCGCCCTGGGGTTGGCCCCGGAGCGGGTGGTGGTCACCGGCGACGAGCGCACCGCCCTGCGCGGGGCCTTCGCAGGCGGCCCCGGCATCGTCGTGATCAGCGGCACCGGCACGATCGCCGTCGGCCGCGACGGCCGCGGGCGCGAGCACCGCTGCGCTGGCTGGGGCTGGCTGCTGGATGGGGCCGGTTCGGCCATGGACATCGGCCGGGACGGCCTGGCCCTGAGCCTGCAGATGGCCGATGGCCGACTCCCCGAAACCCCCCTGCGGCGGACCCTGTGGAAGGCCCTGGATCTGGACCCGGACGACCCGGGATCTCCTCAGCGGCTCAAGGCGCTGGTGGTGGCTGACGGGTTCGGCCCCGCCGGCTTTGCCCGGCTGGCCCCGGTGCTCGACCGGCTGGCCGCTGCGGGTGACCCCCAGGCCGTCGCCGTGATGGAGCGCAACGCCGAGGCGCTGGCGGCGATGGCGGCGGGGGTGGCCCGGGGCCTGGACCTGGTGGGGCCGCCGGTGTGCCCGATGGGCGGGGCGCTGAACCACTTGGAGCAGCTACGCCGCCCCTTCACCCGCAGCCTGGAGCAGGTCCTGCCGGGCAGCCAGCTGGTGACGGCCGCCGGCGATGCCTGCCAGGGGGCCCTGGCGATGGCGGCCGCCCTGCTCCAGGTCCAAACCTGACCTCAGCGGGCCAGAAGACCGATCGGGCCCAGGGCCAGCACGCCACCCAGCAGGGCCAGAAGCATGGCCAGGCGAACGGTCCAGACAAGGGGAAGCCTGCGCATCAGCAGGAAGGAGCCACCGCTCACCATCACCGAGGCACCGAAGGCCCCCAGCCACCAGGCGATGGCGGAGTTATCGGAGGGGGCTTCGGCGCCGTGCAGCAACGCGTGCAGCGCCACGGCACCGGCCACCAGGACGCCGGCGACACCCAGCCGGGGCAGACCGGCGCTCTGATGGGAGCGGAGGATCAGCAGGGCCACCGCTGTGACCGCCAGGGCGGCCAGGACCTCGGCGAAGGGCAGGCTGGCGCCAAGGGCGCCTCCCACCGCCCCCAGAACCGCACCGGCGAGGGCCCAGAGCAGCAACTGGGCGGACACGTAGGACGCAGCCGCACCGACACCGATCAGCAGCAACAGGTGATCCACCCCGGTGATGGGGTGGAGGAAGCCGTGGCCGAGGCCGCCGTGGGCCAGGCCATGGGCCTGGGCCGGCTGGCCGATCAACACGAAACCGAGGGCGGCCGCGCCCCCCAGCAGGGTCCAGGAGCGGAGGCCGGAGAAGTGGGTCATCGAGGGTCCCGGTCCGCGCCGGGGATGGAAGGAACGGTTCACGGCGAGCGTTCTGGCTGAGGGTGACCCCATCACAGCTGCGGGACAGCGCCGGAATGACGACGGGGCGAACCCTGCCGTGCACCGGACTTTCCTCGTTTCCTCCCGGGTGTGAAGCCCGGGAACCGTCCACCCATTGTGCCGGCAGCCAGTGACGTTGCCGCCCGATGACCGCGGTTTCTGACCAGGAAGGGGGGAGGATGGCGCCCAGGAGGTTCCTCCCCTTCACGGGGAGGACGCAAGGAGGAAAGGCGGTGAGGGGTTGCCCGAGTCCGCCACTGTCCCGCAGCTGTGATGGAAACCTGGCTTCCCGGCCCGGCGTCCTCAGTCAGAACGCTCACCCCCACTCGACACCTTCCCTACCGGCGAGGACCGGAGATTTTCCATGAACCTGCCTTCCCTGGCTGAGCGGCGCGGCCTCCTGCCCATCGCCCTCGCCGTTCTGGGCGCCCTGCCCCTGCTGCTGGCGGCCCCCGCTTCAGCCCACCACCTGATGGATCTGACCGGCCTGAAGCCCGGCCCCCTCACCGGGGTGCTGAGCGGCCTGGCCCACCCGATCCTCGGCCCCGACCACCTGCTGTTCCTGCTGGCGATCGGCCTGGTGGGGATCGTCCATCCCTTTCGCTGGGTGCTGGCCCTGCTGGGCTGCGGGCTGCTGGGCAATGGCCTGGGGCTGGCCCTGCCGGGCTTCCCCTGGATCGAGCCGCTGGTGGCCCTGTCGGTGGCCCTCACCGGCCTGGTGCTGGCGCGCCGCCTGCCGCCGGCCGTGCTGGTGCCCGCCTTCCTGCTGCACGGCTACGCCCTCAGCGGCGCCGTGATCGGCTGGGAGCCGGCCCCGATCGGCTTCTATCTGGTGGGTCTGCTGGTCAGCCAGACGCTGCTGCTGGTGGTGGCCCTGACGGCCGTGCGGCGCTGGCGCCAGAACGCCTCCAGCGGTGCGCTGAACCTCACCGCCGGCCTGTTGATGGGCATCGGCCTGGCCTTCACCTGGTCGGCCCTGCTGGCCTGAGGCTCAGGTGCCCAGCAGGGCGGTGCACTCCAGCCGCTCCTGGCTGCTGGCCCGGCGGGAGGCGCGCAGACGGATCGCCTCCGCCAGGTATTCGGCATCCTCGGCCACGCCGCAGAAACGGGCCGAGCCCCAGGTGTGCAGCCAGGGCAAGCCGAGGAAATACAGCCCCGGCACCTGGGTGAGGCCCCGTTCATGGGCCGGATGGCCGGCGCCATCGAACACCGGCACCTCCACCCAGCTGAAGTCCGGGTGGTAGCCCGTGCACCAGATGACCGCCGCCAGTTCCTCGACGGCCAGATCGAGGGGCTCGGGGGGACCGGGGGGCGGCGTCCAGCAGGGAACGTAGGGGGGCTCCTCGGGGGCGCTGAGGCCCTGGGCGGCGATGTGGTCGTCGATGCTGCGGCAGATGCGGCTGTGCACGGCGTCGGCCCCGTCGAGGTTGGCGGCCAGGTCAGCGGCGAAACGGATGCGGTCGTGGCCGAGCTCGGCCAGCCGGCCGTGCAGCACCATCCCCTCGAGGGCGCGGCGGCGCAGGTCGATCTCCCGGCCGCCGTCGCGGCCGGTGAGGTAGTGGTTGGTCTTGCCCCGCACCGCCCTGGGGTCGGCGTGCTGGTCGATCGGCATGGCGTAGTAGCCCATGCGATCGAGCCAGTCGACCACGTCGCGGCCGCGGTAGCGGCGGGGGGAGCGGGGGGCGCTGCCGACGCTCAGGTGCACCCGGCGGCCGGCCAGGAAGAGGTCTTCGGCGATCTGGCAGCCCGACTGGCCACTGCCCACCACCAGCACCGCTCCGGCGGGCAGCGTTGCGGGGCTGTCGTAGTCGCGGGCGTCGATCTGCAGGATCCGCTCGGGCAGGCGGGCGGCGAGGGGATGGCGCTTCGGGTGGTGGTAGCCGCCGGTGGCCAGCACCACCTGATCCGCCTCGATGGCGCCCTCGTCGGTGGTCAGGCGGAACCCGGAACCGCTCGCCTGCAGGCGCTGCACCGCCACCCCTTCACGCACGGGCACCTGGATGTGGTCGGCGAAGCGCTGCACGTAGCGGACGATCTCCTCGCGGCCCATGAAGCCCTCGGGGTCGTCGCCGTCATAGGGGAAATCGGGCAGGCGGCACTGCCAGTTGGGGGTGACCAGGCAGAAGGACTCCCAGCGCTGGCGGGCCCAGGCGTGGCCGATGCGGTGGCGCTCCAGCACCAGGGGACGCAGCCCCCGCTTCTGCAGGCAATGGGCCACCGACAGGCCCGCCTGACCACCGCCCACCACCACCACCGGGTGACGCTGCGCCGACTCCGAACCCCTTGCCACAGCCACCCCGGCTCCTTACTCCGTTCCGATGCTGGCCGCCCCTGGCGATACCTCCTGTAACGACCGCCACGGATCGCCCCGCCGCGGGCCACGGGCGGGAGGCGGCATTCGGTGGCATCGGCGACACAGAACAAAAGTTCATCCATGGCACGGTCCCCCATGCCGATTCCACCGACCGCACTTCCCCATGCCCCAGGTCAGCCGTCCCGCCAACCAGACGGGCGATTTCCTCGTCGATTACGAGGAGAAGGTCTTTCCCGACGTCAAGGCCGAACCGGGTGAGAAGGCCCTGGTCACCTTCCACACCGTGGCCTTCGAGGGCTCCATCGGCCTGGTGAACCTGCTGCAGGCCAGCCGTCTGATCAACAAGGGCTTCGAGACCTCGATCCTGCTGTACGGGCCCGGCGTGACACTGGGCCTGCAGCGGGGCTTTCCCAAGCTGGGCGACGCCGCCTTCGACGGCCACCTCAACTTCGGCGCCCGCATCGAGAAGTTCATCGGCCAGGGGGGCAAGGTCTACGCCTGCCGCTTCGCCCTGCAGGCCCTCTACGGCCACGGGGAAGGCGCCCTGATCCCCGGAATCATCCCGGTCAACCCCCTCGACGTGCTCGACATCGTGCTGCTGCACCGCAAGGAAGGCGCCTTCATCCTCGACACCTGGACGCTCTGAATGTCCGCCACGGTCACCGTCGCCGCCGCCCAGATCCGTCCGGTGCTCTACAGCCTGGACGGATCGGTGGCGCGGGTGCTCGCCGCCATGGAGGAGGCCGCCGCGGCCGGGGTGGAGCTGATCGTCTTCCCCGAGACGTTCCTGCCCTACTACCCCTACTTCTCCTTCGTCGAGCCGGCGGTGCTGATGGGGAAGTCACACCTGAAGCTCTACGAGCAGGCGGTGACGGTGCCCGGCCCTGCCCTGGGCCGCATCGCCGCCGCCGCCCGCCAGCTCGGCCTGCACGTCCTGCTGGGGATCAACGAGCGCGACGGGGGCAGCCTCTACAACGCCCAGCTGCTGATCGATTCCGCCGGTGAGCTGGTGCTGAAGCGCCGCAAGCTCACCCCCACCTATCACGAGCGGATGGTGTGGGGCCAGGGGGATGGGGCCGGCCTGCAGGTGGTGCCCACCGCCCTCGGGCGCATCGGCGCCCTGGCCTGCTGGGAGCACTACAACCCCCTGGCCCGCTTCAGCCTGATGGCCCAGGGCGAGGAGATCCACTGCGCCCAGTTCCCCGGCTCCCTGGTGGGGCCGATCTTCGCCGAGCAGACCGCCGTCACCCTGCGCCACCACGCCCTCGAGGCCGGCTGTTTCGTGATCTCCTCCACCGCCTGGCTGGAGCCGGAGGACATCGAGCGGATCACGCCCGATCCGGTGCTGCAGAAGGCCTGCCAGGGGGGCTGCCACACGGCGGTGATCAGCCCGGAGGGCCGCTACCTGGCCGGCCCCCTGCCCGATGGCGAGGGCCTGGCCATCGCCGAACTCGACCTGAGCCTGATCACCAAACGCAAACGCATGATGGACAGCGTCGGCCACTACAGCCGCCCCGACCTGCTGGGGCTGCTGATCGACCGCAGCCCCGCCCGCCAGCTGCATGAGCGGCCCCCAGAGCCCG
>CALRQM020000085.1:0-9253 GCA_943370335.1 Bordetella parapertussis | reverse complement strand
CGCGGCCGCCATCGGCGGCCTGGCCGGGGCCCTGATCGCCCGGGGCCACACGGTGGAGCGGCTGGTGCCCGAGGGGGCCTGGCCCCGCAACCTGCTGCTGCGCCGCCTCTGGTTCAACCTCACCCTGCCCCGGCGTCTGGCGGCCGCCGAGGGTCGCTACGACCTGGTGGTTGGCTTCGACATCGACGGCTTCCGGGTGGCGCACCGCTGCCCGGTGCCCTACGTGTGCTGCATCAAGGGGGTGCTGGCGGAGGAGTCGCGCTGCGAGAGCGGCTGGCCGCGGCTGATGCTCTGGGGCCTCTCCAGGCTGGAGCGCCTCAACGCCCGCCGGGCGCCCCTGGTGCTCTCCACCAGCCGCTACTGCTGCGAGCGCATCGAAGAGCACTACGGCGTGCCGGCCGAACGGCTGCGGCTGGTGCCGGAGGGCATCGATATCGGGCTCTGGAATCCGGTGGGCGGGGACGCCGGCCCTCGCGAGCCCCACACGGTGCTGTGCGTGGCGCGCCAGTACCCCCGCAAGCGGGTGGCCGATCTGATCACGGCCTTCCAGAGCGTGCAGCAGCGGCTGCCCAGTGCCCGGCTGGTGGTGATCGGCGACGGGCCGGAGCACGGGGCGCTGCAGGAGCTGGTGCAGCGTCTGCAGCTGGGGGGGGTGGTGCAGTTGCTGGGGGCCCTGGCCGACGACGGTGCGGTGCGGGACTGGTACCGCCGCAGCGCAGTGTTCTGCCTGCCGTCGATCCAGGAGGGCTTCGGGATCGTGTTCCTCGAGGCGATGGCCAGCGGGCTGCCGGTGGTGAGCACCACGGCCACGGCGATTCCGGAGGTGGTGCCCCACGGCCGGGCCGGGCTGCTGGTGCCGCCGCGGGATCCTCAGTCGCTGGCCGAGGCCCTTTTGCAGTTGCTCACCGATACCGAGCTGCAGGCCCGCTGCCGCGCCTTCGGCCGCGAGCATGTGGGGCCGTTCAGCTGGGACCGGGTGGCGGAACGCTTCCTGGAGGCGGTGTTGCCCCAGGCTGCCGCCGGATCGTGACCAGGCCGCGGCTGCGGCCCGAGGTGGAGTCGACGGTGCGGATCGCCTTCCAGAGGTCGGCGACCGGGACCCACACCGAGGGGTAGCGGTAGCGGGCCACATCGAGGATCAGCACCCGGTCGCTGGGGGCGTGGAAGGCGGCCAGCGGGGCGATGTGGCCGCCGCCGGCCTGGCCGAGGGAGGGCCGGTCGTAGTTGGCGAGCAGGCGATCGCCGGGCTGGCTGAGGTTGGCGCGCAGCAGGGCGCGGAACTGCTCCAGGCTCAGCTGGTCGCCGTGGATCGCTTCGGCCGCCACCCCGTGGCTGGCCAGCAGGCCGGCCAGCTCGGCCAGGGTCATCCCCTGGCGCCGCACCACCTCGGCGCTCACCAGCGGGCGGCCGGCCGGCACGTCGAAGACGTTCTCCTGGGTCCAGAAGCGGTAACGGCCATAGCCCGGCACGGCTGGGGCGGGCACGGCCAGGCTGTTGAGCACCATGGCGGCACTGGCCACACCGCAGTAGGCGAGGTTGGCCTGGGTGAGGAATTGCTCGGCCAGGGGGCCGTAGTCGGCCCGCTCGCCGCTGGCCACCAGCAGCTCCATGCCCGCCGGCTCCATCAGGGGGATCGGCGCGGCCCGCAGGCGCCCGGCCGCCAGCGGCGCCGCCAGGGCCAGTGACAGCAGCACCAGGCCGGGGATGGGGGAGGTGGTGCGTGTCTTCAAGGCTGCCGTGGGTCCGGGGTGGGGGCGGTCCTGGTTGGAAGGTAGGGGAGCCTTCGCTGGGGTGGGGTCAGCCCAGCTCCAGGCAGGCCAGCCCGTACACGTCCGCCAGCGACACGGCCGGCGGCACGCCCCTGTACATGCGCAGGGTGCGGGAGGCCGGGGTGAACCCCAGCGACGCCAGCAGCGGGGCGGCGGCGGCATTGGCGCCGGGGGCATCGATCAGCACCGTGCCGGGATGGCGCTGCAGCAGGCCTTCCAGCAGGGCCCGGGCGGCGGCGGGGTTGCCTGCCACCAGGGGGCCGAGGCGCCAGCCGGTGCCGTCGGGCAGCAGGCAGGGCCGCACCCGGCCGAATCCGTGGCAGGCGCCGGCCCGATCCACCAGGGCCAGCACCGTGCCGGCCGGATGCTGCAGCCACTGGCGAAGGAAGTGGGGGCGTGGCGAGGGCTCCCGCTCCGCATCGAAGCGCTGCACGGCGGCGGCCGGGATGGCACCGCCCTCCAGCAGACACCAGGGGGGCTCCGGCGCGGCGGGCACGGAAGCCGGGGCGCCGTCGTCGACGAGCCGCTGCCAGCGGGTGGTGGGAGAAGCGGGCGCGAAGCCCCAGCCGGCGTAGTCGTCGATCCGGTCGGGGGCGGCCTCCAGGCCGATGCAGGGCACGTCGGCCAGGTGCTGGAGGGCGTGGCGCCACAGCTGCAGGCCGTAGCCCCGGCCCCGCTGGGCGGGCACCACCAGGAACAGGCCGATGAAGCCGTAGGCGGCGTTGTAGCGGACCCCGGCGATGCATCCCACCGGCTCGTCGCCGAGCCAGCCCACCCAGAGGCCCTGGCGGTCGGTCTGGCGGTAGATGGCCACATCGCCCACGCCTGGCGCGAAGCCCTCCCGCCGGGCCCAGCCGGTGACGGTGGGGATGTCGGCGCTCTGCAGGGGGCGGATGGTGAGGGGGGAGGGCATCGGGGTCTGCTGGCGCGGCTCACGCCGTATCTGTGGAAAGGCTGCAGCGGGGAACCCTCAGGAGGCCCCCCACTCTCGAGGCCATGGCCGACGCCCGCCGCGCCCCCGGTCTGATCCAGCGCTATCGCGAGGAGCTGCAGGTGCGCCATTACGCGCGCCGCACCGTGAACACCTACGAGCAGTGGCTGAGGCGATTCCTGCGGTTTCATGGCAGGCGTCACCCGCGCGAGATAGGGAAGCGCCGAGGTGAACGCCTTTCTGAGCCACCTGGCGGTGGAGCTGCAGGTGAGCGCCTCCACCCAGAACCAGGCGCTGGCGGCGCTGCTGTTTCTGTACCGGGAGCTGCTGGAGCGGGATCTGGAGCTGGAGGGGGTGGTGCGGGCGCGGACACGGCGCCGGCTGCCGGTGGTGCTCAGCGAAGCGGAGGTGCGGGCGGTGCGCCAGCGACTGGAGGGAGAGGCGGCCCTGGTGGTGGGGCTGCTGTATGGAAGCGGGCTCAGGCTGATGGAGGCGCTGCGGTTGCGCGTGAAGGACCTGGATGTTCAGCGGCGTGAGCTCACGGTGCGCGACGGCAAGGGCGGCAAGGACCGGCTGACAGTGCTGCCGCAGAGCCTGGTGCCTGAGCTACAGGACCACCTGCTGAAGGTGCGTCAGGTGCATCAGGGAGATCTGGCGGCGGGCTGGGGCCGGGTGGTGATGCCCTACGCCCTGGCGAGGAAAAACCCGAAGGCGGATCGGGAGTGGGCCTGGCAGTGGGTGTTTCCTCAGCAGAACCGCTGGCGAGACCGGGCCTCAGGAACCCAGGGCCGCCACCACCTTGATCCGAGCGTGGTGCAGAAGGCCGTGAAACGGGCCGTGGCCGAGGCGGGACTCACGAAGGCGGCCAGTTGCCATACCTTCCGGCACTCCTTCGCGACCCACCTGCTGGAACGGGGGCAGGACATCCGCACGATCCAGGAACTCCTGGGACATCAGGACGTGAGCACCACCATGATCTACACCCATGTGCTGAATAGGGGGCCGCTCGGTGTTTGCAGCCCAGCGGACATGATGTAGCTATGGCTACATGTGGTTATCGGACCCGTGAACCACGGCCAACGACTTGGGCTTAGAACTAAGATCGCTGTGCAGGAAAGGATCCTCGCCCGATGGTTCACTTGCGTCAGCTGTGGTTCACGGAAAGGAGCGGAGGAAGGTCCGTGGTTCACGGAACCACCCTATAAAGAGTTAGCTGTACAGGAAGCCCAAGCCGGCTATCCTTGATCTCAGGGTGAAGATCACGGATGCCGACAATCCTCAGAAGCGGCCCGTACAGGTTCTACTTCTATAGCCACGAGCCCAATGAGCCGCCTCATATACATGTGGATCGAGATCAGGGCTCTTGCAAAGTCTGGCTCACCCCTGTTGCTCTTTCTTCAAGTCTTGGATTTAAAGCCAGGGAGCTTCGAGAGATTGAACGGCTTGTCAGCACGAACAGAGGTATCCTGTTGAAGGCATGGGAGGAGTTTCATGGCTAACCCTGGCGAGCGTGTCATAGAGGTTGCCTGCACAGAGGACAAGTTGGTCGTCGATCTGGCAGATGGACGTTCCATCTCAGTGCCTCTGGCTTGGTACCCGCGCTTGCTTCATGCCACTCCCCATCAGCGTGACAATTGGCAGATAGCTGGCGCTGGCTTTGGAATCCACTGGCCAGATGTTGATGAGGATCTGAGCGTGGAGGGTCTTTTGCGTGGAGCGCCATCGCCTCAGGTGAAGGCGCTGAGCAGCTAACACCGCCATGCACCAGAGCCGCCGCCTCACAGTTTCTATCTACATCCCAGTCTCATTGCGGCCTGGTGATGGCAATCGTTTCCCACACACCATTTGGAGCAGGGGGTCGACATCCGCACGATTCAGGAGCTGCTCGGTCACCGCGATGTGAAAACCACCATGATTTATACTCATGTGCTGAACCGTGGGCAATCAGGGGTACGGACCCCCGCCGACCTGCTCTGAGGAATGGAGGGATCTTCTGCGGACCGCGTAACAATAAATGAAGCAGGCGAGTATACCCGAGAAGCCTTGCTAGTATTAAAAAGGAACTGACGTAGATGTAGGAGGTCACGGCTCGTAGCCTTGCTGAAGCGCCCGATGAGCGCCGACAACAACGAGTTTTTTACCCCTAGAAGGAGATTCTTATGCCTGTGAGTATTGTCGATATTGGTCCGCCAACTACTTTAGCCGCCGGCGCGCGTGTTACCGAAGAGTACTGGTTTGGAGATCAGCAAGACGTCGGCGTGTGTTTTGCCAGCATCGCCACCGAACCACAATTCAAGGCGAAGCTCGTCCAATCCGATCAAGGCCGGGGGGGTTATCAGAAGCTGGTTGGGGGCGTGTGGCGTCCCGGTAGCACGGCTTGGAACTACACAGTGACCACGAGAAATCTCGAAGCCTATACGGTCGCTTACAATTTGAGAATCGCAATTTTGACCAACGGTTGAATTTAGGAGCCAGACACATGAAACTGTTAGTGATCGTCGATGATACATCAGGAGATGTCCTCGCCACGCAGCAAATCGTCTCCGACGATTACCGTGTCCCCGCACGGGGGTTAGATGGCAGCGAACCTATCGTCGCGGTATATCGGCGTATCGTTGCGGGACCTGGGCAGAGCGAGAACCAGATCGACCTCGACGTGCCAATGGATGTGCTGCGTACCGATGACGTGGAACTGTGGCATAAGGTAGTCAAGGATGCCTTACGTAGATCCACCATTTAGTAGGCTAGGAAGAGTTCCGAGTCGTTTGACCCCGCGAAGATTCGGGTCAGGAGACTCGACCATGTAGTTTCACCTTACAGCGGAGCCACAACCCTATGGAAATCGTGCATTTACGCCGTGTATGGTTCGGCGCAAGGGTGTATAACGACACAGAAACTCATCGCCACTTCCATACTGTTCGGTTTGCCAACCGACCAAACATCGACGCTCAGATTTGGCTCAGCATATTCTCTCCAGGAGCTACCTATGCTAATGGAGCAGTTACCGCATTGGGACTAGCTGCAGCGGGCATCCAATCATATTCCTTCATCAACGATAACGGCGGCATTGAAACCAAGGATCTTAGCGAGTGGATTTCTAACGTTAGCATCAAGCGAGTTGTAGACCTAACATTTGGCTTTCACATTAGATTGGCTTGGGCGAAGGCAGAAGGCATGATCTATTATTGGGAGTAATGCCATGACCACAAACATTAGAGATCTCCCTCCCGTAAACGAAACGCATAGAATTATCTATCGCGTCGACACGGGTATTATCGTCGCAATTGTGACGATATCGACCGAGGAAGGTGCAATAACGGTCGATGAGACTTCAACGCTCCGGCTTACTCGATCGGTCGCTGAAGATTCCTGTGAGTTGGCACTCATTGAAGTTCAGGATCTACCAGATCATGCAGTGCGAGTCGATGTCGAGACTCGATCTCTGATACCTGCACCTCCCCACTCACATGAGGGTCTCGTCCCGCCAGCAGTGATTCCTCGCCCTTAGCCGATGACCGGCGTAAATGAGGTGGACACGATCCTATCTGCCTCTACAACACCCCCACCCAAACCGCAGGCGATGCGGACACGAGTTGGGAAGGCCGCTCGGCCGATTGTGGTGCCGAACGTGCTCAGCTTGGCGGAGTGCCGCGAGCTGGTCGCCGAACTGGGCGGCTCCTCTGCCACACCGACAGCGGTGCTGCGGGCAGGCCGGGATTTCCATGAGCCGATGGTGCGGCTGAGCGAAAGTTGCATGCCGCAGGGAGAGTTGCATTTGGTCGCACTCGCGCGGGTCGAGCGTGCCGCCCAATCGCACTGGCTCGCTGAGGACGCCGACCCAGCCGTCCTCTCCGCCGCCCACTACTTCCGCTACCCCACTGGCGGGTTCGTCGCTCCGCACCGTGACCGCTCGCCGAATCAGGACGACCCCCGCGAGGTGCAGCGCCGGCAGGCGTCTCTGGTTCTGTTCCTGAATTCGCAGGACACCCCCGAGGGTTTTGAAGGTGGAAGCCTACTGATTTACGTTCCGCAACTGAACGGCCCGACCGTCACCCACACTCTGCATGCTGTGGCCGGGACGCTGGTGATGTTCGACCCAGGGCTGATGCACGAAGTAACCCGCGTGCGAAGCGGCTCAAGATTCACTCTGGTCGCGTGGTTGATTTCCCAAACCTAAATTCTGCCTGGAGAACGCTCATGACGAATCTGTACAACAGCGGCAACGACCGCCTCAACGTGGAGCATGTGAGGAACCCGTTGGGAGAACTGGGGCCTGAAATCGCGTCGCTGTTGCGGCGGGCATCGGTCGGCCACCTGTACGAGGAGCAACTCGTGCCCTTGCAGGCGTCGGGCCAGCTGACGGCCGCCCTGGCGACCAGGTCGCTCACCTGGCCTTCGGCGGGGGCTCGGCCGCAGGAGGCCGAGGCGATAGCCCTGGCCGCCAACGGCGAAGGCAAAGGCTCGCTGCTCAGCCCGGTGATCGTGGCCCCGCAGCACAACCTCAACCTCGGCCTGATCGCGGCGACCTTCCGAACGCTGCTGGAGGCCCTGACTGCCGCCGGATCGTCGCAGGTCGCGGTCCTTGTGCGGGAAGGTTCGGCCGTCGTCCAATCGACGCTCGCCTCCGTTGGGTTCGCTCCCTCCTCCACGCTGGCCGTCACCGATTTCGCACAGTATGTAGCGTTCATGGCCCCTCCCAAAGAGGTACTCGAACGTTTGGGGATTGCCGATTGTCGTCAGAGCGATCTGCTCTCGCTGCGGGTGGAGCCGACAGTGCTTCACAGATTAACGCTGTTCCACCTCACCTTGGAGGCGGCCGCCCTGCCTTGGTTTATCGGTCGCCCCGAGTGGGCCGAGGTACTCCCCGGACTGGCCGGCTGGGGCCGCTATAAGATCGACGGCGGCATCAATACCCCCTCCCCCGAGACGCGTTGGCGGCCGGATCAGGTGGAGATAGAGATTGTCGGCCCTGCCTCAGGATCGTGATTGCCGCCCGCCTGCCCGTCTCCGTGATTCTCTCGGCGCTCAACGAAGGGCCCCGACTGCGTCAGACGCTTGAGTCGCTCGCCGCCGCGCCCACGTGCCCGTCGGAAGTCCTCGTCGTGGACGACGGCGGCACAGATCAAAGCCTCGACACCCTCACGGGCCTCGTGACTCCGTTCGAGTTGCTTTGCTTTCGCAGGCCGCACCAGGGGATTGCGCCGGCTCGAGACTTCGGCGCCCAGCACGCATCGCAACCCTTCTGGGTCTTCCTGGACGCCCATTGCGAGGTCTCACCCGACTGGCTTGCGGCACTCGTCCGCCCGTTGGGCGAAGATCCCAAGGCAATCGTCGTGCCCGTCATCGCCAACCGTCGCCGACTCGACGAGCGCGGCTGCGGGGCTCGCCTGGTGAACGACCTGTTCGTGTACCAATGGATCACCACCGAACCGGCGCCCGAAGAGGTAGGCATCGCGCCGGGGGGGTGTTTTGCTATCCGGCGGGAAACATATCTGGAACTGGGCGGCTTCGCGCCGATGCGAGATTTCGGCGTGGAGGATGTCGAACTGTCGCTGCGCGCCTGGCGTATGGGGTGCTCGATCCGCACAGCCCCCGACGCCCTCGTCACCCACGAGTTCCGCACCCACGCTCCCTACACCATGAATCACCAGAGTTGGCTGACGAATGTCCTGGAGACGGCGCTAGTGCATCTCGATACGGTTCGCCTGCAAAGGACGCTTCGGGCCGCAGCCGGGTTCGCGACCTTCGCTCAGGCCATCACGACGGCCCTGACTTCCGGCTGGCTGGACCGCAAACAGTGGATCGACGCCCGCACCGTTCGCCCACTCACCGATTACTGGCCCCACTTCGGCAGCGTTTAACGGGGCGAGCAAGACGCTGCACCTGACCCGGCCCTCAAAGCCGGGCCAGGCAGCTGAGCGTGGCCGTTAGACGAACAGAGAGGCCAATGGGAGAGTGGTTGAGGCCAACTTATGATGATGCTTCTCAGATCAACAATCACTATGATCAAGGTGCCTGGAGCAGAACGAGTTTTGCTTCGATCTCGGCTTCTGGAAGACCTTGGGCTTGCAGGATACTCTGGTAGTTGCCAATTACCTTCTGGGTATGGGGATGATCTATCCCCCGGCTGGCTAGAAAGATCCGAACGGCTCGCGCAGAGAGGGTCTCTGCCTCCGCCAGGCGGTTGGTGGCCTGTAGCAGTTTCCCCAGGTTGTTGAGATCAATGGCCACATCGGGATGATCGGGGCCGTAGCTGGCCTCATCGATCGCCAGGGCCCGCCGCATCAGCGGCTCCGCCTCCGCCAGGCGGTTGGTGTCCTGCAGCACCAGCGCCAGGTTGCTGAGACGGATGGCCACCTTGGGATGATCGGGGCCATAGCTGGCCTCATCGATCGCCAGAGCCCGCCGCATCAGCGGCTCCGCCTCCGCCAGGCGGTCTGTGTCCTTCAGCAGCATCGCCAGGTTGCTGAGACGAATGGCCACTTTGGGATGATCGGGGCCGTGGCTGGCCTCATCGATCGCCAGGGCCCGCCGCATCAGCGGCTCCGCCTCC
>CALRQM020000084.1:0-9326 GCA_943370335.1 Bordetella parapertussis | reverse complement strand
TGAAGAGGTGCCCCTCTCGGCCGATGGCACCTTCCGTGTGCAGGTGCCGTTCCGGGATGGCCAGCAGCTCTATCCGATCGAGGCCGTGGCGGCCGATGGCGAGCAGAAGCGCAGCATCACCATGGAGTTCCGCCGCTCCACGCCGGAAGCCAACGTCAACAGCCGCGAAGCCTCGGTCGCCGAGTGGTTCTAGGCCTCAGGGCGGGGCCCCGGCCGGCCCTGCCAGCCGCGCCGCCATGGCCGCGATGAGCTCCTGGGGCGTGATCGGCGCTCCCACCTCCAGGCAACGGTCCCGTTCATGGCCATCCAGGGGCTCCACGGCCCTGAACTGGGCCTCCAGCACGGCCCCGTCCGCATCGGAGGGGTCGCCTCCCAGGGCCTGGCGTTCCAGCAGACGCCGCCGGGCCTGGTCCTGGGAACTGACGCAGGCCAGGATCAGATACGGGACACCGCGCTTCCGGGCCAGGGCCTCCATGCGCCGCCGCTGATCGCGACGCAGGAAGGTGGCATCCACGACCACCGTCAGCCCCGCCGCGAGGATGTGCTCCGCCTGCTCCGGCAGATGCTGGTCGTAGAGCATGGCGCTCACCTCCGGCCGGTAGGGGTCGCCGTGAAGTGGGGGGGCCGAGCCCTGGCCCCAGGTGCCGAAGAGGCGCTTGCGCTCCACGTCGGAACGCAGCTGGATCCAGCCCTGCCGTCGGCAGAGCTGGCGAGCCCGGTGGCTCTTGCCGCTGCCGGACACCCCGTGGGTGATCACCAGAGCCGGGGCCGGGGTGGCGGTGGCACGGCTGGCGCCCTGCAGATAGCGCTCCAGGTCGTGCTGCAGCGTGAGCGAGGCCTCGGCGTCGAGGCTCTGCTGGTCCAGGCGCAGGGCGCAGACCTTGGCCCGCACCAGCGACCGGTACACCCGGTACCAGCGCCAGGTGAGCAGGCCGGCGTAGTCGCCGCAACGGCCCAGCCAGCGGTTGAGCAGCACCGCCCCGAGGTCCGGCCGGTGGCGGTGCTCCAGATCCATTGCCAGGAAGGCCAGGTCGCTGATCACGTCGATCCAGCGCAACTGGGGACTGAATTCCAGGCAGTCGAACACCCTCAGGCGCTCCCCCTCCAGCAGCATGTTGCCCAGGTGCAGATCGCCGTGGCACTCGCGGATGCGGCCCTGGCTTCGGCGCCCGACGAAGCTCGGCCGCAGCGACTCGAACTGATCATCGGTCCAGTGCCGCAGGGCGGCAACGTCCGCCTCGGGCACCAGGCCGCAGGCTCCGAGCACCTCCAGGTTGGCCATGGCCGGGGCTTTCACCAGCTCCGGTGCCCCATAGGGATCCTCCGGGCTGGCGACAGCGGCCGCGGCATGGAAGGCCGCCAGATCATCCGCCAGTCGTTCGAGCTGGGCTTCGCTGAGGCCCTGGTGTTCGAGCACCGCGCCCAGCAGGGCGCTCTGGGGAAACTGGCGCATGCGCACGGCCAGCTCGAGGATCGGCCCGGAGCCGTGAAACGCGGCTCGCTCGGGTGGGCCATGGATGGGGCTGAGCCCCAGGTAGAGGTCCGGAGCCAGGCGCCGGTTGAGCCTGATCTCCTCCTGGCAGAACCAGCGCCGCCGCTCCGGTGTCGAGAAATCGACGAAGCCCAGATTCACAGGCTTCTTGATCTTGTAGGCGAGGGTTCCGGTGAGCAGGATCCAGGAAATGTGGGTTTCCAGGCAGTCGACCCGCTCGACCGGATGGTCATAGGCGGCGGGATCGAGCAGGGCGGCGATCATTGGGTCCACGGCCGCTCCGGTGCTCCTTGCGGTTCAATCCAACCATCTGCAGGGTGATGAGGGTTTCCACCGGGGTCCACACCAGCACAGGCAGCAACAGCCCCGCCGCCAGGGGCGAAGCGGGCAACACGATCAGGGCCAGGACCAGCGCGGCCAGCCAGCTCAGCAGCCAGAAGGGAAGACCGGCGCTCAGCCTGCGCAGTCGGCAGATCACCAGGTGATCGAGGCGCAGCAGCACCATCAGGGCCGCATAGGCGCCCATCCAACGCCAATCGCCGCTCTTGCGCCAGAAGGAGAGCGCCGAAAAGTAAAAGCTGACGTTGATCACGAACCAGGCGGCCGGGATCCAGGGCTGCATGCTGATCCAGTCCGGCCGCTTGAGGGTGCGATACCAGGAGAAATCCCGCTCCGAGGGGTTGATCACCAGCGTCACCACCAGAAGGGCGATGAGGATCAGGAGCCAGGGAGGCACGGGCATCTGCAGACCTACGCATTATTGGTCGCTGCCGGGGGGCCGTCCACGGACGGGATGTCGGTTCGTCGCGCCGGCGGACCAGGTTGCTGGACGCCCCTACGGTTGAAGGGTCCCACGAGCTTGATGGAGGCCCCATGCATACCCACGACCTCGAGAACCACGACAACCTCTATGCCGACGAAGGCACGATGGTGATCGGTGAGACCAGGGCGGACGCCCAGAGCCATGCCTACTGGGCCGTGGGCGCCATCGCCTTGATGGTGGTGGGACTGGGCGTGGCCCTGGTCATCTCCTGATCCCTCAGGACGCGCTCCTGGAAGCAGATGAGGGGGACCGGTTCCCAGAGCCGGACCCAGTCCCCGCTTTCCCTGTGCCGGCGCCAGGCGGAGAGGCGCAGCGGATGGACGGCTCCCCAGCGGCAGATCAGCAGGTAACGATGCCCCCAGGTCGGGGGCCAGGCGATGGCGGCCCCCCTGGCCCAGGGCCAGTGGTCAGGATCCAGGGGCTCGAGATCGCGATGGCGGCGCAGCAGGGCCGGCAGCAGCAGGCCGGCGGGGATCGACGGCCCCCAGGGGGTGTGATCCGCTGCCCCGGACTCGGCCAGGCAGAGGTGCAGGCGCCGGGCCAGGGCGGGCGGGTCGCCCTGGCTGGGGAGAACCAGGTGCAATCCTCCCCAGCCGGGAAAGCCCAGACAGGAGAGAAGGGCGCCGGAAGCTGGTCCGGAAGCTGGTCCGGAAGCGGTGCCGGGAGCCATGCGGAGACGGGACATTGATATCCCTTTGGTGCCACCGCCCGTCACGAAGCGGCCGTTGGGGGGGCCTCACTGGCAGGATCGGCGGGAAGGACCTCACTCCCTTGCCGCCATGTTCGAGAACCGCGAACGGCCCGCCTGGGTCAACTGGCTGATCCTGGCGATCTTCCTGTTGTCGTCGTGGCAGCTGGCCGGGTTCTGGTTTCAGCAGCTGCACCACTGAGCCTGCGGCCGCATCAGGAGGGGCGTCGTGGTCGGGCGGTAAGGCCCCGCACCAGCCGGACGCCGCCGCCCACCAGCAGCAGCAGGGCCATCAGGGCCAGCAGGGCCACCACGATCACGCTGCCCAGCTGCAGAATTCCCATGCTGAGGCGGCTCAGCCCGCCGATCAGGTTGGCGATGGCATTGCTGACCAGGAGCAGGGCGTCGAGCCGTTCCGGCAGCTGCATCAGCCCGACGAGGATCAGCGCCCCAGCCACGATCAGCATCACGCCCGCCAGCAACTGGCGCCATCGGGAGGATGGACGGCGGCGGCGATGGCGCAGCTGCAGACCCTTACCCGGCGTTGGTCCCCTCGGTGTCGGCAGATGCAGCGGGTAGGGGGTGTGGGGCATGGCTGGGGGGGTCAGAGCTCCAGCGGATAGCCGGCGCCCCGCATCCACCGCTCGAATTCCATCAGCACCAGCTCGTTGGGACAATCGATCAGGGACAGGTCGTGGACTGTGCAGTCACCCTGACCGCCATGGTGGAGGGTGAGGTGGAACTGGGTACCACTCAGGCCGCAGACCTCCGGATCGCTGCGCACCACCACATCCAGGGCCGCTCCCAGCCGTGCGACCCGGCGGCGCAGTTCCGACCAGGTCATGCCCATCGCACGGCAGTGGAAAAGAAAGGCTGTCGCCCCCAGTGTGACCAGAGCGGGGCCGAAGTCAACAGGGCACGGGCCCGGTGGCTCAGGGGCGCGGGGCTTCCGGAGCGGCCTGGGGGGCTGGTGGGGTTGGCGCCGGTGGTACGGCGGGCAGGGGCAGCAACAGCACCAGGGCCGCTGAGACGGCCAGGGCCGCCGCCCCGCCCAGGGGGGCCGTCAGCCGGCGATGCAGGGGGATCCGCTCCAGCAGTTCCCTGGGACCGAGGGGCTCCGGCTCAGACAGATCCAGGGGCAGCTGGATGCGGGGATCGAGGCGCAACAGATCCAGCACCCGCACCAGATCCGCCAGTTCCGCATCATCGAGATGCATCTCCAGTGGGGGGGTGTCGGGTTGGCTGCTGCGCAACAGAAGCCGGTGGCCGCCTTCGGGGTGGGGGCCGATGTCGACGGGTTCTCCCGCAATGCTGAAGTCGCGGCGCACGCCGCTGATCAGGTGCCGGGCGTAGGGCAGCACCACCTGCATCAGCGCCTGCAGATGCTCACGCCGCCCCTCCAGCAGGGGCCTGCCCACCCACTGCAGGCTCCAGCCGGTGATGATGCCCAGGGCCGCACCGCTCTGGCCGATGGAGACGTCGGGGAGCCCTTCCACCTGCAGGCGGCAGCTGAGCTGATCGAAGACGAGGCTCTGCTTCATCACGGAACTCTGAACCATGGGGGTCTCAGGGGGAGGGGCTCAGGCCACCGCGTCCATCAGGCTGGCCTTGATGCGTTCGAAACCGCCGTGGCCGGCACAGAGGCTGAGGCCCTGAACCAGCTGCAGCCGCTGGGCGGCCCCATCGGTGGGATCGAGCAATTTCTGCACGCCGCTGCGGCGGGGATTCATGCGTTCCTGCACCAGTTCCAGCAGACGCCCCTGGAAGAGCGCCCAGCGTTCGCTCGCCACCGCCTCCGGCTCGCTGCTGGAGAGCAGGGAGCGCAGCATCGGGTACAGGCGATCGGCCATGACGCAGAGGATGCGGATCAGGGCATCGGTTTCGTCGACGGGAACCCCGCCGCGCCGGCAGGTGCGCCGCAGGGGGTTGTGGCAGCGCCGCTTCCACAGCTCCACCCGGTTGGGGAAGAGCCCGCCATAGCCCAGCTGCTCGCTCATCCAGACCATCGCCTCGCCGCCGTTGAGGTCGAGCGCCTCCATGCAGAGAAGCATCAGATCGAGCCGCTCCAGTCCCCTGCGGGGCAGGGGGCGGGAGGGGCGGTCTGGGTTTGCCGCTTCCGAAGTGTCCTTGGCCATGACTGCGATGATGCCAGCGGCGCCGTCCATCCGTCACGTCGCCGGTACCGGTCCCTTCACCAGCACGATGCCCAGCAGCCCTTCATCGATCGATCTGCGCACCTGGGTCCGGGACATTCCCGACTTTCCGAAGCCGGGCATTCTCTTCCGTGACCTCACCCCCCTGATGCGGGATCCCGAGGGCTGGGGCGAGGCCATCCGCCTGCTGGGCCTGCTCTGCGAGCGGGTGCAGCCGGACCTGATCGTGGGCATCGAATCCCGCGGCTTCATCGTCGGCACCGCCCTGGCCACGGTCATCGGCGTCGGCTTCGTGCCGGTGCGTAAGCCCGGGAAGCTGCCCGGCGAGGTGATCGGGGTCGACTACAGCCTCGAGTACGGCACCGACCGGCTGGAGATCCACAGCGATGCCCTCGGCGACGGCTCTCGTGTGTTGATCGTCGATGATCTGCTGGCCACCGGCGGCACCGCCGCGGCCTGCACCGAGCTGGTGCTGAAGGCCGGTGGGGAGCTGTGCGGCTTTGGCTTTCTGGCCGAACTGTCGGCCCTGGAGGGCCGCAACCGGCTGCCGCAGGAGCATCCGATCGAGTCGCTGATCATCTACAGCTGAGCGTCAGCCCTGCTGGTCCTGCCAGGTGAGGACGGTGTCGAACTGCTCGAGGCTGATCAGGCCGAACCGCCAGAGCACCGCCGGCAGCGGCGCCTGCTCCAGCTGGGACTGTTTGATGCCCAGCTGCAGGGCGTTCTCACTCAGGCCGAGCTGATGGCGCAGGAAGCGCACCATGGCCGGAGAGGGCAGGGGCTGGGGAGAGCTGCTGATCACCATCGCCCCATGCTGGGAGTGCCTGGCGCAGGCGGCAAGGCCCCTGGGTCATGGCCCGCAGGGCCAGGGCCCGGCTCCAGCCGAACCGCGACAGGACCCCGAAGGCCAGGCTGCGCAGGGGCAGCAGCAGGGGCTGACGGTTGGAGAAGAGCCGCACCAGCAGGTCGGTGGCCAGCAGGGTGAGCAGCAGATCGGGCCAGCGGCGGCGCCCATAGGCCGCCGCCAGGCGACGCGGGGAGAGCGTTCCCCGAGCGGCCCGTTCGGCGAGCTGGTGCAGCACCGCCACATCCCGCCAGCAGAGATTCAACCCCTGGCCGCCCACCGGATGGCAGCGGTGGGCGCTTTCGCCCACCAGCACCGTGCGGCCGCGATGCAGGCGGCGGGCCAGCTGCAGGGCGACCGGAAAATGGCGGGGCTGGGCCAGCAGGGACTCGGGCTGGAGATCGTCCGGCAGGGCCCCCGCCAGCCGATCGAGGAAGGCAGGGCCGCCGAGGGCTTCGAGCTGCTGGCAGCGGGCCGTGGGTGCACTCCAGACCAGCTGGAAGCGACGCTCGCCAAGGGGAAGGACCGCAAAGGGGCCTTCAGGCCGCAGCAGCTCCCAGGCTTCGTCGTCGTTGCCGCCTCCCATCTCCACCTGCACGGTGAGGCAGGCCTGGGCGTAGGGGTGGCTCCACTGGCCGATCCCCAGGGCCCGCCGGGTGGGGGAGTCGGGTCCGTCGGCGGCCACGAGCAGGTCGGGTTCGCTGGCGGCGGTCGGCGCCGCTGTCCCCAGCGCCAGCGCAACGGCGGGGTGCTGGCCCAGGCGCCGCAGCAACAGTGCCATCAGGGGCCGGTGCGAGCCGATCCAGCCCACCGCGCCGGCGTGCTCCAGGTCGGTGGGATCGAAGCTGATGCGGCGAGCCGTCGCTACATCCTGGAGCCGCAGGCGGCGGAAGGGAACCAGCTGGTGCTGCAGCTCGCCCCAGAGGCCCAGCCGCTCCAGCAGGTCACGGCTGGAATGGGTGAAGGCGTAGGCCCGCTCCCGGCCCTGCAAAGCCTCGGGGCCGAGGGGATCGTGGAGGCTCACGTGCCAGCCGGCCTGCGCCAGGGCCAGGGCCGTCAGGGCGCCGGTGGGGCCGGCGCCGTTGATCCGGGCGTGGAGCGAAGGGCGCATGGCCACAGAAAAGCCGCAACAGAAAGTCTGCTGCGGCGGAGGGGGCAGCCGTGATCGGCTTGCCGCAGGGGAGGTTGGGTCCCGTCAGGGACCGCCGGATTCAGCCGATGCCGAGCAGACCGCGGGTGAAGGCTTCGCCGCCCAGGGCGAATTCGGTGGCGAGCAGGGCGATGAAGCCCAGCATGGCCATGCGGCCGTTGAGCTTCTCGGCGCGCTCGTGGAAGCCCCAGCCGCTCTCGGCGCTCACCACTTCCATGCGGGGCTCGGTGGCGAAGGCGTTGAGGCGGCCGCCGTCTTCGGTGGTGACGGTGGCGCCGCGGATGACGGAACGATCGAGGGCGGTGGGAGCGGTGGGGGTGGCGGCGGTCATGGGAGAACTCCTTGAGAAGTGTTACGGGAATTGTAACGCATTGTTTCGGAATCGTCCAGCTTCCCTCACCCCAGGCGCCTGAGGCAGAGCTCCTCGAAGGCTGGCCGCAGCAGGTAGGGGTACTCCCCCACCCACTGCTTCAGCTGGGGCAGCCAGCCATCGGAGAGGGCGCCGATGCGGGAGAAGTCCTTGCGCTCGCTCAGCACCAGGCAGCGGATCACCATCCCTGGCCGGATCAGCTCATGCTTCTTCTCCAGGGGGAAACGGATCTGGCCCAGGTAGCCGTCCTCGTCCTCCAACTCCAGGCACAGCCAGGTGCGCCGGTTCTCCACCAGCTCGAGCCGCCCCTGGCGATTGGCCTGCTCCCGCCGGTTCTCCACCACCTCCCGCCGGAACTGGTCGGCCACGACTCCCTCGAAGATCGCGGCCGCCGGGTAGCGCCGCAGCAGCGCGTTGCGGCGGCCCGCCTCCAGGATCGGCCCCCACAGCACATAGAGAAGGAACACGAAGCCCACCACCAGGAACACCGGACCGGCCTGACTGCGGAACAGGAGCACCTGGCTGATCAGCAGGGCGATCACCCCGCCGATCACCGAGATCAGCACCCGCTGCAGCAGTTTGCGCGGGTCGCCGCTGCTGGCGCTGAACTGGGAGCCCGTGGCCACCGCCGGGATCAGGCGAACCAGTTCGCCGGGTTTGAGGGGGATCAGCATCGACTCTTGGGGGGGCAGCTCACAGGAGCCTCTCCAGTCCATAGACCAGGCCGCCCAGGCTGCGCACCTTGCGGACCGTGAGCAGCACCCCTGGCATGTAGGCACTGCGGTCGATCGTGTCGTGGCGCAGGGTGTAGGTCTCGCCGGGGGAGCCGAACATCACCTCCTGGTGGGCCACCAGCCCCGGCAGCCGTACCGAATGCAGCCGCAGGCCGCTGTCACGCAGCCCGCCCCGACAGCCGGCCAGGCTCTCGTGCTCCTCCACCTGGGGCGGATTGAACGGCTTGCCGAGTTCCTCCATCAGTTCAGCGGTCTTGAGGCAGGTGCCGCTGGGGGCATCGGCCTTGCGGTTGTGGTGCAGTTCGGTGAGCTCGGCGTAGTCGTAGAAGCGGGCCGCCGCCGCCGCCGCCTGCTGGAGCAGCACCATGCCCACGCAGAAATTGGGCACCACCGCGCCCCCCATCGAGGCCTTGTCGGCAAAGCGGGCCAGGTCCGCCAGCTGGTCGGGACGCAGGCCGGTGGTGCCGATCACCGGATGGACGCCATAGGCGAAGGCGCCGCGGCAGTGCTCGAAGACGACGCTGGGGTGGGTGAAGTCGACCAGCACCGCCCCGCCGCCCGGCCCGGCCTGGCGCACTGCCTGGCTCGCCTGGCAGAGGCTGCCTTCGAAATCGGCGCTCAACGCCACCTCCAGCTCCCCGAGACCCAGGGCCAGCCCCACATCCTCCCCTTCATGGCCCGGGGTGGTGTCGATGGCTCCCACCAGGGCGCAGTCGGGGGCCGCCACCACGGCCTTGATCACTTGGGCCCCCATGCGGCCCAGGGCCCCGGCCACCACCACCGGGATCGGCGCCGGGGCTGCTGGGGACGGGGAGGTCGCGGTCATGGGCGGTTAGCACTCCAGGCGAGCCTATGTGGCCCGGCCCGCCGGCAGGGTGCCGGCCTGTAACGCTGCGCTGCAACCGATCGCGTCCCCGGCGCGGGCTCCGTAGGCTGCTTCACATTGCTCAACGCATCCGCCGCATGTTCACGCAGGTCCGTTCCGCCAGCCGCCGGGTCAGCCCTGCCCCCACCGATGGCGCCAACGACCGGGTGGTGATGAAGGCCGTCTACGTGGTGCTCGAACCCCAGT
>CALRQM020000083.1:0-9430 GCA_943370335.1 Bordetella parapertussis | reverse complement strand
TCTGCGTGTCCGTCAACGACGCCTTCGTGATGTTCCAGTGGGGCAAGCAGGTGGGCGCCGACAAGGTGTTCCTGCTGCCCGACGGCAACGGTGAGTTCAGCCGCAAGATGGGCATGCTCGTCGAGAAGGACAACCTCGGCTTCGGTGCGCGCTCCTGGCGCTACTCGATGCTCGTCAACGACGGCACGATCGAGAAGATGTTCGTGGAGCCCGGGCTCGAGGACAACTGCCCCACCGACCCGTTCGAGTGCTCTGACGCCGACACCATGCTGGCCTACCTGAAGGGCACCGCCCCCGCCGGCGTCTCCGCCCCCAGCCGAGAGTTCGTCGGCTGAGGACACGGCTCCGCTGATCACGTCGCCCCCGGCTCCTTCCCAGGTGTCGGGGGCTTCCCGTGTTAGGGAGGATGCCCCACCGCTAGATCATCGCCAGCATGGGCCCATCGGCCGAGGGCGGGTGTGGCGGTGAGCGAAGGGATCGGCGTCACCACATTCCGCTTTCGCCCCCAGGGTCCCGGCCGCTTCTTCGTGGCGGCGTTCCTCTTGTTCTGGCTCTGCGGCTGGCTGGCGGGAGAGATTTTCGCCCTCTGGGTCCTGTGGCGGCTGCTGGGGAGCGCTCTGGCCACTGGCCAGTGGGCCCTGCCGGCGGTTCTGTTTCTGCTGGTGTGGGTGAGCCTCTGGAGTTTCGGCGGCGCCGTCGCCCTGCAACAGGTGCTGGGCGCCCTCTGGTCGGAGGATCGGCTGGTGCTCGGGGCCGATGGCAGCCTCGTGCGCCAGGCCCATCGCGGACCCTTCCGCCGCCGACGGGTGCTCCCTCGCAAGGAGTTCCGGCGCTTCCATGTTCGCGAAACCGGCGCCGGGGGTGGGCCGCTGGTGGCGGAGCTGCCCGGCGGCAGCCTCGAGATCACCCGGCTGGGAAGCCTGCAGCAGCGGCAAGAGGCCGCCGACCAGCTCAACCGTGCTCTGGGCCTGCAGCCGTTGCCCGATACCCCGGCCCCGGTGCCGACCGTCCTGCCGGCCGGCTGGCAGGAGCTCACCCCCTCCTTCGGCAGTCCGCTGCTGGTGCCCGACCCGGCCCTGCGCCGCAGCCATCGCCTGGTGATGGCTCTGGTCAATCTGGTGCTGTGGGGCCTGCTGGCCCTGCTGATGCGTGGCGGCCCCGCCTGGCCGGGGTTCTGGGCCCTGGGGATTCCGTTGGCGCTGCTGGCCCTGGCCGGCGGCTGGGGTCAGCTGTGGCTGGCCTTCGACCGCCGGGAATGGCGGCTGGAAACGCGGGTTCTGGTGCTGCAGCGCCGTTTCGGCCAGCGCCTCCACACCCTGGGGGAGGCCCGGGCCCTGGAGCTGATCGAGCTGGTTGATTCCGACGGGGACCGTTCCTATCGGTTGCAGGCGACCCGGCCCCTTGGTGGTAAGCCCCTGCTGGTCGATCACCAGAGCGGTGATCCTTCTTCCCTGCGCCAGCTGGGGGCCTGGCTGGCGGCGCGGGTCCATGTGCCGTTCGAGGATCGGGTGCCCAGCGAGGAGCAGCGGCGGCAGCAACGCGCCGCTGAGATGGAGCGCCTGCGCCTGCAGCTGGCCGCCTCCGGACGCCTGGGCCGCTGGGCGGCTCAGCAGCTGGATCGGGCCGAGGCCGCCGGGGCCAGCCGGGCGAAACAGCCAACTGACAACTGACCAACCGCAGGTTGTGCTTCCAGGGGGATGGTCTGATCCGCCGGGTTGGAGTCGACAACTCACCCGGCTTGATGGACTGTCAGGTGAAGGCCTTCTCCGTTTCGATGTCCCGAGGGCCAACGTTCACCAGCGGCCAACATCTCCCTGGGAGCGAACCGAACTCCCCTCCCAACGCATGCCGCATTCGCAGCTTTTTGGTAGGGAATCGGCTAACCTTTTTCTGCAACTTCCAGGAGATTTTCCGCAGACGGGCTCGATAACCGTCCCGCTTCTGCCCCAGATCGGCGTTACCCCCCTTGGAGATTGTGAACGGGTTCGATGGGCTTTTCAGACACGTTTCCTTTCCTGCATCAGGTTTCCCGGCAGCGACGCCGCCGAGAAGTGATCACCGATACCGCGGAAGGTCGGGGGCCTGTCCTTGCCGGACGTGATTCGTCAGGATTCACTGGTACTGGAGCGGCCGGAACGGCCCCTCCTGCTTGGGCCAGCAGCCAGTCGATCTTCGAGTCCCTGCCGGATCCCTTTCTGCTGCTGTTGCCCGAGAAGAGCCTCTCCGGCGCCATCATCGACTTCGTCTGTGTTTACGCCAACGGACCGGCCAGCGCCCTTCATGGCCGCACGCCGCGCGGGATGCTTGGGGTCCGTCTATTGGAGGTCCACCCTTCCAGCGCCCTCTTTCCCCATGGCCTTCAGGTCATGGAACAGGGGCTGGCCGTTGTTGTCGAAAGCCTTGAAGCACACTCCGATGGAGACCAGCTTCCCAGCTACCGGCCCGAGATCCGCCTGTTCCCCGCCAACGGTCTGTTGTGCTGCCTCTGGCGGCAGTCTCCCCATTCAATGGTGGTGAAGCGGGAGTTGGTGGAGGCGGAACGGCGGTATCGGCTGCTGGCCCGTCATGCCTCGGATGTGGTGGTCGAACTGGACAGCGATCACCGGATCGTCTGGGTCTCTGAGTCGATCGAAATCCGGTTGGGCTGGCGGCCTGAAGTCCTGCTTGGGCAGCCGGCCATCGGCCTCGTGCACCGGGACGACCGGAGCCAGATCCTGCGCGCCGGTCTCAGGCTTGCAGGACCGGGATCGTTCCGCGAAGACCTGCGGATCCTCTGCTCCGACGGGGGCTGGCGCTGGATGGCGGGCACCGCCCATCCCCTGCCGGGGGAGGAGGCCGGCGCCCTGGTGCTGTCCTTCCGGGACATCCACGACCAGGTGCGGATCCGCGCCGAGCTGGACCACAGCCGTCAGCGCGATCCCATCAGCGGCCTGGCCGTCCGCCCTGTGGCCCTGGATCGGATCCGACGGGCCCTTGATGGCCTGGAGGGCACCGGTTCGACGCTCGCGGTGCTGAGCATCGGCATCGATGGCCTCACCCAGGTCAACGACGCCCTCACCCATGCGGGTGGCGACAAGCTGATCGCTTTGCTGGCGGAGCGGATCGTCAGGGAGATCGGCCGTCCTGAGCAGGTGGGCCGGGGCACCGGCGACGAATTCATCGTGCTGCTGAGTGATCCGGATGCCGCAGCCGCGGCCACCCTCACGGCCGAGAGGATCCTGAGCGCCTGCCGCGCGCCGGTGAGCATTGGCGGCCAGCCCATCGACCCCACGGTGAGCATCGGCATCGCCACCGCCCGGGCGGGCGCGCTTCCCGATGAACTGCTGCGGGACGCCAGCCTCGCCATGCGACAGGCCAAGGGCCGGAGTCGCAATGGTTTTGCCCTGCTCGACGACGCCCTGGCCACGGAAGCCCACACCCTGCTGCTGTTTGCGGCCGAGATCCAGCGGGGGCTGCTGATGGGGGAGTTCGCCGCCTGGTTCATGCCGATCGTGGCGTTCGACACCGGCCAGGTCACCGGCTACGAGGCCCTGGCCCGCTGGGTGCGGCCCGATGGCCTCGACGTGTCGCCGTCCGAGTTCCTGCCCTGCGCCGAGTGCCGCGGCCTGATTGCCCGCATTGACCTGCTGGTGCTGCGCCAGGCCCTGGCGGCGCTTTCCCGGCTGCCCCCCACGTTCACCATGGCGGTGAACGTATCGGCGGCCACCCTCGCCCTGCCCGATTACCCCCAGCTGGTTGGCGAAGCCCTGCGGGCCACCGGGGTGCTCCCGGAGCGTCTGCACCTGGAGGTCACCGAAACGGCCCTGCTCACCGTGACCAACCGCATCGGCCAGCAGATCCAGCAGCTGGCCTCCAGCGGGGTCCGTTGGTATGTGGATGATTTCGGCACCGGCTATTCCTCGATCAGCCATCTGCGCGATCTGCCCATCGCCGGGCTGAAGCTGGATCGCTCCTTCACCTGTGCCATGCGCGCCAAGGACACCAAGAGCCTGCGGCTGGCTCAGGCGCTGGTGGGGGTGGCCGAAGGGCTGGAGCTGGACACGGTGGCCGAGGGGGTCGAAACCGTCGAGGAGGCCCGCCTGCTCACCTCCCAGGGGTGGCTGCACGGTCAGGGCTGGCTCTACGGCAAGGCGGCCCCCCTGCAACTGGATACAGCCCCGGTTCCGCTCTGAACCTGCTCAGCCCGGCGCGCCCTGGAGTTCAGCGCAGCAGGCCGCAAAGGCCGCCGCCGGATCGGTGGCGCCGCTGATCGGTCGACCGATCACCAGCTGGCTGGCACCCGCCGCCACCGCCGCCGCTGGCGTCATCACCCGCTTCTGATCGGCCGCGGCGCTGCCGGCGGGGCGGATGCCGGGGGTCACCAGGGTGAAGGGCTGGGGATGGGCGGCCCGCAGGGCGGCCACTTCCCAGGGGGAGCACACCGCTCCGGTGGGGCCCGCCGCCGCCGCCATCGTGGCCAGCTGGGCGGCGTAGGCGGCCAGGGGTGTGGAGATGGCCAGTTCCTGCCGGAAGCGGTCGGGATCCCAGCTGGTCAGCACGGTCACCGCCAGCAGGGTGGGGGCGCCGAGGCCCGCACTGGCGGCCCCTTCCACGGCCGCGGCCTGGGCGGCGGCCAGGGCCTCGCTTCCGGCGCAGGCATGCACCGTGATCAGTTCGGCCCCCAGGCGGGTGGCGCTGCGGCAGGCGCCAGCCATGGTGGCGGGGATGTCGTGGAACTTGAGGTCCAGGAACACCCGCAGGCCCCGCTGCCGCAGCTCCCGCACCACCTCTGGCCCGGCGGCGGTGAACAGCTCCAGGCCCACCTTCACCCAGCGCAGCTCCGGGATCGCTCCCACCAGCGCCAGCGCCTCCGCGGCCGTGCCGCGGTCGAGGGCCAGGATGATCCGCTCTGCCGGGTCAAGGGTGGGCTCCATGGCCGTGGCGGGGTGTTCGGCGTCCGCCATCAGGCCACCAGCCTCCGGAAGGTTTTCCGGCCCAGCTGCAGCACCTTGCCGGCCAGTTCCTGGGGGCTGGCGAACTCCTGGTTGGGGTCGCTCAGCTTCTCGCCGTCCAGCTTCACGCCGCCCCCCTGGATCTGGCGCCGCCCTTCGCTGCTGCTGGCGCACACCTTCAGCGCGCTGAGCAGATAGAAGGCTTTCAGCGGGAAGGCCAGTCCCGCCAGGGAGGCCTCGGGCACGCTGTCCGCCTGGAGTCCGTCCCCTGCCCCCTCCGCTCCGGGAAAGCCGGCGGACACCAGCCCGGCCGCATCGGCCTGGGCCTGCAGCGCCGCGTCGCGCCCATGGCGCGTGGCGGTCACCTCCAGCGCCATCGCCTTCTGCCGCTCCCGGGGCCCGCTGGGCAGCGCCGCCGTGTCCAGGTCGGTGAGCAGGGTGAGGTAGTCCCCCACCACCGCATCCGGGACCTTCTCGAGCTTGGAGTACATCGAGAGGGGGTCCTCCACTAACCCCACCGTGTTGCCCAGGCTCTTGCTCATCTTCTGCACCCCATCGAGGCCGGGCAGGATTGGCAGCAGCAGCCCGAACTGGGGCCGCTGGCCGAAATGGCGCTGCATGTCGCGCCCCATCGCCACGTTGAACTTCTGGTCGGTGCCGCCCAGTTCAAGATCGGCCTGCACCGCCACCGAGTCGTACCCCTGCAGCAGGGGGTAGAGGAACTCGTGCAGGCTGATGGGGGTACCCGAGCCGTAGCGGTTGGCGAAGTCCTCCTTGGCCAGCATCTGGCCCACGGTGCTGATGCCCAGCAGCTCGATCACCTGTGGCAGATCCAGGCCTTTGAGCCACTCGGAGTTGCGGCGCACCTCCAGCCGGCCGAGGGTGTCGAAATCGAGCAGGGCGCGCTCGGGGGGCTGGCCCTGGCCCAGCTGGGCCAGGTAGGTGGCGGCATTGGCCTCCACCGCCGCCGCGTCGAGCTGCACCCGGGTGCTGCTCTTGCCGGTGGGATCACCGATGCGGGCCGTGAAGTCGCCGATGATCAGCACGGCCGTGTGGCCGGCGTTCTGGAAGGCCCGCAGCTTGCGGAAAAGGAGGCTGTGGCCGAGGTGGATGTCGCTGCCGGTGGGGTCGATGCCCAGCTTCACCCGAAGCGGCCGCCCCTGGCGTGCCGACTCCGCCAGCCGGGCCTCCAGGCGCTGGTCAGGGTCGGGATCCCGGCCCGCGGGAAACAGGTCGGCGATGCCCCTGGCCAGGGCTTCGGGCAGGGCCGGTGGATCCGTCTGCTTCGCCGGGAGTGCTTCGCCCATCAACGCCAGCCGGCTGCCTGGGGTGATGGTAGGCAGCCATGGTGCTCCGGTTGATCAGCCCAGCAGGGCGGCCACGGCGGCCGCTGCCCTCTCGCCGGTGTCGACGGCACCCTCGAAGAAACCTGGCCAGCGCTCCGCCACCTCCGTTCCGGCCCAGTACACCCGGCCGTGGGGCCGCAGCAGGGCATCGCCGCTGCGGGTCCACAGCCCGGGGGGCATCCAGGCGGCGAAGGCCCCGCCGACAAAGGGTTCCTCGGGCCAGTTCTTCTCCACGTAGTCGAGCGGCTCCAGGGCCATCGGGCCGAAGTACGCGGCCAGATCCTCCAGCACCGCGGCGCGGCGCTGCTCCGCCCCCAGGGCGGACCACCGCTCCCGGCGGCGACCCACCACGAAGGCGGCCAGCACCCCCAGGCCCGTCTCCGGGTCGGAGCTGTCGGCGCACAGCTCCACCCAGGGGCGATCGCCGATGCCGATGCCGGCGAGTCCCGACTCCCGCCACCAGGGCCGCCCGTAGGCGATCAGCACCTTGGAGCAGTTCCCCATGGCCATCCCCTCCTGCAGGGCGAGCCGGTCGGCCGGCAACGCCGGCGTGAAGCGGATGGCGCCCGCCCGTGCCGGCGGCATGGCCACGATCACGGCCCGGCAGCGGTGGCTGGCGCGATCGGTGATCACCTCGACAGCCGCCTCACCGTCGGGCTGCTGGATGGCCCGCACGGGCTCCCCCAGCACCAGGGCATCCCCCAGGCCTTCGGCCAGCAACGCCGGCAGCTGGCCGGCACCGCCGTGGATCAGGTCCTCCTCGGGGTGGTCCCCCTGGGACGCCGTGCGCTGCCCCCAGGCCACGTGCAGCAGCGACACCTGATCCGGCTCCGCTGGCCCGAGAAAGCCGACGGCCCGGCAGAAATAGGCGAAGTACCAGGCGGCGAAGGGGGTGTGGGTGTGGGCATCGATCCAGTCCTGGAAGCTGAGCCGGTCGAGGGCGGCGGCATCGGGATGGTGATGGGGATGGCCTTCGGGCAGGGACGCCACCAGCACCTGGAACTGTTTCAGGGCCGCCATGGCGTCGTCCCAGTCGCGGCTGGGGACCGACGGCGGCTGCCCCTCCGGGAACCCCTGGAAGAAGCCGCTGAAGGTGCAGCGATGGGAGCCGAAGCAGAGGACGGTTTCACCGCCGTGGGGGGAGGGGAAACGGCGCAGACCGTGGGCCTCCAGGAGGGCCAGAAATCGGGAATGGCTGGGTCCCACCCACTGACCGCCCAGGTCGACCCAGGCCGGCGTCCGGGCCTCCTCCAATGACAGGGGGGTGCGCACCATGCGGCCCCCCACCGAAGGCGCCGCCTCGATCACCCCCACCGACAGGCCGGACCGGCGCAGCTGCCGTGCCGCCACCAGCCCCGCCAGCCCAGCTCCGACAACAACGACATCCTTCACGGAGGGTCAGCCTTCGGCGTCCAGTTGGCTCTTCATGCGCTCCAGGGTGAGGGTCATCTGCTCGAACATCTGTTCCGGGGTGAGGCCGAACTGGCCGAGCTGGGTGCGCAGCTGTTCGACGGTGAGCTTGGCCTGGAAATCCTCGGACAGTTCGAAGCGCTTCATGAACACCCGATAGCGCTCCATCATCTCCTCCATCCGTTCGATGTACAGCTTCTTGCCCTCGCGGTCGAACTTGCCGTACTCGCTGCCGAGCTGCATCAGCTGCTGGTAATCGCTGAACAGCCGCTTCGCCTCATCTTGGACGATCTCGGAGTCGAAGAAAGCCATGGGGGACGTCGGCTCCGGGCTGCTTGAGAGATCGATTCTGCAGAGGCCGGGGGGGCCTGGGGAGTGCGGATCCACGTAATCGCGCCATGGCCGCTACCGAATGGATGCGCAGCATCTGTTGAAGATGGATCTCCATCTGCTGGGGCGGCCGAGCCCCCTGTTCCCTTGGACCTCACCCCCCTGCTGCCCCAGGTGCGTGACGATGTCCGCCAGGGACTGGCCCTGCTGAAAGGGATCCGGCTGGTGCTCTGCCTGGGCAGCCGGGCCCAGGTGGCCCTGCTGATGGGAACCCCGGCCCGGATCCTGGGTGCCGCCACCACCGCCGCCGAGGGGCTGGCCCTGGTGCGCCGGCACCAACCCAGCCTGCTCCTGGTCAGCGACCGCCTGGAGGAAGGCTGCGGCGTCGACGTGGTGGTGCAGGCCAAGCGCCGCCATCCCGAGGTACGCACCCTGCTGGTGGTGTCCCAGGAGCACCAGCTGGCCCTGATCCAGGCGGCCCTGCGCGCCGGTTGCGACGCCATCGTGCCGGAGTCGCGGCTGCTGCACGGTGCCGGGCTGCAGGCCCTGCACGCGGTTCTCGGTGGCGGGATGTACCTGGACCGTTCCCTGGTCGGCGCCTACCGCGCCGGCCAGGAGCCCGCCGCCGGGCACGAGCGGCTCAGTGCCCGTGAACGGCAGGTGCTCGACCGGGTGGTGCGGGGCCTGAGCAATCCCGAGATCGCCGGGGAGCTGATGGTGTCGGTCGACACGGTCAAGACCCACGTGCGGAACGTGCTCCTCAAGCTGCGGGTCAGCGGTCGCATCCAGGCGGTGGTCACCGGCCTGCAGCTGGGCCTGGTCGACTGGCCCCGGACAGGAGGCACCCGCTAGCTTCAGGCCCGACGTGCATGCAGGTGGGCCTCGATGGCAGGGCGCCACTGGCTGGATCCCCTGGCCCGGAAGCTGCTGGTGGCCACCGGGCAGCTCCCCCCGCCGCCAGCGGCAGCTGCCGACGAGGCGGTGGAGCGGGAGCTGCTCGCCCTCAAGCTGGCCCACAACCCCGACCTGCGGCTGCGCGATGCCGCTGAGGTGCGTCACGCGGCCGCCCTGGGTTGGACGCTTGAGGTCAACGTGGCCGCCGCGGCCGACTGGCTGCGGTTGCCGGGTTGCCGGCCCGATCTGGTCGATCGGCTGATCGCCATGCAGCGCGACGGTATCCAGTGGCGCGGCCCCGGGGAGCTGGCCGCGGCGCTGCAGGTCCCCCCCGAACTGGTGCTGATCTGGCTGCCGGTGCTTCGGTTCGCGCGGCACGGGGAGCCGGCGTCCGCCCGGGCGCCGGTGCCCCTGGCGATCAACCAGGCCTCCGAAGGCCTGCTGCGGGAGCGTCTCGGTCTGGCGCCGGAACGCTGCCGGCGGCTGTTGCTGGAGCGGGCCCGGGAGCCCTTCCGGGAC